>CALZGM010000014.1 GCA_945787015.1 uncultured Roseburia sp.
ATTTTGCTGCAAAATTTGGTTTATCGTTACGTATATTGAAGAGAGAAAGAGACTGACTTTTTTCTGTTCGTTTGGGAGCATATTAGAAGTTCTTTATCTATACTTCACAGTCAGCGGGAAAATGGCATGGATGCCATTTTTAACGGCAAGTGACACGGATGTCACTTTGCCGTGACGCGTTATGACTATAAAAAATTTCATGTATAGATAATAGAACTTCTTATATGCGTACATCCGAATAGAAAAAAACCAGTCTCTTTCTCTCTTCCTCAATATACGAAACAATAAATCAAAATTTTGTACTAAATACCTCTTTGACACATCCACCCCATATCTCTATAATATTCCATAAAAGAAATAGAAAAGTACGAAGGAGTTTTTATGCCAAACATCATAGAAGTAACAGATTTTACAGCATCGGAACTGGATATTTACGCTCGACTAAATGAGACACAGCTGCTTCATTATTATGAACCGGATATAGGAATATTTATTACAGAGAGTCCGAAAGTAGTGGAGCGTGCATTAAATGCCGGGTATGAGGCAATTTCATTTCTGGTGGAGCCAAGGCATATTGAGGGTGAAGCTGCAGGGGTGATTGCACGTTGCGGTGATATACCGGTGTATACAGCAGAACTGCCGGTGCTGACACAGTTGACAGGTTTTCAGATGACAAGGGGCGTCCTTTGTGCCATGAAGCGTAAGAAGCTGCCGGGTATTGAAGAAGTCTGCGCGGGAGCACGGCGTATTGCTGTTTTGGAAAATGTAGTGAATCCTACGAATGTAGGTGCAATTTTTCGCTCGGCTGCAGCATTAAATATGGATGCGGTACTGCTTACATCCGGCTGCAGTGACCCTTTGTATCGGCGGGCGGCGAGAGTCAGCATGGGTACGGTTTTTCAAGTCCCATGGACTTATTTTAGGGAAGGAACGTGGCCGAAGGACGGCATGGAGTCCTTGAAAAAGTTGGGCTTTAAGACGGCGGCCATGGCATTAAGCAACGATGCAGTCGATATCGATGATCCGGCACTTATGGCAGAAGAAAAACTGGCAGTTGTATTGGGGACTGAAGGTGACGGGCTGGCTAAAACTACGATTGCGGACTGCGATTATACCGTATGTATTCCGATGTCGCATGAAGTCGATTCATTAAATGTGGCAGCAGCCAGTGCAGTTGCATTCTGGCAGTTTGGAAAAAAATAATTTATAAAAAATTTAGAGTTATGATTTGACATTTGGGAAAGATAGTAGTAACATAATCGCATGACATAGTATTGAAAACTACATCAAGAGATTATTAAAACTGCAAAAAGTGATATGAAGAATGACAAAAAAGGAGTGACTCAAATGCAGATTACAATTCGAGAACCGGGGAGTGCAATTACACACTTTATAGGCATGATGTTGGCTGTTTTTGCGGCGATGCCGCTTTTGGCAAAGGCTGGTATGACAGGAAACAGTGCTGATGTAACAGCCATGATGATTTTTGCCCTTAGTATGGTTAGTTTATATGGAGCAAGCACCTTGTATCATTCGCTCAATGTAACAGGGCGCGTATTAAAGATTTTTAAAAAATTAGATCACATGATGATTTTTGTCCTGATTGCAGGCTCTTATACCCCGGTATGCATGATTGTACTGGGTGGAGATTCCGGCTATAAGCTGCTTGCAGCTGTATGGGGAATCGCACTGGCAGGCATTTTAATAAAGGCATTCTGGGTGACCTGCCCGAAGTGGTTTTCTTCTGTAATCTATATCGCAATGGGATGGGTATGTGTTTTCGCCTTTGGAGAACTTCTGGCAACATTGCCATGGGCAGCGTTCCTATGGCTTTTGGCAGGCGGATTGTTTTACACCGCAGGCGGAGTGATTTATGCACTTAAGTGTCCGATTTTTAATTTAAAGCACAAATGGTTTGGCAGTCATGAAATCTTCCATGTATTTGTTATGCTGGGTAGTGCATGTCATTTCATATTTATGTATCATTATGTATTGTAAGGTATCGTTATAGAAGGGGGTGTTGCGAAGCAACGCCCTCTTTTTATGTATCACAATTTTTTCATCTTTTCTAACGAATGGAAAAATGATACAATAGTTGCGGAGAATTTTTAGAGGGAGCTATCTTATGAAATTAATGATTGCGTCGGACATTCATGGTTCGGCTTATTATTGTAGAGAATTATTAGATGCTTTTGAAAGAGAGCAGGCAGATAAATTAATTTTATTAGGAGATATTTTATATCATGGACCAAGAAATGACCTGCCAAGGGAATATGCACCAAAGGAAGTCATTACCATGTTAAATGCAAGAGGCGACTGCATCTTATGTGTCCGCGGAAATTGTGATACAGAAGTGGACCAGATGGTGCTGGAATTTCCGATTTTGGCGGATTACGCGGTGCTTTTTATCGGAAACCGCATGATTTATGCAACCCATGGACATCGGTTTCATAAGGCATCTCTGCCGCCTCTGCAGAAAGGTGACATTTTGCTGCACGGTCATACGCACATTCCGGCGTGGGAAACTTTTGGCGATGAAAATTTGTACCTGAATCCGGGCTCTGTTTCCATTCCAAAAGAAGAGACTGCTCATGGATACATGATTTTAGAGGCTGACAGAGCAGAATGGAAAAATCTTGAAGGGGAAGTATATCATTCTATCATTTTATAAGGAATAGAAGGAACCGTTTATGGAAATCAAAAGACTAAATAAGAACCAAATCCGATGCACAATAACAGAACAGGAAATAGAGGAACTGGGATTTCAGATCGATGATATTATAGCAAATACAGAGAATGCCCAAAAGTTCATGCATGTGGTGCTGGAAAAAATAGCAGAGCAGGAGAAAATTGATACAGAGCTGACTTCACCAATTGTACGTGCAGAGTTATTGCAGGATCATAGCATGACACTTACTTTTGGCGGTATTACAGAAGAAGAAAAAAGTAGCATGATAGATCGCATGATGAGCATTATCGACCGGCTTGCAGGAAATCTTCCGGCACAGCATGAATGTAAGGAACCGGAAGATTTTGCAATGACAGCAACGGAAGCATTAGAGAGTGCGGAAGATGATATTTTTAAAAAATCGACACTTTTTGCTTTGGAATTTTTAAAGTTGGATGAAGCAATTCGGCTTAGTAAAGTTTTCCTGAAAGAAACATGCGTCCCGGAGAGTGCATTATACAAAAAAGGGGAAAGATACTATTTAATTATGGATTTTATTCATTTTTCAAAGAAGGCATTGCGTCCGTTTGCTTTTGCAGCAGTAGAATACGATACCCGTCATTTCGCTGCGGAAGCGGCAGTTGCACATATCAAAGAACACGGAACGTGTCTGATTGCGCAGGATGCAATTGCACAATTAATGCAATTATAGAAACGGGGATTAAAAATGAGTATGGGAATTGTTTTTGGGCAGATGCTTGTTCTGCTTGCAATGATGGCAGTTGGATTTTTCTGCTATAAAAAAGGATGGATGACAGAGGAGTCTGCCGGACACCTTTCAAAACTGGTTGTAAATGTGTTTAATCCGGTACTTGTGGTAAATGGTGTGCTGGGGCAAAGCAGTGCCAAAGCGGGGAACGGTGTGACTTGGAACATTGCTTTTATTGTAGGATACTTTATTTTCCTAATACTTTTAAGCTATGTCATTCCGCTTGTCTTAAGGCCTGAGGCGCGTTTGAAAAGTATGTATCGGCTGATGACAATTTTTGGAAATATCGGCTTTATGGGAATCCCGGTGATTAAAAGCATATTTGGGAACGAAGCCATGATATATGTGGCATTTTACATTCTAGGTTATAATATTATGCTGTATACCTGTGGCGTGCATCTTTCTTTGAAAGCAGCTAAGGAAAATAGTGGAAAGCGCGTTTCCTATTTGGAGGCAGTCGCAGCGAACGGGACAGAGAATGGGATTCCTTCGGAAAACGAACAAACGGTAACCGGTGTAGACCTTGAATATCAAAGTCTTACAGAAAGAATGATGGGCTTTTTCAGACAGTTTGTAAATCCGGGTGTTGTGGCAGCAATCGCAGCGGTGATTATTTTTACGGCAGGAATTACGGTTCCGGAGCCGATTTATACTTTTTGTGATTATATGGGAAACACCACCATTCCGCTTTCCATGCTTTTAATCGGGGTATCCATGGCACAGGCAAATATGAGGGATGTGTTTACGGACTGGCGGATTTATATATTTATCCTTATTCGTATGGTTGCAGTTCCGATTGCAATGACATTTGCATTAAAAGGTTTTGTGGCGGCTTATGCGGTTGACCCGATTGTATTTGGAGTATTTATTGTGGAACTGGGAATGCCTGTAGGAAGTATCATCGCGCTCATGGTACGGGAAAAAGGCGCAGATTCTGCTTATTGTACAAGAGGAATTGTACTTAGTACGTTAGCTTCCATTGTGACTATTCCATTTATCTGTATGTTTATATAAGAAACCGGAGGAGAGAATCGATGCTTTTCCTTGGAATTGCAGCCGGAATCTTTGGATTGGATTTTTTCCTGAAACGTTATATCGAGAAACGTTATGCAAGAAAAGTGAGACATCCGAAGCTTGGGAATCTGATTTATATTGAAAAATATTATAACGAAGGTGCGATGCTAAATGCCCTGGAAAAACAACCGGGACTTCTGAAAGGATTGCATACCATTCTTTTAGCAGGTGTGTGCATTTGGTTTTATTTTGTGGTGCGAAAAAATGGCGGAACTATGCAAAAAACAGGTCTTGCTTTTCTGATTGGCGGTGGCATGAACAATTTATTTGACCGCTACACGAAGGGACATGTGGTTGATTATGTGGAATTTGGCTTTGGACCAAAGTGGCTACGGAAAATTGTGTTTAATGTTTCGGATTTTTTCGTATTTATTGGTGCAGTATTAACGGTATTGGGAGAGCGTTGAAATGACAAAAGAACAGTACATAAAAATAACGGAGCCGTTGCGGCAGGATGCAGAGAAAACAAAACGTATCATTAGTATCAATCAGATTCTGACAGGGTTGGTATTTTTGATATATCCATTATATATAGTTGTACTTTATGCGGAAAAAGATCCGAAACTAATTAAGACGATTGTAGTGCCTGCGATTTCTTTTGTGCTGGTGACTGTTTTACGAAGAATTATCAACGCGCCGAGACCCTATGAAAAATTTGAGATTCCTCCGGTAATAGAAAAAGATACAAAAGGGAAATCGTTTCCCAGCAGGCATGTTTTTTCCGTATTTATCATCGCGGTAACGATTTTTTATTCCCACCCGGGACCGGGGATTCTCATTGGGCTCATGGGAATTGCTATGGCGGTGATCCGCGTGGCAGGCGGAGTACATGAGCCAAGAGATGTCGTAGCCGGTGCTGTCATTGGAATTTTATGCGGAGTGGTTGGATATTATGTCCTGTAAATATTTTTTTGGTGATTTTCCAAAAACCTTTTTGAAACATTTATTGAAATAACTGCAGCTTCCAAAGCCGGAATGAAGCGCTGCCTCTGTGACAGAAAATTTTCCGCTGTTTAGGAGACTGACGGCTTTTTCCAAGCGTAATTGCGCGATGTATTCCGTCAGAGTTGTATGAAATACATTTTTAAAATATCTGGAAAAATATTTTGGAGCCATATGAAAATGGAACGCAATGTCATTCAGATAGATTGGCTCTAAAAAATTTTCGTTTATATAATGAAGAATGTCACGATGCAATTGATTATCATCGATATTCTTAGATGAGACTATGATTTCTCCATCACGATAGAGCAGATAAATAAGAGATAAGATGCCGCATTTTGTACCTAATTGGTAGGCGGTATTTTTTTGCTGATAAATATCAACCAGTTCTTCTACTTTTGCTTTATAAATATCATGCTTTTCCGATAATGAGATATACGTACGGAATTTCATTTTTTGCTCTGCGAGAGGAAGTAAAAAGTTCGTGTTGCTATTATCAGAGTTATGGAAAACAAAAGAAGATAACGGAAACAAAATGGTGTAATACTCTGTAGGAAGTTCTTCCACTGACATTTCATGAATTTCCTGGCTGTTTACAATAAAAATATCCCCGGCGGTACCAAGGTAGGAATCCTTATCGATAATAAGATGAAGGTTTCCTTTTTTTATATAGATAATTTCTACTTCATCATGCCAGTGAAGGGAGATATTAAAAGCATGCAAAGAAGCACGGATATGGTATAGTGCAAAAGGGTATTCTGCAGAGCCATGTGTAATTGGTTCACGTAAATTTTGATTCATAGGATCACTCTCCGGGTTTTCTATAGGTATCAGTCTATCAAAAAAGTAGAAATAATACAATAATAGATAGAAAAAATACTATTTATAATTGAAAAAGTGAGATAAAATGCAATTAAATATGAAATTTGTTCTTGCAGACAGAAAGGATGATTATGGAACGAAAGAATTTATATCAATTATTTGTGCCAATTGCATTTGAAACACTTTTCTATATGCTGGCGGGGATGATTGATACACTGATGTTATCTTCCGTAGGAGATGCTGCGGTAGGTGCGGTCGGAACTGCGAATACCTATATCAGTGTCTTTATTATGATGTTTAATATTGTATCCACCGGAATGATTGCCGTAATGACGCAGTATATCGGTGCAAACATGGAAGGCGTTGCCTATCAGGCAAAACAGCTTGGAGTACTGTTCAATGCAGTACTGGGTGTGGTTCTGGCTATATTTCTATTTTTCTTCTCCGGAAATCTGTTAGAACTTGTAGGCGTAGCACCACTTCTTATGGATTATGCAAAGACTTATCTGCAGATAGTCGGAAGCTTCTGTTTCTTAAATGCACTGATTCCGATTTTTTCCTGCTATATAAGGGCATTTGGTTTTACAAAGCAGCCAATGATAGCAACCGTTGTATCGAATATTATTAACTTAATTTTAAATGCGGTATTTTTATTTGTATGTCACTGGGGTGTGGCAGGAGTGGCAATTGCAACGGTCATTTCACGTCTTGTGAATTTCCTGATTGTTGTATTACTCTCACACATTTTGATTCATGCAAAGGAAAATCCGGATCGTATTTCAAATAAAGAGGTATTGGCGAATATTGTGAAAATTGGCCTGCCTTCTGCGACAGAGACAATGCTCTATAATATCGCAATGACGCTAACCATTCGCTTCTTAAACCAGATGGATGCAGAAGGTATGAATGTAACAGCTCGTTCTTATGCGGCACAGATTGCAAATTTTTCCTATTGTATAGGCGCTGCTTTGGCACAGGCAAATGCGATTATGACAGGCTGGCGTATCGGTGCCAGACAATATGATGTATGTGATAAGCAGACAAAGAAGGCTGCTGTGATTGGCGTATTGATTGCTGCGTCTTTAGAAACTTTATTTGCAGTTAGTGCACCGGTTACGGTGGGATTGTTTACAAAGGATCCGGTAATGATTTCGTTGGTACAAAAGCTTTTATACATTGATATTGTGTTGGAATGCGGACGCGTGAGCAATCTGGTATTCGGTCAGGCTTTAAAAACAAGCGGAGATGCACTTTATACCACTATTATAGCAGCCATTTTTATGTATTTATGCATGGTTGGCGGTACATGGTTCTTTGGCATCCATATGGGATTACTTGCCGTTGGCGCATACATCGGTATGGCAATGGATGAATGTGTCAGAGCCGTCTTTATGTTTCTGCGCTGGCGGAGCGGCAAGTGGCGGGAAAAAGGATTCGTACAGGGCTAATGAGTCCTTTTTCGATAGGCACTTGGTGTCATTCCATATCGTTTCTTAAAGGCACGATTAAAATAAGATAAATTATCATAACCTACTTCTTCGGAGATTACCAAAATAGAAGAGTCCGAAGATAAAAGCAAGCGTGATGCCATGGTGAGCCGATAGTCATTGAGATAATCAATGAAAGAGGTTCCCATGGTATTTTTAAAATATTTCATAAAATGAGACTGGGAAAGCTGTACTTCAGCAGCAGCGTCCGCAACCGTAATTTTATTCATGTAGTGATTCTCAATGTATTTCAGAATGAGCTTTAGCTTTTCCAATGATTTCCCATCTTTCTGCTCTGCAACAGTAATGGAACATTTCTCAATCAAGATATAAAAAAGCATAAATAACTGGCTTTTTAAGAAAAGCTGATAACCCTTTGGAAACGTTTTGCGGATTTCATCGTTGGCGTCAATACAGGATGCAATCTCATCATAGAAGGAAGTACCTTTTTTATAGACAGTGGGAACTGCAATCTTTCCATTAAATAAAGGCAGTAGAAAATCTGCATTGCAGGCATCCACAGTTTTTGAAATCAGAATATTCGGATGAAAAATGATATTTTCGTATTCCATGGAACTGTCGGCTAACTGCTCAATGGAGTGTAACTGCCCGGGAATAATAAGCACAATGGTACCGGCGTCAACAATGTATTGGGTAAAGTCTACCGTAACAATACCGCTTCCTTTTTTTATATAAATGAATTCCAGCTCGTCATGCCAGTGTAACGGTACCATTGGGAAGTCGAGAGGAATGGAACAAAGGTAGGTAATGTAAGGAAATGTTGGGTCACCATGTGAAATTTTTTCTTGGTAATTTTCGTATTCTAATATGTTCATGATAGGATTGTACCACTTTTTAACCTAATATTACAAGAAAAATCGCATTGATGTGAATATAATCGTATTATAAGAAAAAAGTGACCGTTGTTTATTACATGGGAGGTAATTATGAACGTACAGGAACTGATTACAAAAAAATATGACAAGAAAATTGCAGACTGCTCTACAGAGGAACTTTATGTTGCATTATTAGAAGCAACAAAAGAAATGGCAGAGAGCAAAGTCAGCAATGCAGGAAAGAAGAAAGTATATTACATTTCAGCAGAGTTCTTAATTGGTAAGTTATTATCAAACAACTTAATCAACTTAGGAATTTACGATGAAGTAAAGGCAGAACTTGCAGCAGCGGGAAAGGACCTTGCAGAAATCGAAGAGTTTGAGCCGGAACCATCTTTAGGAAATGGTGGTCTTGGACGTCTTGCAGCATGCTTTGTAGATTCGATTGCAACACTTGGCTTAAATGGTGATGGTGTTGGTTTGAATTACCACTTCGGTTTATTCAAGCAGGTGTTTGATCATAATTTACAGAAGGAAACACCAAACCCATGGATTGAAGAGCATAGCTGGCTTACAAAGACAGATATCTGCTATCCGGTAAACTTTGGCGGATTCACAGTTTGGTCCCGCTTATATGATATGGATGTTGTTGGTTATAACAACCGTACCACAAAGCTTCGCTTATTTGATATTGAGACGGTAGATGAGTCTATTGTTGGTGATACCATTGATTTTGATAAGGAAGCCATTGAAAAGAACCTGACATTGTTCTTATATCCGGATGATTCCGATGATAAGGGACGTATCTTACGTGTATATCAGCAGTACTTCATGGTATCAAATGCTGCCAGATTGATTTTAGACGAAGCAATAGTAAAGGGTTCTAATCTTTATGATTTAGCAGATTATGCAGTTGTTCAGATTAACGATACCCATCCATCTATGGTAATTCCGGAATTAATCCGCTTATTACAGGAACGTGGTATGTTAATGGAAGATGCTATTAATGTTGTTTCTAAAGTATGTGCTTATACAAACCACACAATCCTTGCAGAAGCACTGGAAAAATGGCCGATTCATTTCCTTGAGAAGGCAGTGCCACAGTTAATGCCGATTATCCGCGAGTTAGATAATCGCGTGAGAAAAACAGTTTCCGATGAAAGTACATATATCATCAAAGACGGCCGTGTACATATGGCACATATGGATATCCACTATGGATTCTCTGTAAACGGGGTAGCTTACCTTCATACAGAAATCTTAAAAAATACAGAGTTAAATAACTTCTACAAATTATATCCGGAGAAGTTCAATAACAAGACAAACGGTATCACATTCCGCCGTTGGTTAATGTCTTGTAACCCGGAACTTTCTGCAATGATTACAGAGTTAATCGGAGACGGCTGGAAGAAGGATGCAGATGAATTAGAAAAATTAGGTGCATTCTTAAATGATGAAGCTGTTTTAGAGAAGCTTCTTGCTACAAAAGCAGATAAGAAAGAGGAATTAGCTGCTTACTTAAAGAAAACACAGGGAATGGATGTAAATGCAGAGTCAATCTTTGATATTCAGGTAAAACGTCTGCATGAGTACAAACGCCAGCAGTTAAATGTACTTTACATCATCCACAAATATTTTGAAATCAAAGCTGGCAAGAAACCTGCTACACCGATTACGTTATTCTTTGGTGCAAAAGCAGCTCCGGCTTATGTGATTGCGAAAGATATTATTCATGCAATTCTCTGCTTACAGCAGGTAATTAATAACGATCCGGAAGTTGCACCATACTTAAAGGTATTTATGGTAGAAAACTATAATGTAACAATGGCTGAAAAATTAATTCCGGCTTGTGATATTTCAGAGCAGATTTCTCTTGCTTCTAAGGAAGCTTCCGGTACAGGTAATATGAAATTTATGTTAAACGGTGCCGTAACACTTGGAACAAGTGATGGTGCAAACGTAGAAATCGCAGAATTGGTTGGCGAAGATAATATTTATGTATTCGGTGAAGATTCCGAAACCGTTATCGCTCGCTACGAGAGAGGTGACTACTGCTCTAAAGATTACTATGAAAAAGATGAAGACTTAAAGAAAGCAGTTGATTTCTTAGTAAGCGATGAAATGATGGCAGTTGGCAGCAAGGAGAACTTAGAGCGTCTCTACAATGAGCTCTTAAACAAAGACTGGTTCATGACATTCCCGGATTATAAAGAATATGTAAAAGCAAAAGAAACAGCCTATGCAGATTATACCAATCGTAAAGCTTGGGCGAAGAAGATGTTAGTAAACATCAGCAAGGCAGGCTTCTTCTCATCTGACCGTACCATTCGTCAGTACAATGAAGACATCTGGCATTTAGGTGAATAAGGACTACAACGATTAGATTTTAACTGTCGGATTTTGCAGCGTTGAAATAAAAGGCTGCAAAATCCGGCAGTTTTTATGTTTAGCGGCAACCGCTGAATAAAACAATTTGACATCATCCATACTAAAAAGAAAAAGGAAGAGGAAGTAGGAAAGATGCAGGTTGGAAAACAGAGTTTGGAATTTGAAACAGCTCCTTACATTATAAGCAGTGCAAACATTGTGGGAACAAAAGAGGGGGAAGGTCCTCTAAAGGAGTACTTTGATGTCATAGGAGCGGACGACATGTTCGGACAGAAAACATGGGAAGAAGCAGAAAGTACCCTGCAGAAGGAAGCATTTACGATGGCTGTTGGAAAGGCAGGGAAAAAACCTGAGGATATTCGGTATCTTTTTTCGGGAGACTTACTGGGGCAGACAATCGCAACCTCTTTTGGTTTGAAGGATTTTAGTGTGCCATTGTTTGGGTTGTATGGAGCCTGCAGCACTTGTGGGGAAGCGCTTTCCCTTGGTGCCATGTGCGTGGCAGCCGGATATGCAGACTGTGTGGCGGCTATGACTTCCAGTCATTTTGCAAGCGCGGAAAAACAGTTCCGTTTTCCACTTGAATATGCAAACCAACGCCCATTGTCTGCAACCTGGACGGTGACTGGAAGTGCAGCATTTATTCTTGGAAAAGAAAAATCAAAGGCAAAAATTACAGGCATCACGACAGGGGTGATAGAGGATTATGGAATCAAGGATTCCATGAATATGGGTGCTGCTATGGCTCCGGCTGCAAGGTCTGTCATCAGACAGCATTTTCTTGATTTTCAAAGAGGACCTGCTGATTACGACCGAATTATTACAGGGGACTTAGGCGTGGTTGGACAGGAAATCCTAATTAGTCTGCTAAAAGAAGACGGCTATGATATTTCTTCTGTTCACAGGGACTGTGGAATAGAGATATTTGATGGAGAAAAACAGGGAACCGGGGCAGGAGGTTCCGGCTGCGGCTGTTCTGCGGTGACATTAAGCAGCTACTATTTAAAACAGATGGAAAAAGGCGAGATGAGAAGGATTTTATTTGTGCCGACGGGTGCACTTTTATCAACGGTTTCCTTTAATGAAGGAATGACAGTTCCGGGAATTGCACATGCGGTTGTGATTGAATTTGTGGAGGATTAGAAAATGGATTATGTGAATGCTTTCTGGGTTGGCGGGGTAATCTGTGCGTTGGTGCAGATTCTGATGGAAAAGACGAAACTTTTGCCGGGGCGAATAATGGTGCTTCTGGTGTGTACCGGAGCTTTTTTAGGCGCGATTCAGATATATGAGCCTTTTACGGAGTTTGCAGGCGCCGGGGCAAGTGTTCCTCTGCTTGGATTTGGGAATGTTCTCTGGAAAGGTGTAAAAGAGGCCATAGATGAATTTGGTTTTATAGGAATTTTTATGGGCGGCTTTAAAGCAAGCGCAGTGGGAATTTCAGCTGCATTAGTCTTTGGATATCTTGCCAGCATTATTTTCCAACCCAAGATGAAAAAATAGGGTTGAAAAAAATACTTTATGATGGTACGATTTTCCTGGTGTAAAACGTTGCCGGAATCTTGTTCCGGGGAAGGACGGGTATGCTATGGATAAAGAATTATTATTACAGGCAAATGTAGACTATGAAAATGGTAAGAGCCGTTTTGCCGGAAATGAAGCACTTTATGAGAAGTATTTGTTGAAATTTAAAGAAGACCAGCATTACGAGGGAGCGAAGAACGCGTTTGAGAACAAAGATTATGAGACACTTTTAAAAGAAGCTCATACCCTAAAGGGAGTTGCGGGTACTTTAGGAATTTTAGATCTTTACCAGGCGTGTGCGAATCTTGTTACAGCGCTGCGCAGTAACAGAAGTGAGGAAATTCCGGAGCTTTTTTTGGCTGTTACGGCGGCTTATGAAAAAATAATGAAAGTACTATAGCCATGCAAACTATTGCATGCAAATGATTACATGCAAATTGTTCCATTGCCATACCGGATGTTTTATGGTACAATTATCCTATCGTATGGGATATACAATATATAAAAAGGAGGAGCTATTATGCCAATGCAGATGGGTTTTCGTTGGTATGGTGAGGGAAATGATAAAATCAGCCTTAGCTATATTAAACAGATTCCTGGTGTGACAAGCATTGTTTGGGCGTTACATCACAAAATGCCTGGGGAAGTTTGGGAAGTTGAAGAAATCGCAGAAGTAAAGAAACAGCTTGACGAATATGGCTTCAACATGGACGTTGTAGAATCAGTAAACGTACATGATGATATCAAGATTGGTCTTCCAACCCGTGATAAATACATCGCAAACTACATTCAGACAATCAAAAACCTTTCCCAGTTCGGTGTGAAAGTAATTTGTTATAACTTTATGCCGGTATTTGACTGGACACGTACAGACCTTTTCCATCCGGTAGGAGATGGTTCTACGGCACTCTACTATGAAGCAAGCCGTATTCATGATGATCCGAAAGAGATGGCTGATTACATCTTAAACAATTTAGGTGGCATGACCTTCCCGGGATGGGAGCCGGAACGTATGGCTAAATTGGACGAGCTGTTTGCAGCTTATAAGGATGTAGACAAAGAAACATTATGGGATAACTTAAAATACTTCCTGGAAGCTATTATGCCTACATGTAAAGAATGTGACATAAAAATGGCGATTCATATGGACGATCCACCATGGGATATCTTTGGTCTTCCACGTCTTTTGACAAATGCGGAGAACATTGATCGTTTCTTAAAGATGGTAGACAGCCCATATAACTGTTTAACCTTATGTTCAGGAAGCTTAAATGCAGATCCGAATAACAATGTTGCAGATATCATTCGTAAGCACTGCGATCGTATCGCATTTGCCCATATCCGTAACGTAAAACATTTCGAGAACGGAGACTTCTCTGAAGCCAGCCACCGCGACTGCGATGGAGACACCGGAATTCTTGAAATCTTAAAAGCATATCATGACTGTGGATTTGAAGGATATATTCGTCCGGACCATGGCCGTCACCTCTGGGATGAAAAACCGGGTAATGTACGTCCGGGTTATGGTTTATATGACCGTGCACTGGGTATTATGTACATGTTAGGTGTTTGGGATATGTTAGATAAGCTTGATGGAAAATAAGAAATCTTAGCAAAAGAAAAGCAGGCTTTTTAAGCCTGCTTTTTTGTAATTTTAAAATACTCAGGATGCTTATGAACTTCCAGGGCACTTGCATTAAAACCATCATAAATATGATGGGAAATCCGATCACACAGACCATCATAGTCCTGAGAGGCGATACACTTCCAGATGGCTGTATGGTCATGATACAAGCGTAACAAATCATTCTTCCCACCCAAATTAATAAAGGTACGGAACCGTTCATACTGAGAGTTAATGGCATTAAAGAAAGTGATGATATTCTTTTTGCCGGCAAGCTCATAAAGGGTATGATGAAAGCGGTTGTCCGCTACAATAAAGGCGCGGCTCATTTCTTCAATCGGCAGATCAGATTCGATGATTTCTTTCTGTTCTTTTAAAACAAGCTGTATGCGGAATTCCTGGGATTTATCATAGGAAGCGGACAAATCTTTAAAAATTGCCTGCTCCATTACTTCGCGCATGTAGAGAATGTCGGATATCATATCTAAGTCAATGAGTGATACAAAGGTGCCGATGTGCGGCTTGATTTCCAATAATCCCTCCGATTCCAAAGCTTTAAATACATCGCGGACAGGGGTTCTTGAGATATGGTATTTTTCAGCGGTGTCAATCTCGCTGATTGCTGTTCCGGGAGCCAGTTCAAGATGCAAAATCTGTTCTTTAATTCTTTGATAAACAGCCTGTGAAGCCCCGGCTTTTTTACTTGAAATCATAATACAAATTGTCTCTCCTGTAAGTGGCTTATTTTCTCATGTATACAAGTTCTTATAGGAAGATTATAGCTCATGTATATAAAATAATCAATACTTGTATACAACAATTGTGGAAAATAAGGTAAAAAATGGAAAATGATTGACTCTTGTATACAAGCAAGATATAATGAAAATAATAGAATATAAAAATGTAAGAGAGGGTCAGGATGGGGTATTTTGATTACGAAACGAAGAGTGAATACTTAGTATGTATTGACAGTGATGGATGTGCAATGGATACCATGGAAATAAAGCATCGGGAATGCTTTGGCCCACAGTGGATTTACACTTATGGGCTTAACGAGCACTTTGAGGAATGCATGAAGGTATGGCTGGATATTAATTTATATACCATCACCAGAGGAATTAACCGTTTTAAAGGCTTGGCACTTGCTTTACAGGAAATGAAGAAACGCGGAATTTTAGAAGTGGCAGGCTTAGAAGAGTTTGTCGCATGGACAAATGAGGCAAAGGAGCTTTCAAATCCCGCATTGCTTGCGCTTACGCAGAAAAGCAAGAGTGAATGTATCGAAAAAGCATTGCTGTGGAGTATCCGTACCAATCGCGCAATTCATTATTTACCATCAGAGGACAAGCCTTTTGATCATGTAAAGATGGCAATGGATGACATGTGCAAAGAAGCGGATTTAGTTGCAGTATCTTCTGCAAATGGCGAGGCTGTGGAGGCTGAGTGGACAAAACATCGGTTAAAAGAGAATTGCCGCGTATTACTTTGTCAGGAAGCCGGTTCTAAGGCATTTTGCATTTCAGAATTAAAGAAAAAAGGATATGTGCCGAACAAAATTCTGATGGTGGGAGATGCACCGGGCGACCGTGATGCGGCTGCGAAGAATGGGGTATGGTATTATCCGATTCTGGTCGGAAAGGAAGCTGAAAGCTGGATGCGCTTAAAGGAAGAGGCATATCCAAAACTTTTGAATGGTACTTTCGACGCGGCCTATCAAAAACAGTTAATTTTGGAATTTGAAAAGAATCTAGGGGTATAAATATTATCATGTGATAACTCGTCGTAAGGTTTAGACTTCCGACGGTTTTAGAAAAAATGTGATACAGGAGGGTTTTTACAATGGTAGACATGAAAGCAAAGCCGTTTTATCTGGATGATGAAGCATGCAAATGGGTAGAAGATACCATCGCAGGGATGACAATCGAAGAAAAGATCGGGCAGTTATTCTTTAATATGGGGTCTTCCAGGGACGAGGAATATTTGAAAATGACGGTAAACGATTACCATATCGGTGGTATCCGTTATAATCCGGGACCCGGAAAAGAGATTCATGAGCAGAATCGTATTTTACAGGAGAATTCCAAAATCCCGCTGATTATTGCCTGCAATACAGAAAATGGTGGTAATGGTGCATTTGTTGACGGTACTTATATTGGTGCACAGACAAAAATCGGAGCGACAGGTGATGCAAAATACGCATATGAGTTAGGACGCATTGCAAATAAAGAAGCAGCAGCAGTCGGATGTAATCTGTCTTTTGCTCCGGTATCGGATATTTTATATAATTGGGAAAATCCGGTCATCGGACTTCGTACCTATGGAAATGATGCAGATCAGGTGGCAGAAATGGCGAAAGCATATATGGACGGTGCACACACAAATCCGGGCTTTAGCTGTGCAGCAAAGCATTTCCCGGGCGATGGATTGGATTTCCGTGATCAGCACGTGGCAAACAGTATCAATGATATGAGCTGTGAAGACTGGGATCAGACCTTTGGTAAGGTATATCAGACCTTAATTGACAACGGATTGGAAGCAATTATGGCAGGGCACATTATGCAGCCGGCATATACGAGATATTTTAATCCTGAGATTAGGGACGAGGACATTCAGCCGGCAACCTTATCTCCGGAACTTATTGAGGGACTTTTGCGTAAAAAGTTAGGATTTAACGGCATGGTTCTTACGGATGCTTCCCATATGGTAGGCATGACCTGCCGTATGAAGCGAAGTGAGATATTACCACACTCTATTGCGGCAGGTGTGGACATGTTCCTGTTTTTCAATGAAATGGACGAAGACTATGCAAGTATGATGGAAGGCTATAAGAATGGTATTATCACAGAAGAACGTCTATCTGATGCACTTCATAGAATTCTTGCATTAAAGGCCCATATGGGACTGCACAAAAAGGCAAAGACAGAGATTGTTCCTCCGGTAGAGGAAATGCAGAAGGTAGTCGGATGCGAAGAGTATCAGGCAGTTGCAAGAGAAATTTCTGATAAGGGCATTACTCTTGTAAAATATCTGGATGAAGATGTACTTCCAATGGTTCCGAACAAGTATAAGAGAATCATGATTGTTCCGGTAAGCGGACTTTCCGCGGGCGGATTCGGTGAAATGATGAAGGCAATGATGGGCGGCGGAAAGAAGTCTCCGGCAGAGCGCCTGTGTGAGAAACTTTGTGCGAAGGGCTTTGATGCATTTATCTATGAAAGCCCGATTGCAAAATTGCAGAGAGAGGCAAAAGAGAGCGGGAAGCCTGTAAACATCAATGCTTATTTTGCAGGTAAGACACCAATCAGTGAGTTTGTAGGCAATCAGGATTTGATTATTACACTGGTTGATATCCCGGGAGGATTCCAGCCGGTAGCACGTCCTGGTTTTGGAATGACAAAGGGCGGCGGAGAGATTCCGTGGTATGTACATGAACTTCCGGTTCTTGTAATTGCGACCCAGCATCCATTTGTACTTGCTGATATTCCGCAGGCGAGAACCTTTATTAACACCTATGACAGTCAGGACCAGACCTTTGATGTATTAGTTGAAAAACTAATGGAAGGACCGGACTCATTTGAAGGAATTGACCCGATTGATGCCTTCTGCGGTATGTGGGATACCAGACTATAAAAAAGAGGAAGCGTGGAGCTTCCTCTTCCAAAAATTGAATCTAACTAAGGAGTAAAATATGGCAAAGCAGGGATTACCACCGGTAACACCGGAAGAAAGAAAAGTGAATATTATGATTGCAGTTGTTGCGATTATCATTGCGATTGGTTTTGCAATTTACAGCTGGAAGATTTTGCCCGGTTCTGTGGCAACACAGTTTGCAGCACTTGATACGGGGGTACCTGCGGTTCCAAAACTCGTGGCGGTATTACTTCCCTTTGGAATCAGCGTGGCTTCGGCGGTATCCTGTATTAATTATCGAAAGCAGGCGCTAATTTGCCTGGTGGGATATGCCATGAATATTCTGTTTTGGATTTCGAATTACTAAATACGCCTAATACCCAATCAACGAAATCGCTAACTGATAAGTTTTTGCTGCCTTTGCAGGCAAAACTTCAATATCACGTTTGTGACAGAAGACATCGTCTTCATCTTCATAAATGGCAGCACCGTTCCATGGCTCTATACACAAAAATGGGGCATTCCCGCCAACCGGTGTCCAGAAAGCTACGGAAGAAAAATCAGGGTAAGAAACCTGTACACCTTTACCGGTATCCTTATGAACTAATTTCACAATATGAGAGTTGGTATGTGGGAAAAATACCGCGTCATCATCAAACATTGCAGCACTTAACGGAAGGATAGAGCCCTTTTCGTTAAAGTGCTGTTTTTTTGTTGTGGAAAAGCAAAGCTTCTCCAAATTATACATGGTTGCAATCAGACATTCTTCTTTTTCAAATTCTAATTGATAATCGGTAAGAACTTCGTCTTTTTCCAGTGGGCACACAAAACCGGGATGAGCACCAATGTGGTAAGGCATTTCTTTGTTGTCATGGTTTGTAACCTGATAAGTCATGGAAAGTTTAGAACCTTCTAATTGATAAGCAAGCTGCAAATGAAAAGCATAAGGATAACTGCTTAAGGTTTGCGGGGAAGCTTCTAAAACAAAGGTTACAGAATCTTTGGCCTGCGCACTTACCGTAAATTCACTGTCTTTACAGAATCCGTGCTTGGGCATGGGATATTCTTTTTCGCCAAAAATGGTTTTATTGTCCCGCACATTTCCAATCGTAGGAAAAAGGAGCGGGGAAGAACGGAACCAGAATTTTGGATCGGAATTCCAGACAAATTCTTTTCCAGACGGATCTTTAAAAGATTTTAATTCTGCTCCTAAGGTATCGATTGTGGCCTGATAGCCCATCGAAGTGATTGTAATCTGCATGCTGTACCGCCTCCTAAATTATTTAATATAGAATTTAATAATAGTATAAGGTCGAAATTGCCAAAAAAAAGGATGAAAAAACTTCCCCCTTAAAAAATAAATATTTGGTGCTACAATGAACTTAACATGAAAAACGACAAAGAAAGGGAGAGGGGTATGAATAATAAAAATAAAACCAGTAAGATACCGAAAAAGGTATGGCTGCTTATTTCATTCGCAACGGCTATGCTGGCATGGTATCTGTTATCATTGAATCCGGTTACGGCACGAAGCTTTCAGAATCAGGTGGTCGTATTCAATTCTATGTTTACCATGATTGAAAGAGGGGTATTCTGGAAGGATATTGCCAGCAGCTTGATTTCTGTACTTGCAGGATTTGCACTCGGATTTGTGCTGTCTTTACCAACAGCGATTTTAATGGCATGGTATGCACCGGTTCGTAATATTTTGGAACCATGGATTCAGTTTATTCGTAACATTCCGCCACTTGCATATGTACCGTTAATCGTTATGACTGCCGGCGTAGGTAGAAAACCACAGATTATCGTTATCACCATTGCAACATTTCTTATTATGACAGTTACGATTTACCAGGGTGTTATTAATGTAGATGAAACCCTGATTAAAGCGGCAAGAGTGCTCGGTGCAACCGATAAAGATATTTTCTTAAAAGTAATCGCTCCGGCAACGCTTCCGTTTATTATTACAGCGATTCGCTTAGGAAGTTCTACTGCATTGACCACTTTGATTGCAGCAGAATCAACAGGAGCTGTTGCAGGACTTGGAATGAGAATTCGTTCACTGAATAACAGTTTCGAGTCTGCTCCAATGTTATTGTATATCATTATTATTGGTATCATTGGTATGTTAGTAGAAAAATTTGTTAAATACTTAGAGAGGAGGTTCACAGGATGGCAGGAGAAGAGAGAAGTGTAAAGGTTAAAATCGAGAATGTCAGAAAAGTGTATGACACCAGAAATGGTGAAATGGTTGCATTAAACGGTGTTGACCTTGACATTATGGAAAACGAATTCATCTGTGTCGTAGGACCTTCCGGATGTGGTAAATCAACACTATTAAATATTATTGCAGGCTTGTTAGAGCCAAGCTCAGGAAGAGTTCTCTGTGACGGAGAAGAAGTACACGGAACAGGTACAGAGCGAGGAGTTGTGTTCCAACAGTATGCGCTATTTCCATGGATGACCGTGAAGAAAAACGTTATGTTTGGTTTAAACTTAAAGGGCATCAAGGGAAAAGAAGCAGAAGAAATTGCAATGAAATACATAAAAATGGTTCAGCTTGAAGATTTCGTGGATCATTATCCAAAGGAGCTTTCCGGTGGTATGAAACAGCGTGTTGCAATTGCAAGAGCATATGCGGTGAACCCATCCATCCTTTTAATGGACGAACCATTTGGTGCCTTGGATGCACAGACAAGAACCCAGCTTCAGCAGGAACTGCTTGAGACATGGGAAAAAGAAAAGAAAACATGTTTCTTTATTACACATGATGTGGATGAGGCAATTATTCTTGCACAGAAGGTCATTATTATGAGTGCAAGACCGGGACGTATTAAAGAAATCGTTGATATTAATATCCCTTATCCACGTACTCAGGAAACCAAGATGTCACCGGAGTTCCTTGAACTAAAGAATCATATCTGGAGTCAGGTATATCAGGAATATCTGGAAGTAAGAAAATAATGGTAACATTGCCGAGAAGGTCGGCTAAAATAAATGTTATATACTTAGGAGGGTTAAGAAATGAGAAAGAAAGTACTTAGCTTATTTATGGCAGCAGTTATGGTTGTAGGTATGTTTGCCGGATGTGGCGCAAAAAAAGATGAGCCTGCAGCAAACAACACACCACAGACAGAGGTGAAAACAGAGACAGAGAAGCAGGATGCAGAACCTGATGTAGAACCGATTACCTTAAACGTAGCTTATATGCCAAACTATGGAAGCCTTTGGGCAATTGAAAATGCAATTGCACAGGGATACTTAGACGAAGAAAAAATCTCAGTTAACTTAGTTGAATTCCAGGATGGTCCTACCATTATCGCAGCAATGGAATCCGGAAGCATTGATGTTGGTTACATCGGACAGGGTGCTCATAAGCTTTGTATCAACGGACAGGCAACTATTTTTGCATTATCTCACATCTCAAACGGTGATGCATTAATCGGTGGACCTGGAATCACATCCGTAGAAGATCTTGCTGGAAAGAAAGTAGCTTATTCATCAGGAAGTTCAAGTGAAGATATCTTAGTAAAATCATTAGATAAAGCAGGCATGACAATGGATGATATTGAAGCAGTTGATATGGATGCATCTGCTATCGTTACAGCTATGTTATCAAATGGTGTAGACGCATGTGCTACATGGTCACCAAACAGCTTGAAGATTTTAGAAGAGTTAGATGGGGCTACAAAATTAACAGATAACATGACATTTGCTGATCAGACCGTATCTCTTGCAAGCTGGATTGCAATGCCAAAATATGCAGAAGAAAACAGAGATGTCCTTGTAAGATTTACAAGAGCATTATTTAAAGCAATGGACTATGCAGCAACAGAACATCAGGAAGATACTGCTAAATTAGTTGCAGCACAGACCGCAAATGATGAAGCTACTGTATATGAGCAGCGTGGTGATGCTGAATGGTTAACAGGTAAACAGGTATCAGCAGGTGCAGCAGACGGAACAGTTGAAGGATATTATGAACTTCAGAAACAGGCATTTATTGCAAATGGCGCTGTTGAAGGAAATCCTTCAGTTTCTGATTACGTTCTCTTAGACGTTATGATTGAGGCAGGTCAGTACTAAAAGTAAATAAATGCTTCCGGATGAAACGGAGGCAGTTGAACGAATGATAGGGCTGCTTTCCGGTAGCCCTATTATTGTATGGAAGGAAAGGGAAAAAGCATGCATGAATATTATTATTACAACAAAGAACAGCTATTAACAAATCCAAAGATTCCGCTCATTGTTATGGAAGATAATCCGACTGTATTTAAAGCCATGGCAGAGGAAATGGCAGCAGAAATCAAACGTAAAAATGCGCTTGGCGAAAAGACAGTATTTATCTGCCCGGTAGGACCGGTGGGTCAGTATCCTTTCTTTGTGGATATGGTAAATGAAGAAAATATCAGTTTAAAAAATGTTTGGTTTATAAATATGGATGAGTATCTGACGGATGACAAACAGTGGATTGCGAAGGAACACAGATTAAGCTTCCGTGGTTTTATGGACCGTACCGTTTATACAAAAATCAAACCGGAACTGGTAATGCCGGAAGAACAGAGAGTATTCCCGGACCCAAATAATCTTACTTATATTCCGGAATTGATTGAAAAACTGGGCGGTGTAGACATCTGCTTTGGTGGTATCGGTATTAATGGACACGTTGCTTTTAACGAGGCATCGGATGAACTTAGCCCGGAAGAATTTTTAGCACAGCAGACAAGAGTGCTTGAAATATCAAAAGAAACCAGAGCCATTAATTCTGTTGGGGATCTAAATGGCGCGTTGGATGATATGCCAAATTATTGTATTACCATCGGTATCAATGAAATTTCGCATGCACGTAAGATTCGTTTAGGGTGCTTTAGAGACTGGCACAGAAGCGTGGTAAGACATGCGGCACATGGAGAAAGAAGCGCACATTTTCCGGTATCATTGCTGCAGGGACATCCGGATATTAATATTCGGTTTACAGAATTTGTTGCAAATCTTCCGGAGTAAGGAGAAAAAACATGAGAGACTGCTATATTGTAAATGGACAGGTATATATTGATCGAACTTTTGTGAATAAAACGGTAGCAATTCACGAAGGAAAAATTGAAATTTTAGATGCTGCGACAAAAGTGCCGGAAGGCGCCTGTGCTTTTGATGCAGCAGGAAAAAAGGTTGTTCCGGGATTTATAGACGTACATACCCATGGTTCTGTTGGAGTAGATGTGAATGCTGCAACAGCAGAGGATTTGGAGAAAATCTGTAAGTTTGTTGCAACAAAGGGAACTACCTCCTGGTTTTGCTCTGTTCTTACGGATACAAAGGAACAGACCAAATGGTGCATCGATGAATTTAAAAAGCATAAAGCGATGGAATCAGAGGGTGCAAATCTGTTAGGAATTCATTTGGAAGGACCGTTTTTATCAACGGAGTATAAAGGAGCAATGCCGGAACATCTTCTTATGAAGCCAAACATGGCATTATTGGAAGAATACCAAAAACTGGCAGAAGGAAATATTAAGTATATTACCATTTCACCGGAAGTAGAAGGAATTGCGGATGACATTCCTGCAATGAATGCTCTTGGAATTACGGTTGCCATCGGACATTCCGGTGCAGACTATGATACAAGCTGGAAGGCAATTAACAATGGGGCAGAATGCTGTACACACACCTTTAATGCAATGAAATTATTACATCAGCACTTCCCGGCCATTATGGGAGCCGCATTAGAGTCAGATATCTATTGTGAGGCAATCTGCGATGGAAGACATTTGCATCCGGGTACGGTAAGACTGCTTATTAAAACAAAAGGAATCGAGAAAGTAGTTGCAATTACAGACTCTATTATGGCAGCCGGTTTGCCGGATGGAAATTATAAGCTGGGTGTAAATGATGTGGTCGTAGAAGATGGGGATGCAAAGTTAGCAGATACCGGAGTGAGAGCAGGAAGTACTCTCACACAGGATGTGGCTTTGAAAAATCTTTTGGCATTTACCGGACGTCCATTAGAGGAAATCCTTCTTATGCTGACCGAAAATCCTGCCAAATTATTAAAGGTATTCGATAAAAAGGGTTCTATCGCAGATGGAAAAGATGCGGACCTTGTTATTTTAGATGAGAACTGCGACATATCCGAAGTTTTTGTAGGTGGAAAAAGAATTATCGGTTAGTCTAGGATATTTTGAAAGAATGTGGTATGATAGTACCAGTACAAATAAGACCGGAATGAGGAATATCTTATGCTGATCATACTTACCGTAGGACTTGTAATTGCATCTATCTGGATTTTTTGCGAAAAGAGAACAAGAGAATCTATGTTTTTGCTCGGACTTTGCTTAAGTCTGATGTTAGAAATTTGCGGTGTTATGATTTTTATTGCCAAAAAGGGTGGAATATCAACAGAAGTCATGTATTTCTTTTTCTTTTCCAACGGGATTAAGGCAAAGATACAATATATGCTGATTACGCTAAATCAACTGGGCTATATTGTAGCATTAGGACGAACGTTGTATCCGCTTTTTTTGGTGGAACTTGCTATGAGTTATTCTATGATCCATGTAATCCGTAAAAATACATGGATTTCAAAATTAGCCGTGGTACTTCCGGCTATTACGCTAGTATTATATTTTCCTAAAATATACCGTACACTTACCTTGAAAAATTATGCGGTGTCAGGGATATTAGGGATCTTTTCCATTTCGTGGATGACGCTCTATTTGCTTTTTGCCGCTTTTCTGTTAATTCATGAATACAGACAGATTACCATGCGGTTCTGCCGCAGACAGTTCAGCCAGATTATGGTATGCCTGATGGCTTTATCCGGTATATATGTATTACACTATCAGCAAGATCCGGGGCAGGTTTATCACTTTTCCAATTATTCCTTTGTATGGCAAAATAAAAGTGGTTATATGCAGATAGACCCTTCTTTGTTTAGCTATATCATGTTGGTTGCCATCAGTGTTATTTGCAGCGTGTTGGGATTTTACAGTTTGTTTCGCTACACGCAGGGTCATTTTGAGGATGACAAAGAGAATGTAGTGATGGAACGTAAATTTGATACAGCAAAGGTGGGAGCTTCTGTATTTGTACACAGTATGAAGAATCAGCTGCTTTCCAGCAAGGTACTGTACAAACGAATTGGTCAGCTTTATGAGCAACCCAATCCGGATACAGAAAAATTAAAAGAATACATAGATACCTTAGAAAATCTAAACAATACGATGCTCACCCGAATGGAAGAGTTGTACCGGTGCGTAAAATCAAATGCAATTTATTTGGTGCCGAACGATATTGAGGAAATCGTAACGGATACGTTGGAACGATTTTCTAAGAAATTTCCTGAAGTTACCGTTCGGGTAGAAATCGAAAAAAATGTGAAGGTTTTGTCTGATAAAACGCATCTGTGTGAAGCTTTGTATAATTTGCTGGTGAATGCCGAAGAGGCAATTATCGAGGCGGATAAAAAAGAAGCAGGCCAGGTGGCGTTAATTTGTCACAATGAACGACTATATACCGTAATTGAAGTACGTGATAATGGAAACGGGATGAATAAGCATCAATTAAAGCAGATTTTTGAACCGTTTTATTCCAGTAAAAATTCCAACTCGAACTGGGGGATGGGATTGTATTATGTAAGAGAAATAGTAAAGAGTCATCTTGGCTCCTTGAGAGTAGAAAGTAAGATTGGAAAGGGAAGCCATTTCTTCATCTTATTGCCAAAGTATGAAGGATAAAAGCGTTACCGGCGAAAGGAAGTGAAAAAATGGACAAAAAAATCAGAATACTGGTTGCCGATGATTTTAGGCTGTTACGAGAGGATATGATAGAACTGTTGAATAAGCAGCCGGATATGGAGGTTGTTGGAGAAGCAGCAACGGGAAAAGAAATCGTAGAACTGGCAAAAAACATCCCATATGATTTGATTTTGATGGACATTGAAATGGAGCAGGTAAATGCAGGAGTAATGGCAACGGAGAAGATACGGGAAATGAACCCGGAAGCGAATATTATTTTCCTAACGGCCCATGAAACGAAAGAAATGATTGTAACGGCGATGGGAGCCGGCGCAGTGGATTATCTGGTAAAAGGCGGTTCAGAGGAGGATGTGCTTTACCACATCCGATGTGCGATAGAAGGCCATCCGGTGATGGAGGGCAGAGTTCATGAAACGATTATGGAAGAATACGCCAGACTCCAGAAGAGTGAACGGAGTTTATTGTTTTTTATTAATAATTTGTCAAAGTTGACAGCTGCGGAGCGGGAAATGATTAAGCTTCTGCTCCAGGGCTATAAAACGGCTGATATTGCAGGAATCCGCTGCGTGGAACATAGTACGGTAAAGACGCAGATAAAAGGACTTTTGCGCAAGTTTGGCTGCAGTAGAACCAAAGAAATTGTGCAGATGATTCATGATTTAAATATTGAACATTTATTTTAAAAGAGGATAGCGGAATGGGTGATAATATTCTGATTATGCACGGAGGCGGACCGACAGCGGTCATCAATGCGTCTCTCTATGGTGCAATTAAGCAGGCAAAAAAATATAAAAATATAGAGCATATTTATGCGGCAAAAAACGGAACCGGCGGTCTTTTAAGAGAAGAATTAATAGAACTGGAACAGGTTCCGGATGAGAAGCTTAAATTATTACTTCAGACACCGGGAAGTGCCATTGGGACCTCCAGAGATCAGTTGGAGCAGGAAGAATATGACCGCATGACGGAGATTCTTCAGAAACATAACATTAAATATGTGTTGATGAATGGCGGAAACGGAACCATGGATACCTGTGGAAAGCTTTATAAGACCTGTCAAAGCAAAGGTCTTGATATAAAAGTAATGGGAATTCCAAAGACCATGGATAATGATATTGCCATTACGGATCACAGCCCGGGATTTGGAAGTGCAGCGCGGTATCTTGCACAGAGTGTAAAAGAAGTCTGTGCAGATGTAAAAGGACTGCCGATTCACGTCGTTGTCATTGAAGCCTCAGGAAGAAATGCGGGCTGGATTACGGCAGCCAGTGCAATGGCAGCGGATAGAAACGGCGAAGGACCGGACCTGATTTATTTGCCGGAGCGCCCATTTGATGAAGACAAATACATAGAAGATATTAAAAAGTTATTAGAGAAAAAATCGGGCATTGTGGTAGTTGCCAGTGAAGGACTGAAAAACGCAAAGGGTGAGCCGATTGTAGAGCCGATTTTTAAAGTGGGCAGAGCTACTTACTTTGGAGATGTCAGTGCACATCTTGCAAACCTTGTCATTAAAAAGCTTGGCTATAAAGCCAGAAGTGAAAAGCCTGGGTTACTCGGCAGAGCATCCATTCCTTTACAGAGTGCGGTGGACAGAGAAGAAGCAGAGCTTGCAGGAAAGATGGCATGTGAGGCTGTTATGAACGGCGAGGCAGGAAAGATGGTTGCGTTTCGGCGCGTTTCTACAAAACCTTATCAAATGGAACCGTTTTTGGTGGATATTGACGAGGTTATGATGTATGAACGTACCGTGCCGGATGAGTTTATTAATGAAGCAGGAAATGGAGTCACGGAAGCGTTCAAGGAATGGTGCAGACCATTGCTTGGCGGTGACTTACCGGATATGATTTCGTTTAATTAGAGAAAATGGAGGAAGAGAAACATGTTAGTACCTATGAGAGCAATTTTGGATGCTGCAGACAAAAATGATTATGCGCAGGGAGCATTTAATGTAAATGCAGTCTGCCAGGCAAAGGCAGTTATCGAAGTGCATGAAATGTTCAGAAGCCCGGCGATTTTGCAGGGAGCAGATTTAGCAAATGGTTTTATGGGCGGCCGTACGGATTTTATGAATGCGACCTTGGAGGATAAAAAAAGCGGTGCCAAAAATATTGCAGATGCAGTAAAGAAGTATGGCACGGACAGCCGGATTCCGATTGCATTGCATCTTGACCATGGCAAGAATTTTGATTCCTGTGTAGCAGCAATCGAAGGCGGATACACAAGTGTTATGATTGACGGAAGCAGTCTTCCGTTTGATGAGAACGTAGAGCTGACAAGAGAAGTTGTAAAATACGCGCATGAAAGAGGTGTATCCGTAGAAGGAGAACTTGGGGTGTTAGCCGGCGTTGAGGACCATGTATTTTCCGCAAACAGTACCTATACAAATCCATTAAGCGCCATTGACTTTTTCCGTAAAACAGGTGTAGATGCACTTGCCATCAGTTACGGAACCATGCATGGAGCAAATAAGGGCAAAAATGCGGTCATCCGGAAAGAAATTGCTATCGCAATTAAAGAAACCATGCGTCATGAAGGAATTGAAGGATACTTAGTAAGTCATGGTTCTTCTACCGTTCCACAGTATATCGTGGATGAAATCAATGCATTGGGTGGAGAACTTGTAAATACCTATGGTATTGATGTAAATCAGTTGATTGAAGCAGGGCATAACGGAATCAATAAGATTAACGTCGATACGGATATCCGTCTTGCTGTAACACGCAATATGAAAGAACTGTTTGCAAGAGATAAGGCACTGCAGAACAGTGCATCTGTCGGAGCTATCTATGAACTGCTTGAGAAAAATAAAGCGGCATTTGACCCGCGTGTATTCCTTCCACCAATTATGGATACAGTGATGTATGGAAATGTGCCGGATGATGATGTGGCACGCATCTGTAAGTGTATCGAAGATGGAGTAAAAGAAGTTGTCGGTACGTTAATTGTGAAATTTGGTAGCTTCGGAAAAGCGCCAAAGGTAGAAATCGTTACCTTAGATGAAATGGCTGAACGCTATAAAAAGGCTGGAATTTAATAAGAAAGAGAGGACGATGTCATGAAACACATATATCTGAATCTGAAAAGATTCGATGTGCCAACGGAGTTTGGCGGTGTGAACAGACTTGCACCGGTAGCTGACTGGGCATCCTGCATTGTGAAAAACACACAGGAATCATTAAAAAAATATGATGCAGATGAAGTAGAGTTTGCAATGTATTTCCCGGAGGTACATCTGTTAAAAGCTGCAGAGGCAAAAACAGAGGATAGTCCGATTAAGATTGGATGCCAGAGTGTGTTTAGAGCGGATACGGCAGTAGGCGGTAATTTTGGAGCTTTTACCACAAACAGACCGGCATCCGCCATGGTAGCAGCAGGCTGTGAGACTACCATTATCGGACATTGTGAAGAGCGTAATGATAAGGCAGGAATTCTTGCAGAAGCAGGTGTGACAGACACCGATGCAATTAACAGACTGCTGAATCAGGAAATCAAATGTGCGATTGAGCGAGGTATGAGCGTCCTTTACTGCATCGGTGAAAAGAGCGAAGAATTAGATCAGTGGGAAGAGGTTCTTGGAAAGCAGCTTGAAATTGGCTTAAAAGATGTGGACACCTCAAAGGTAGTCATTGCATACGAACCAATCTGGTCCATCGGACCGGGCAAGACACCGGCAGGTAAGGATTATATCACAAAGATTGCACGATTTGTAAAAGAGAAAACCGGTGGCATGGATATTGTATATGGTGGCGGTTTGAAACAGGAAAACGCCCAAATGCTGGCTTCTATCGATGAAATTGATGGTGGTTTAATTGCATTAACACGCTTCCAGGGTGAAATTGGATATTATCCAAAAGAGTATTTGGAAATTATCCGCTTATACATGGGTAAATAGTTGCAATAGAAAGAATGGAGGAAACACACATGAAAATTGATTTTGAATATGGCCAGGGAGTCATGACAGCTGAACTGCCGGATAACACAGATATTTTTATCCCGGGCGAAACAGTAAAGGATCCGGACTATATTCCGGAAGATAAATTAGAGGAAGCTTATTTGGAAAGCTTAGCACATCCGATTGGAATGCCGACTTTGACAGAACTTGCACATAAGGGAAGTACCGTTACCATTATTGTTCCGGACCGTGTAAAAGGCGGAGAACAGCCAACAAGCCATAGAAAATTAAGCATTAAGTATATTTTAAGAGAACTTTATGCAGCAGGTGTAGAGAAAAAAGACATTCTCTTTATTATTTCAAACGGACTTCATCCAAGAAGCAAGGAATCCGATGCAAGAGCCATTTTCGGACCGGAATTATTCAATGAGTTCTGGCCGACCGGACAGATTATCAGCCATGACAGTGAAGATCCTGAGCACATGGTAGACCTCGGGGTAACCCACAGAGGTGACCCGGTTCTTATGAACAAATATGTATTTGAATGTGATATCCCGATTTTAATCGGACATGTTCAGGGAAATCCATATGGCGGATATTCAGGCGGATACAAGCACAGTGCAACCGGTATTACCCATTGGAGAAGTATCGCAAGCCATCATGTACCATCCGTTATGCACAGGGATGACTTTACACCGGTAAACGGCGGAAGTCTGATGCGTAATAAGTTCGATGAAATCAGTATGCATATGGAAGAAAAGATGGGCCACCCATTCTTCTGCTGTGATGCAGTATTGGATACCGCATCCAGACAGATTGCAATCTATTCCGGATATGCAAAAGAGATGATGCCAATCAGCTGGAAATGTGCAGATAAGAGAACCTATGTACACTGGGCAGAGAAAAAATACGATGTACTGGTATTTGGTATGCCGCAGAAGTTCCACTATGGCGATGGTATGGGAACCAACCCGATTATGATGATGCAGGCCTTAAGTGCACAGGTGTTAAGGTATAAGAGAATTATGAGTGATAATTGTGTTATCATTTGTTCTTCTACCTGTAACGGATATTTCCATGATGAATTGTGGCCATATTTAAGAGAGCAATATACGATGTTCCAGCATGACCATATGGATACTCTGCCGGATATGAACCGATATGGAGAATATTTCGCGACGAACGAAGAATATATTCGCAAATATCGATTCTGTAATGCTTTTCATCCTTTCCATGGATTCTCTATGATGTCCTGTGGACACATTGCAGAAATGAACACAAGTGCAATCTACATTGTAGGAGCAGAGGAGCCGGGATATGCGAGAGGCATGGGCTTAAAGACAAGAGCTACATTTGAAGAAGCTTTAGAGGATGCGAAGAAGAAATTTGTAGGACAGAATCCGAATATTTTAGCACTTCCAATGACATTTAAGAAATCAGCCGTTCATCTTTGTATGAAAAATCCGGCAGATGACTGTATGGATGCATACGGACACCGCGGTGGATGTTGTTAATACAATAGAAAAGCACAGCAAAAACCATAGCTCGAAAACACGTTGTGTTTTCGGGCTAGGCTTGTTATTTGATGGTAAAGGAGAAAATGCATGAAATTTTTTAAAAAGAGCAGTAAGGAAAATGAAGAACAGAAGACCACTCAGGATAGGGGCAATCAGGATTTTGCGAAGCATATATTGAAGAATTCAGCGCTCTTGAATGAAAATGTTATGCAGCTCAATTATATTGCAGGAAGCACAAACAATGCCGTAAAAGCAGTGAATGGTTCTATTAACGAGATTAGTGACGGAAATAGCGAATTGTCTACAAACATCACTGAGATTAAGGAAATATCTGCCGAGATGGGGACGAATATTGAGGAGAACATTAAAAGTGTTTTGGAACTTACCAATGCAGCCAGCGAGATGGAAGAAAGTAATGGTAAAGTAATCGAAAACTTTGAAGAATTAGAGGCAGATAATCTTATTACCTCACAGGGAATTGAGGAAGTAGCGGTAAATACGAAACAAACAAATGATGCAGCTGTTAAGATATTGGAAGCCACGACGTTGATTAATGAGATTGCAAATCGAACGAATCTGCTAAGCCTGAATGCATCTATAGAGGCTGCCAGAGCGGGAGAAGCAGGACGTGGGTTTGCAGTTGTGGCAAAGGAAATTCAGGAGTTAGCTGCCAGAAGCAGACAGGCTGCGGAAAATATTGGTATCATTGTAAAAGAATTGGAAAATAAATCGAATAATTCGGTTGAAAGTATAGAAAAAATACAGGCTACTTTTATACGTCAGACAGAGACGTTAAAGAGTACAAAAAAATTTTTGAAGCAGACAGAGAAAAATATTACGCAGGTACATGAATACGTACAGCTTGTGGAGAAAAATACGGATAAGCTGGATGCTTCTAAAAATATCATTTTGCAGAATATGGATGGACTGACACGGCTTGGTACGAATAATTACGAGGCAACGGAGATGATTGTTTCTGATTTTAGTAAAGTCGTAAAAAATACAGAAAGAATGACAACGATGGCATTTGAACTTTCGAATGTCAGCGAGGAGTTAAAACATACTTTTGAAAGCTTTGAAGAAAATCAGCAGAAGGAAGTGGAAAAGGCACATATCAGAATTGGGTACATGAAAAATTATGGAAGCTTATGTGCAATTGTAGCAGCAATGAAGCTTGGCTATCTGGAACAGGAGCAGATATCGGTGGAACTGAAAGAATTTGAAAATGGACCAAAGATTATTGCAGCAATGAAAGAGGGCAGTATTGATGTGGGCTATATTGGACATGGTGCTCACAAGCTTTGTATTAAAGGTGAAGCCAAGGTGTTCCTGTTGTCCCACATTTCCAATGCGGAAGCAGTCATCGGAAGCCGCAAAAGCGGTGTGCGGAATTTAAAGGCATTACAGGGAATGCGTATCGGAACCGTAGAGGGAACAACCAGTGATACGATTCTGAACTTTGCATTGGATAGTGCAGGACTGACAAGAGAGGACTGCACCATTATCTGCGGCAAACCGGATGAAATTGTTGCGGGGATGTTGCGAGGAGAATTGGATGCCTGTGCATTATGGTCGCCTTATACTTTAGAGGTACAGGAGAAGCTTGGAAATGATGCGGTAATGCTTGCTAATAATATGAACTTTTCGAACCGGTTGGCATCGTTATCCTCATGGATTACAACGGCTTCGTTTGCAGAGCAGAAGAAGGATGCATTAATCCGTTTCACCAGAGCCTTATATCGTAGTATGAATTATCGTGCGATAGAAGGAAATATGAGGCAGGTTGCAAATTGGGTAGCTGAAGTGGCACATATTGATGCGAAAAATGCATATGAGCAAAGGCTGGATGCAGAATGGTCAACCGCGGGATATGTAGCTGTCGGAGCAAAAGAAGGAACGATTGAACAGCTATATGCGACGCAGCAGGAGCAATTTAGAAAAGCGGGAGAAATTACCGGTAGCGTTCCGGTCCGCAACTATGTGTTAATTGATAATATGATAGAAGCAGCAAAATAGATGAAGTAAGGGGAAAAATAAATAGATGAATACAAAAAAAATGACAACGGCAGCATTCTTTATGGCATTAGGGGTGCTTCTTCCGTTTGTTACAGGACAGATTCCGGCAATCGGAAATATGCTCCTGCCAATGCATATTCCGGTATTGTTATGTGGATATGTGTGCGGCTGGCAATATGGTCTTCTTGTGGGGGCTTTGCTTCCGTTGTTTCGAAGTATGCTTTTTAGTATGCCGGTGCTGTTTCCTACTGCCTGCGCTATGGCAGTAGAACTGGCTGTATATGGATTCTGCACCGGAATATTTTCCAAAAAGCTGGGAAGAAGCTGGGGAGCATTATACTTATCCTTAATTGGAGCCATGCTATGTGGCAGAGCTGCATGGGGAATCGCAGCGTTGGCATTTAACAGGATGGCAGGCGCAGCTTTTACCTGGCAGGTATTTTTTGTACAGGCGTTTGCCAAGGCAGTACCGGGGATTATCATACAATTAGCGTTGATACCGGCTATCGTAAAGCGGATACCTGTGGAAAATCAGGGGGATTTGAAAAAATCCTGTATCAAAAGATTTTTGCCGGTAATAGAAGCAATTCGTAAACTGGAAAAAGAGGAGCAGGAAAAGCCGATTCTTGTTGCCATTGACGGAAAATGTGCAAGTGGAAAGACCACACTTGGATATTATTTAAAAAAGGAATTTGATGCAAATTTGTTTCATATGGATGATTTCTTCCTGCAGGCACATCAGCGTACTGCGGAACGTTTGGCTGAGGTCGGCGGAAATGTGGATTATGAACGTTTCAAAAAAGAGGTATTAGAGCCAGTAGAAAAGGGACAGACGGTTTCTTATCAAAGGTTTGACTGTAGTACGATGAAGTTGGGAGAAACGGAAACAGTTTCACCGAAACATATTAACATCATTGAAGGGTCCTATAGTGAACATCCTTCTTTTGGGGATTGTTATGACTTAAAGGTATTTATGGAAATCAATCAGGAAGAACAGATTGAGAATATCCGTAAGCGAAACGGGGAAGAAAAACTAAAGGTTTTTATGGAACGGTGGATCCCTATGGAAGAAATATATTTTCACACCTTTGAAATAAAGGATAAGAGTGATCTTGTCATAGATTGGAAAAAGCCCGGCAATCTATAATAAAAAATAGCGCAGAAAGCGGAATGCTGTATAAAACAAAAGGTTTTGTGCATACTAACAAGCAGTAAGAACTGGAGGCAGATTAGTATGACAAAACCTTTTGGTATGCGTGATAAAATAGGATATCTCTTTGGCGATTTTGGCAATGATTTTACGTTTGTCCTGTCATCAAGCTTTTTGATGAAGTTTTATACAGACGTAATGGGAGTGGACGGTTTTGTAGTTGGTATTGTAATGATGGTGGCGCGATTTGTGGATGCCTTTACCGATGTGACCATGGGAAGAATTTGCGACCGCAGTAAGGTACTGCCTGCGGGAAAATTCAAACCATGGCTTCTTCGAATGTCGGGACCGGTAGCAATCGCGTCTTTTTTAATTTACCAAAGTGGTTTGAAAGGTTTACCGATGGCTTTTAAAATCGGATGGCTGTTTGTAACCTATATTTTATGGGGCTCTGTTTTTTACACTTCCATTAATATTCCATATGGTTCCATGGCATCTGCCATCTCTGCAGAACCGGGGGACAGACAGTCCCTGTCAACTTACCGGACGATGGGTGGAACGTTGGCCGGTTTACTGATTGGGGCAGGTGTTCCGATGCTTGCTTATGATGAAGTGAACGGAAATATGGTATTAAATGGATCACGATTTACGATGATAGCGGGCGTATTTTCGGTTTTGGCGGTTGTCTGTTATCTGATTTGCTATGCACTTGTGACAGAGAGGGTGCGAACGGAATCCTACGAAACAAAAGGGGCAAAGAATGGTGTCTTTCAAATGCTTGCAAATGCAGTAAAAAATAAGGCGCTGATTTCTATTATTGTAGCTTCTATTGTAATGCTTTTGGCACAGCTTACAATGCAGTCTATGGCAAATTATGTTTATCCGAACTTTTATCGAAGTACGGCTGCACAGTCAGCATCGAGTATTGTGATGCTGATTTCTATGTTAATTGCAGCGGTTCTTGCAAGACCAGTGGCAGAGCGTATCGGAAAAGCAGAGCTAAGCAGTATTGCAAATTTGCTCGCAGCAGGAATATGTGTACTCTTATTTTTTGTACGGCCTCAAAACGTATGGGTCTATGTACTTTTTATGGCACTTTGCTGGCTGGGACTTGGGATGTTTTCGATGGTATCGTGGGCGTTGATTACGGATGTCATTGATTATTCTGAAATCAAAAATGGAGTAAGAGAGGACGGAAGTGTCTATGCATTGTACTCTTTTGCCAGAAAAATGGGACAGGCAGCTGCCGCAGGCGTTTCAGGCTTTCTGTTGACCCTAATTGGCTATACTCAGGAAACGGCTTTTGACACACAAGTTATAAATGGAATTTATAATATCTCTACTTTGGTGCCTGCGATTGGGTTTGGATTATTGGCAGCAATTTTATGGTTTTGGTATCCGCTTCATAAGAAACAGGTGGATGAAAATGTGGCATTGTTGAGGAAAAAGAGAGAAAATGGGTAGAAAATACAAAACTATATTGTGAAACCGCTTACAATGTTAAAAAATAGACAATGCAAAAGATTGTGCAAATAGCGTATAAAATTAGATAAAAAATAGGGTAAAATTAGGCCTGTTTTCCTACTTGTATACAAGAAAGGGTAACAGACCTTTTTGTTGATAAAGTAGTCCGAAATATGCAATATGCATAAAAAATAAGGACTGCCATTAGCAAATGTAATGAAAAATGCAATACAGATTGACTCTTGTATACAAGAATGTTATAGTAATAGTAACAATTGAAACGAGGGTGTGGCGTTTCGTTGTACAGACAGATAAAATCTTTTTAGAAGAAGGAGAGACAAAATATGAAAACGTTATCTTCAAAGTATTATGGGGAAAATGGAATTCATCGCGTTCCGCTTTGGCGTATCGCAGGATTCGCATGTAACAACCTGGCAACTAACTTATATTTGTGTTTGATGAACGTAGTTGCTTACTATTTAATTGGATTTGTAGGAGTTGCTGTTGTAACAGCATCCAGTTTTTCCATGATGATGAGAATCTGGGATGGTGTAACAGACCCAATCATCGGATTCGTTGTTGATAAGACAGATGGAAAGTTCGGTAAGAACCGTCCATTCATGGTAATCGGTAATGTTATTCTTTGTACCATGAGCTTTGTGTTATACCATGTGACTCATTTATTGCCGGAAAATACTGCAATCCGTTTTGCATTCTTTATTGTAGTTTCTGCTATTTACTACATTGGATATACTTTCCAGTGTGTTGTTACCAAGTCAGCTCAGACCTGTTTGACAAATGATCCGAAGCAGAGACCTTTATTCTCAATCTTTGACGGATGCTATAATACAGTTATGTTTATCGGATTCCAGGCTTTATTGGCAAGTATCTCCGCTAAATACGGTGGAAGCTTCTACGAAGCAGGTTTATTCCATGAATTATGGATGATTATTGCAACTTTAAGTGCTATCTTAACCATCATTGCAGTGATTTCTATCGCACCAAAGGATAGAAGAGAGTTCTTCGGAACCGGTAAGGTGGTTAAGGTTGGTTTGAAAGATTACTGGGATACTTTGAAAAACAACCGTGCCATCCAGATGCTTGTTGTTTCTGCATCTACCGATAAGCTTGCAAATACTACGAAGACAAGTACCGTAACAGCTGTATTATTCGGTGTTGTTGTAGGCAATTTTGCTTTAAGTGCTTCTATTCAGGGATTTACAGCAATTCCTACTTTAATTCTTACTATGTTTGCAATCGGTACCTTAGCTACCCGTCTTGGACAGAGAAAAGCGATGTTAATCGGTTCCTGGGGTGGTATCATTGTAAACGCTTTACTTGCAGCACTTTGGATTTTCGGGGATCCGAAAACTATGGCAAATGCAAATGGTGGAATTAACTGGGGCTTCTTCACAATCACACATGTTTTATTAAGCATTCTATTAGGTGCTTTAACCGGTATTTCCGGAAATATTGTTATCCCAATGACTGCTGACTGTGCTGACTACGAAGTATATCGTACCGGTAAGTACGTTCCTGGTATGATGGGAACCCTGTTCTCATTCGTTGATAAGATTATTTCTTCCTTAGCACCAATGATTGCAGGTTTAGCTTATGCAGCAGTTGGTTATGCAGATAAGCTTCCGGATGCTTCAGCAACATATACACCGGCATTACATTATGTATCAGTATTCTTAATGTACGGTATGGTTATCCTTGGATTGATTTGTAACATAATTGCTTTGAAGTTCTATCCATTGACCAAAGAAAAGATGGAAGAGATTCAGAGTGAAATCGCAGCAATCAAAGCAAAGGCTATGGCAGAATCATAAAATAAAAGAGATTGATTTAAAGTAGTGGGGCGTCGGGGAAACCCGGCGCCTGTTTCTGTCATACGGATTGGAGAGGAGAAGACAGCATGAAAAAGGTATCCGGAAAGAAAGAAGAAGTCCCCATTCAAGACTTAATAGCAGCGCAGGAGGAACTAAAGGCACTGAAAAAGGAATATGGAATGGAAGAGGAGGAGAAAGGAATATCCAAGGCAATTACTCGCTTTTTTGATCGTAGAGAAGCTCAATCCCAGATACCACTGAAAAAGAAAACATATCTTCTTTTAGCAATTTTCACCGGATGGATGGGCGGACATCGCTTCTATGCGAAGCAGTATCCTACAGCAATCCTGTATTTAATATTGTTTTGGACCGGCTTCCCACTAGCTATGACCATTATTGATCTTTTAATTGTGATTCCGAAGCAAGTGGATGAGCAGGGGATGATAACACTGTAGATGGGGTATTTAGTTCACTAAATTATTTTAGGCATAATGTAGGAAGTTAAATACTAGCTTAAAAAGCTTCGTAAGCCTTGGAAATGCTAGTATTTTGCTACAGAATTTAATTTATCGTTACGTATATTGAAGAGAGAAAGAGACTGACATTTTTTCGGTTCGTTTGGGAGCATATTAGAACTTCTTTTATGCGTACATCCGAATAGAAAAAAGTCAGTCTCTTTCTCTCTTCCTCAATATACGAAACTATAAATTTAAATTCTGAATAAAATATCCCTACAGATATTTCTTCAACTCCGCAATAATCTCTTCATATTCTGCATCTGTTAAGAATTTCTGTTGTGGGTTCATTGCAAATACGCCGCCCCACTCAAATTCATCTGTGTACTTTGGTACGAGATGGAAGTGAAGGTGATGACCGGTATCGCCATAAGCACCATAGTTTACCTTCTGTGGATGGAATGCTTTGTGGATTGCTTTGGCAACGTGGTTTACATCTTCAAAGTAAGCGGCACGTTCTGCAGGGGTCAACTCTACCATTTCGCTGACATGCTTCTTGTGAGCAACAATCACACGGCCCTTGTGGCTTTGTTCTTTAAATAAATATACTTTTGACTCCGGAAGTTCGCAGATTTTAATGCCAAATGCTGCTACTAATTCGCCTTCCCGACAATATGCGCAATTTTCCATGGTAATCCTCCTTGTTTTTTATTTCTGGTTGAAGTGAATTGCAAATCCTGCAATTTCATCTTTCATATAAGCAAAAATAAGTTCGCCCTTGTCATTGTATTTGTAAGAAGACTCATCAAATACAAATCCGCGTTTCTCTAAGTGATAGATAGCACGCTCTAAGTAATTGGTCTGGATTGCGATGTGACCATGCTCGCCAGGACCTTTTCCCTTCATCACTTCAAACATACCGCCAACGAAGATAGAACTGTTACCTGGTTTTACTGCTAAATTTGTAAGTAAACCTAATTTATCAGCAGCAGAAGCGGCACAGTTTTCACAAGCGTTATTGATACCGACGTGACGTAACTGGAAACCTAACATGGTAGAAACAGCCTCTTTTGTAAGAGCTGTGATACCATCCCAGTCTTTTGCATCTACTAAATCCTTGTTTACCATCCAGGAACCACCGCAAGCAATGATTTTCTTGAAGTCAAGATAGCTTGTTAAATTCTTTGCATTGATACCACCGGTTGGCATGAATTTCATTTTGTTATATGGAGCTGCCATGGACTTAATCATGTTCAATCCGCCGGCTGCTTCCGCAGGGAAGAATTTAACGACTTCAAGTCCGAGCTCAATAGCAACCTCTACATCACTTGGGTTTGCACAGCCGGGTGTTACCGGAATTCCTTTTTCTACACAATATTTTACAACCTTAGGATTTAAACCTGGGCTGACAATGAATTTTGCACCGGCATTTACTGCACGGTCAACCTGCTCTGTAGTAAGAACAGTACCGGCACCAACGAGCATTTCAGGGAACTGCTCAGACATGATGCGGATAGATTCTTCAGCAGCATCGGTACGGAAAGTAACTTCTGCACATGGAAGTCCACCGTCGATTAATGCTTTTGCTAAAGGTGCAGCATCTTCTACACGGTCTAATGCGATAACAGGTACGATACCAATTTTGGAAATCTCTTCTAATACTTTGTTCATAAGTTTTTCTCCTTTTATTTGAAACGATGTTTCATAATGTGAAACATCGTTTCGTAAAATGATACAATATAATTATAGCATCTAAGGAGTGCTTGTCAATAAATTCTGCCCAGAAAGTTGACTTTATACCGCTTGCATGCTATGATTTTGCTATGAAGTTTCATATTGTGAAACTATAAGCGGTAGAAAGGCATGGGGTATCAATGGCAGAAGAAAAAGAAGCAAAAAATCCGGTGCAGTCAGCGGAACGCATTTTTCAGGTTCTGGAAATGCTGGCGGATAATGGGGAAATGGGGCTGATGGAAATCAGCTCAACTTTAGGATTACATAAAAGTACAGTGCATCGTCTTTTGATGTCCCTTATTTATATGGGATATGCAAAGCAGGATGAAGCCACACAGAAATATATGCTGACTTATAAATTGGTAAACATGGCCGGAAAGATTCTGGATCGTACCGATATTTTGCAGATTGCAAGGCCATATATGGAGCGTTTGTCAGACATTAGTGGAGAAACGGTCCACTTGGTGCAGCGCGAGGGAAATCATATCCTTTATATTCATAAAATCGAAGCAAAGGTAGGAAGCATCCGAATGGTTTCTCATGTGGGTATGGTACATCCGATGTATTGTTCCGGCGTGGGCAAAGCAATCATGGCAACATTGCCGGAAAAAGAAGTGAAGCAGATCTGGAATGAGAGCGTGATTGAAAAGAAAACAGATAAGACAATTATTCGTTTTGAAGAGATGCTAAAGACACTGGAGGAAGTGCGGAAATGTGGCTATGCATTGGATGATGAGGAAAACGAAGAAGGGGTACGCTGCATCGCGGCAAGCCTTCGCGGATATGGAAAAACGGTAAAATATGCGTTTTCGATTTCAGGTCCGGTCAGCCGTATGACAAAAGAACGGGTGGAGGAGTTATCTGTTGACGTAAAACGTGTTCAGGCAGAATTGTCAAAAGAACTGGGTTATTATGCATAAAAAATGATGAATAATAAAATAAAAAAATGCTCATACTAGCTTCTGAAAGCAGAAGAAATCTGCTGGGAGAAAAGGAGATAAGATTCATGAAAAAGTGGAAAAAATTTTTAGCTGGTATGGTATTCGTGTTATCCTTTAGTATGCTTACCGCATGTGCCTGCGGCACGGACAATAATGGAACCAATAACACGGGAAATGGAACCGGGACAACGACAAACACAGAAAACCTTAACAATAATGCCAACACGACAGGAAATGGCACTTTGAATGGTACTGTGAATGATAACTACGTAAATGATACCAACAATGTAGACGGCACTCTGAATAATGGAGTAAATGATGCCGGAAATGCAGTAAACGACGTAGTAGATGGTGTCGGTGAAGCAGGAAAAGATGTCATCGATGGTGTGGAAAACGGCGTAAATGATTTAACCGGTAACGATAATAACAACACAAATAATACAACAACGAGATAGACAGTGATACTACCCGCAAATCAAAAACGTTTGCGGGTAATTTTATGCCTAAATCAAAACAGAATTCTAAAATTCTCATGAAATCTCAGCAATTTTCTTGTGCTTGCTCTCCAATTGAATTATAATGAAACCATTGTTACAATAGAAAAAGGGAGTATTTAAAGTATATGAGCAATAATGATTTCAGAGAAATTATAGATGACGATAAGGTCCTTGACCAGATTTTGTCCGGGGACGAACCGAAGACTCCGGAAGAAAAACAGAAAGCGGAAGTGACTGAGGTGAAGGAGGAACCGAAAGAGGAGAAAAAAGAGTATGAGGACATCTGCTATATCTGTCACAGAACAGAGAGTGTTGCAGGGAAAATGATTAAAATCCCGGGCAATATCTGCATCTGCAGCGATTGTATGCAGAGAACCTTTGACACCATGAACTATGGTGGCTTTCCGGTGGAAGATTTTTCAGGCAACCAGAATGAAAACAAGGGAAGAATGCCAAGCATCAGCATGATTAATCTGGCAGACTTGCAGGGATTCGGAATGCCTCAGCCAAAGAAGATTAAGAAAAAGAAACCGGGCGAGGAGCAAAAGCCTATCATTGATATCAAAAATATTCCGGCACCGCATAAGATAAAAGCATCCTTAGATGAATATGTGGTAGGGCAGGAGCATGCAAAAAAGGTCATGTCAGTAGCGGTATATAACCACTACAAGCGTATTGCGGATGTAACAAATGACGGAATTGAAATTGAAAAATCCAACATGCTGATGATTGGACCGACAGGCTGTGGTAAGACCTATTTAGTGAAAACCCTGGCGAAGCTTTTGGATGTACCGCTTGCCATTACAGATGCGACGTCATTAACAGAGGCAGGCTATATTGGTGATGATATCGAAAGCGTCGTAAGTAAACTTCTTGCGGCTGCAGATAATGATGTGGACCGGGCAGAGCATGGTATTATTTTTATCGATGAGATTGATAAAATTGCAAAAAAACGGAATGCGAATCAGCGTGATGTCAGTGGAGAGTCCGTACAGCAGGGAATGTTAAAACTCTTAGAAGGTGCAGAGGTAGAAGTACCGGTGGGAGCCAGCAGTAAAAATGCCATGGTTCCGATGACCACGGTTAATACAAAGAATATTTTGTTTATCTGCGGTGGCGCTTTCCCAGAATTAGACGAAATCATCAAAGAACGATTAAATAAGGCAGCAGCAATCGGTTTTAAGTCTGACTTAAAGGATAAATATGATGAAGATGAAAACATTTTACAGAAGGTAACGACAGAAGATGTCCGTAAATTCGGCATGATTCCGGAGTTTTTGGGAAGACTTCCTATCATGTTTACGTTAGAGGCACTGACAGAGGATATGCTGGTACGTATCTTAACGGAGCCAAAGAATGCCATTGTAAAGCAGTACCAAAAGCTGCTATCTATGGATGAAGTGAAGCTCACTTTTGAAGAGGAAGCATTGCGTTCTATCGCAAGGAGTGCGAAGGAGAAAAAAGTGGGAGCCAGAGCACTGCGCTCCATTATAGAGGAGTTTATGCTCGATATCATGTATGAGATCCCGAAAGATGAGAACATCGGTATGGTGACCATTACGAAAGACTATGTTGAAAAGAAAGGCGGACCAGTGATTTTAATGCGCGGCTGTCCTGCGATTGAGGCAAAATAAGAAATGAAGATTACAGAGATTCATGAAAAAAAGAAAAATGTCCTTTCCTTTGAAATTTTTCCGCCGAAAAAGGATGAAGAATTAAAAAATATTGATGCAACCTTAGAAATTTTATGTGACTTAAAGCCGGATTTTATCAGTGTTACCTTTGGTGCGGGCGGAAGCTCGAATAATAATAAAACCATTGCCATCGCAAAGAAGATAAAAGAGGTTTATCATGTGGAGCCGGTGGTGCATCTGACCTGTTTATGCTATGACAGGGCAGAGATTGATGAATTTACAAAGGTACTTAAGGCAGAGGGCATCGAAAATATTCTGGCACTGCGTGGCGACCGCAATCCCAATGTACCGGAAAAGCATGATTTTGCACATGCCAGCGATTTGATTACTTATATAAAGCAGAAACATGATTTTTGTATTGCAGGTGCATGCTATCCGGAGTGCCATCCGGAATCCGCAGGCAGAGTGGAGGAAATGCGTCATTTAAAGAAAAAGGTGGATGCGGGAGCAGAGGTGTTACTGTCACAGCTTTTCTTTGATAATAACTATTTTTACCGTTTTGCGGAGGACTGCAGGATTGCAGGAATTGATGTACCTGTGACTCCGGGTATTATGCCGGTGATTAATGCAGCACAGATTAAGCGTATGGTGACGATGTGCGGAGCGTCCCTGCCGGAACGTTTTGAAAAAATTATTCTACGCTATGGAGATAATAAAACAGCATTATTTGATGCAGGTATGGCTTATGCATTAAGCCAGATTATTGATTTGCTTGCAAACGATGTAGATGGACTGCATTTGTATACCATGAATAATCCGGTTGTGGCACGCCGTATTTGTGAAGGAATTAAGAATCTGGTATAGAGTAGCAAAATGAATTCCCCGTCATTTATTAGTAGAAATAGATGATGGGGTTTTTTTATGCCAAATTGCAAGGAACAGGTATATTCCAATGATTTTTTTGATTTCGTAATTCCCTATGGGGAAGCATATTTTATGTCGGGACCGGATACATGTATTCAGCGGATTGAGGAGGATTTTGATATTTTATATTATCCAAGGGAGGGACTTCCGCCACTTAGCATTGCAGATTATAGTTACTCAGAGATTCCAAAGTGCTTTGGGTTACTGGACCGGACCGCATTGGAAGCCAGCGGAATTTTACAAATGCAGATTCAACCGGCACTATCTCTGACAGGAAACGGTGTCATGATTGGTTTTATAGATACCGGAATTGATTACACGAATCCAATTTTTCGCTACGAGGATGGCAGCACCAGAATTGTAAGTATCTGGGACCAGACGATAGAAGACGGAACACCGCCGGAAGGAATTCTATATGGAGCACAATATAGCTCAGAAGAGATTAATCGGGCACTGGAGAATGAAAATCCTTATACCATTGTGCCGTCTCGGGATGAAAACGGACATGGCACCTTTTTGGCCGGGGTGGCAGCAGGAGGAATGGACATTGAACATGATTTTATCGGTGCTGCACCGGATGCACAGATTGCTGTGGTGAAGCTAAAAGAGGCGAAGCAGTATCTAAAGGACTTTTTCTTTGTAAAAGATGGGGTGCCGGCTTATCAGGAAAATGATATTATGCTTGCGGTTGCTTATCTGGATGGATTGGCAAATGCGAGAAATCAACCCTTAGTGATATGCATAGGGCTGGGAAGTGCCAATGGCAGCAGGGCAGGAAACAGTCATTTATCTACATTCTTAAATTATATTTGTACGAGAAGAAAACGCTCTGTGGTTGCGGCAAACGGCAATCAGGCAGGAACGAGACATCACTTCTTGGGGCAGCTTGGCGGGGACATGGAATATGAAGAAGTAGAAATCAATGTAGCTGAGGAAGGAAAAGGTTTTTTTGCAGAGCTTTGGGCAGCAGTACCGGAGCTTTTGGAGGTTTCCGTGACATCACCGACCGGTGAGGAAATGCGTAGAGTTCCGGCGAGAGAAGGCACCACAGCTGTTTATCGTTTTATCTTTGAACGGACGACGGTTAGTGTAGATTACAGGATTGAGGCTAAGGCAACCGGCAATCTACTGATCTATCTGCGGTTTTTAAATCCGAGAAAAGGAATCTGGAAGGTGCGTGTGTATCCGAGAAATACAGTAAGCGGTATCTATCATATGTGGCTTCCTTTGCAGCAGTTTACGGAGGGAGACGTCTTTTTCCTGCGTTCGAATCCGGACACGACGCTTACGATTCCAAGCTCTGCGTCGCAGGTAATCTCTGTGGGGGCATACAATGCGGCAAACAGAAGCCTGTATGCAGATTCCAGCCGGGGTTATTCTGCGACGGGTGTGGTGAAACCGGATTTTGTGGCTCCGGGAGTAAATGTCTTTGGGCCGGATCGACGCGGAAACTATATCAGGCAGACCGGTACCAGTGTGTCAGCGGCTATCACAGCCGGAGCAGTGGCACAGGTGATGCAATGGGCCATTGTGGAACGAAATGCACCGGCGATTTCCAATGCGGGAATCAAAAACATGCTGATTCGGGGAACGACCAAACCGGCCCCGATTGACTTCCCAAATACCGGATGGGGCTATGGTGCGCTGGACGTGTATCAATCCTTTGACCTGTTAAGAAGATAAACATAATTTAGCACAATTTGCATCTAGAAATTTTCCCCCTGAGGGAGTATAATTTGATAGTTAGTGTTTAAAGTTACAAATGAGAGATTTAAGGGGAACGTTATGAAAATCGGATTTGATAATGAAAAGTACTTAAAGATTCAATCGGAACATATTCGTGAGCGTATCAATCAGTTTGGCGATAAGCTGTATTTGGAGTTTGGCGGGAAATTGTTTGATGATTATCATGCATCACGTGTTCTGCCGGGATTTGCGCCGGATAGTAAGCTGCAGATGCTGTTGCAGTTATCTGATATGGCAGAGATTGTGATTGTCATCAGTGCGGCTGATATTGAAAAGAATAAGGTGCGTGGAGACCTTGGTATTACCTATGATGTGGATGTACTGCGTCTGATTGAGGAATTTGAGAAAAAAGGCCTTTATGTGGGAAGTGTCTGCATTACCCAGTATAGTGGACAGCTTGCTGCTGACCAGTTTAAGGCCCGTCTGGAAAAAGAGAATCGTAAGGTGTACATTCATTATGTCATTCCGGGTTATCCGGCAAATGTTCCACTCATTGTCAGCGAAAACGGATATGGCAGAAATGAATACATTGAGACGACAAGACCACTGGTGGTCATTACAGCACCGGGACCGGGAAGCGGAAAGATGGCAACCTGCATGTCCCAGCTTTATCATGAAAATCTGCGTGGCATAAAAGCCGGATATGCAAAGTTTGAGACCTTCCCAATCTGGAATATCCCATTAAAGCACCCGGTGAATCTGGCATATGAGGCTGCTACCGCAGACTTAGATGATGTCAATATGATTGATCCATTCCATCTGGAAGCTTACGGTGAGACCACTGTTAATTATAATCGTGATATTGAAATCTATCCGGTTTTAAATGCGATTTTTGAAGGAATTTACGGAGAAAATACTTATTACAAATCCCCAACCGATATGGGCGTCAATATGGCAGGAAACTGTATCACAGATGACGAAGCCTGCTGCGAAGCCTCAAAAATGGAAATTATCAGACGTTATTATACGGCGTTAAATCGCACTGCAAAAGGTGAGAATACAGAAAATGAAGTATATAAGATTGAACTTTTGATGAAGCAGGCGAAGATTACGACAGACGACCGTAAGGTAACGGTTGCTGCAAAACGCCGTTCAGAGGAACTGGGCATTCCGACGGCAGCCATTGAACTTTCCGACGGAACCATTATTACTTCTAAGACAACGGATTTCCTTGGTGCATCCGCAGCTTTAATTCTAAATGCAGTAAAATATTTAGCAGGCATTGATCATGATGAGAAATTAATCAGTCCGGAAGCCATAGAACCGATTCAGGACTTGAAGGTACGTTTCTTAGGAGGAAAGAATCCGAGACTGCATACGGATGAGGCGTTGATTGCATTGACCTTAGCAGGAGCGACGAATCCAAACGCAAAAAATGCACTGGAGCAGCTTCCAAAGCTAAGAGGTTGTCAGGTCCATACTTCCGTAATGCTGTCTGAAGTAGATACCAAAATTTTCAAAAAGCTTGGCATTGATTTGACCTGTGAACCGGTAAGACAGGGCGTGAAGCTTTACTAAGAATCGGCATAATCATTTCATATCTGCATAAAATGAATTGAAGTATTTCATACAGGTATATTTATGCAGAAACAGAAGTTTGTCATCTGGCTATGTGTTACGATAATCGCAACGACGGCAATTTATTTGTCAGAAGCAATAAGATTGAAATCAGAACCGGTAATTGCGCCTTCTACGGAAGCAAAGAAGGTTGCTATTACCTTTGATGACGGCCCCAATCCGGATTATACACCGGATTTGCTGAAAGGACTAAAGGAACGTGGAGTAAGTGCCACGTTCTTTTTATTAGGAAAAGAAGTGGAAAAATATCCGGAATTGGTGGAGCAGATGTATGCAGAAGGGCATTTGATTGGAACCCATTCCTACGAGCATGTCAATCTCTGCAATCTGACAGATGAAAAAGCCATAGAGCAGGTGGATAAGACCAATACCCTGATTGAAAAAATTACAGGGGAGAGACCTCAATTTATCCGCCCGCCGTTTGGCTGCTGGAAGAAAAATCTGGATTATAAGACAACGATGATGGAGGTGCTTTGGGATGTGGACCCGTTGGACTGGAAAACCAGCAATTCGGATGCGGTGGTAAGCCGTGTCCTTAAAAATGTGGAGGAGGGAGATATTATCCTGCTTCATGATGCATCGGAGTCGTCGGTAAATGCGGCGTTTAAGATTATTGATGAGTTGAAAAAGGAAGGATATACATTCGTGACAGTAGATGAAATATTGTTTGACTGATTCTTTCAGTATTTATAAAACGGGGCAATTTGCATGAATAAATTCTGAAAAAACGGGGCAATATATTATATTATCGATTGAAAAAACGGGGCAATTGATGTATTGTATAGTTGGAGGTGTGAATTCATGTATAGAAAAGATTCCATTACTGTTGGAGAATGGATTGAGAATTCGAATAAGGCTCTATTGGTGACAGGAGCAAGACAGATAGGAAAAACCTGGCTCATAAGAGATGAAATAGAAAAGAGCGGATATACTAAGTTTGAAGTAAACTTTATTGATCAGCCGGACATGATCACATACTTAAACGCAGAAATGAGTGCTGAAGAGTTTTTGATTAAATTAAAAATGATTATGCCACAAGATTGTAAACCGCATGAAACGGTTGTCTTTTTTGACGAGATTCAGAAATGTCCGGAAATAGTAACCAAAATAAAGTTCCTTGTGGATGAGGGAAGCTTTAAGTATGTAATGAGTGGATCTTTACTGGGAGTAGAACTTAAAGGAATAGTTTCAGCTCCGGTGGGATATTTAACTGTTCTAAGGATGTATCCAATGGACTTTGAAGAATTCATGGTGGCGAATAATGTTTCAAAAACTACATTAGATATGTTAAATGAGAAATTTGAAACAAGTAGTCCTGTGGATGAATTTATACATCAGAAGCTTTTGTCTATGTTTTTTGTATATCTCATTGTCGGCGGAATGCCAGACGCTGTAAAAACCTATATTGAAACGAAAGATATTCGAGAGGTTGATAAAGTACAAAGAGACATAATAGCACTCTACAAAGAGGATTTTTCTCAATATGAACTTGAGGACAAAAAACTGAAATTAAAATCTATTTATGATATTATTCCGGCTGAATTAAACAAGCAGAATAAAAAGTTTGTATTTACCATGTTGGATAAAGAACTTAAATTCGATAGATATGAAAACAGCTTTTTGTGGTTAAAAGATGCAGGTGTAGCTTTGCCGGTTTATAATGTTGATGCTCCGGTGATACCTCTTTTGGCAAGCAAGAGTAGTAATGTATTTAGACTCTTCTTGAGTGATATTGGATTACTTACAAGCACCTATCCGGCAGAAACAAAAATTGAATTAATAGGTAAAAACGGAGAAGTAAATAATGGAGCTCATTTTGAAAATGTTGTTGCACAACAATTAACGGCTAATGGTTTTGAGCCATATTTTTGTAAAAAGAAAAATATAGGCGAGATGGATTTTGCGATAGAAATGAGCGGAAAAGTGGTACCGATTGAAGTTAAGTCCGGAAAAGCATATAAATCACACAAAGCTTTGGATAATTTTATGAATGTGCCAGATTTTCACCTTGATAAAGCATATGTTTTTTCTGTAGGAAATGTAGAAACAGAAGGAGCCGTGACATATCTTCCAATCTACATGTGCTATCTTTTAAAAGAACAGAAGATTGGCCAGATGATAGTTGATTTGGATATTGCCGGGCTGTAAATTTACAGAGTTAACGAAAGAAAGTGAACGCACATGGAAACCATTACCAACGAATTATTCGCCCTGCGGGACGAAGCTTACCATGAATTTCATAAAAAACTGATTCCGGAGATACCGGAGGAATACATTATCGGTGTACGCACACCGGCGCTTCGTGCCTATGCCAAAACCCTGGCAAAGCGCCCTGAGGCGTATGACTTTTTACAGGAGCTCCCGCATACCTACTATGAGGAAAACAACCTGCACGGAGCACTCCTTTCCCTGTTATATAAGGATGTGGAAAGCTATCTTACAGAACTGGAGAAATTTTTGCCTTACATGGATAACTGGGCGACCTGTGACATGATGGGACCGAAGGTGTTTAAAAAGAATTTACCTCTGGTATATGAACATGTGAAAAAATGGATTGCATCCGTGGAGACATTTACCGTGCGCTTTGGTGTGGTGACACTGTTGGGCTATTATTTAGACGAGGCATTTGAGCCGGAGATGCTGTCTCTGGCGGCGGGAATTCAGTCAGAAGAGTACTATGTAAAGATGGCGGTGGCGTGGTATTTTAGTATGGCATTGGTAAAGCAGTATGATGCCACGATTCCTTACATAAAAGATGCGGTACTGGAACAATGGACACATAATAAAGCCATTCAGAAAGCCATTGAGAGTCGGCAGATAGACAGTGAAACAAAGGCATATCTTAGGACACTTAAGGTGCAGTAATGGAAGCTATAACTTATAATAATACTGCGTTATTCATAATGACAGTAAAAGGCATGGAAACGTCAGCTTTTTCAAGCAGAATGGCAAAAAAATATTTTCCACTTGTAAAGGAATAGGGTTACGATATAAGATAAAGGCAGGTTTTATCATGGACTTATTTGAATATATGAGAGAACAGAATCAGGAAAAAGAATCGCCGTTAGCATCTAGACTTCGTCCGACGAGCCTCGATGAGGTGGTGGGACAGCAGCACATTATCGGAAAGGATAAGCTTTTGTACCGCGCGATTAAAGCGGACAAGCTAAGCTCAATTATTCTTTACGGACCTCCGGGAACCGGAAAGACGACGCTTGCGAAGGTGATTGCCAATACCACCAGCGCAGCGTTTTTGCAGATTAATGCCACCTCAGCCGGCAAAAAGGATATGGAAGAAGTAATCGAACAGGCTAAAAATAATCAGGGCATGTATGGGAAGAAAACGATTCTTTTCATCGATGAAATTCATCGTTTTAACAAGGGGCAGCAGGACTACCTGCTTCCATTTGTAGAAGACGGCACCATTATCTTAATCGGTGCCACCACGGAAAATCCTTATTTTGAGGTCAATGGAGCGCTTCTATCCCGTTCCGTTATCTTTGAACTGCATAACCTTTCCAAGGAAGACATCAAAACGTTGATTTTACGGGCGGTAAATGATAAAGAAAAAGGAATGGGAGCCTACAACGCAGTGATTGATGAGGATGCCTTAGAGTTTTTGGCGGATGTGGCAAACGGGGATGCCAGAGCTGCATTGACGGCCATTGAACTGGGTATCTTAACGACAGAGCGTTCAGAGGATGGAAAGATCCATATAACCTTAGAGGTAGCAAGCGAGTGTATCCAAAAGCGCGTGGTGCGCTATGATAAATCCGGAGATAATCATTACGATACCGTTTCTGCTTTTATCAAAAGCATGCGGGGGTCCGACCCGGACGCAGCCGTTTATTATCTGGCAAGGATGCTGTATGCGGGAGAGGATATTAAGTTTATTGCGCGAAGAATTATGATTTGTGCCGCTGAGGATGTCAGCAATGCAGACCCGATGGCACTGGTGGTGGCCACAGCCGCTTCCCAAGCGGTGGAGCGGATTGGAATGCCGGAAGCACAGATTATTCTGGCACAGGCAGTTACCTATGTGGCAAGCGCACCAAAAAGTAATTCTGCGGTATGTGCGATTTCCGATGCCATGGAAACCGTAAAAAATACCATGACGGCACCGGTGCCGGTACATTTACAGGATGCACATTATAAGAGCGCCGGAAAGCTTGGACACGGTGAGGGTTATAAGTATGCCCATGCCTATCCAAAGCATTATGTGAAGCAGCAATATCTGCCGGACGGGCTGACAGACAAGGTTTTTTACCGGCCGTCTGAAAACGGATACGAAAAGCAGATTCGAGCATATTTTAAAGACATAAAGGGTGAACAATATGAGAACCGGGAGGAAATATAACATGAAATCGTATCAGGAAATGACAATGGAAGAACTCTTAGCCGAAAAAGCCATTTTGAAAGCGGAGTACAAAAAATATCAGGCAAAGGATTTACATCTGGATATGTCCAGAGGTAAGCCATCCCAGGAGCAGCTGGATTTATCCATGGGAATGATGGATGTGTTAGGCTCTGACGCTGACCTTACCTGTGACGACGGTACAGACTGCCGTAACTATGGCGTTTTAGACGGAATTCAGGAAGCAAAGGAATTATTAGGGGATATGATAGAAGTAAACCCGGATAATATTATTATTTACGGTAATTCCAGCTTGAATGTCATGTATGATACCATTTCCCGTTCTATGACACACGGTGTTATGGGAAATACTCCATGGTGTAAATTAGATAAAGTAAAATTTTTATGTCCGGTGCCGGGCTATGACAGACATTTTGCCATCACCGAGTACTTCGGAATCGAGATGATTAACGTACCGATGCTTTCGACCGGTCCTGATATGGATATGGTGGAGGAACTGGTAAGCTCTGATGAGGCAATCAAGGGAATCTGGTGCGTACCGAAATATTCCAACCCACAGGGTATTACCTATTCCGATGAGACGGTCCGCCGCTTTGCCAGATTAAAACCGGCAGCAAAGGACTTCCGTATTTACTGGGATAACGCATACTGCGTACATCATTTATATGATATCAATCAGGATCATTTGATTGAAATTTTAAAAGAGTGTAAGAGAGCCGGAAATCCGGATATGGTTTATAAATTCTGCTCCACCAGTAAGATTTCCTTCCCAGGCTCCGGTGTGGCAGCCATTGCAACCTCTGCCAACAACTTAGAGGATATTAAAAAACAGTTAAAGAACCAGACCATCGGTTATGATAAAGTAAATCAGCTGCGTCATGTACGCTATTTTAAAGATATTCACGGTATTACAGAGCATATGAGAAAGCATGCAGAAATCTTACGTCCGAAGTTTGAAATGATTACGGATACTTTTGAACGTGAACTCTCCGGTCTTGGCGTGGGCAGCTGGTATACTCCAAAGGGCGGCTATTTTATTGCATACGAGACTCTGGAGGGCTGCGCAAAAGACGTGGTAGCAAGAATGCAGAAAGCCGGGGTTACCATGACACCTGCAGGTGCACCATTCCCTTACGGAAAGGACCCGAAGGATACCGTCATTCGTATTGCACCGTCTTATCCGAGTGTGGAGAATTTAAAGACGGCTACTGAGATTTTTGTCATCTGTGTGAAGTTAGCAAGTATTAAAAAATTGATTGCAGAAATGGAAGCAGCAGGAAATACAGCTGAATAGAGAAAGATTTAATGTGGGAGAATGAGCGGATGTGAATTCTCCCATATTTTTTACTTTTTTATTGATAAAATGAATAATATGACATATAATAAAAATACAAACACATACAAAACAACTACAATATGAATAATGGGGGAACTAATATGGCTGAACAGGTTTTGATTCAATTTCGCGCAGATAAGGCGTTAAAACAAGAAGTTTCTGAAATTTATGAGGCTCTTGGCATGGATTTACCAACTGCTTTTCGAATGTTTATGACTAGAAGTAAGATGGTAAAAGGACTTCCTTTTGAAGCAACATTACCGGAAAAAGCAATAACGAGGGCAGAGGCAAAACGTGCATTTTTTGAATTGAGAGAACAGGCTGCAGATGTGCCGGAGATGTCACTAGACGAAATTAATGCTGAAATAACAGCCGTTAGAGAAGAAAGAAAAAGGTAAGTGCTTATGGTATATTATGCAGTTATCGATACAAATGTTTTCATTTCTGCTTTGCTTTCTAAAAAGGCAGATTCAGCAACGGTACGAGTCTTAGAGGCAATGTTCGACGGAAAAATTGTACCTTTGTATCATAAGGATATCTTAGCAGAGTATGATGAGGTTCTTCATAGAAATAAATTCCATTTAAAAGAAAAAACGATTCAATTGGTTATAAATTCAGTAAAACAATATGGCATGGAAGTGTTTCCACAACCTACAGGTGAAATCTTAATTGATATGGACGATTTGATATTTTATGAAGTTGCCATGGAAAAGAGAGAAGATGATGCTTATCTGGTTACAGGTAATCAAAAACATTATCCAATAAGAGATTATATAGCGAAAAACATATAGAAAAAACAGTAATTTTAAAAAATCGGAGGTACTTCCCTTGCAGGAAACAAACTATATCACGATTAAATCAAATAAAAAACAGGTGGTGCTGGGTGTCAGTACAATTCTTTACGTCCTTATGGTAGGAAAGAATGCCCAGATACATGTTTCCGGAGGTAAAGTCTACGAAACAAGGATGACTTTTTTTGAACTTGAGGAAAAACTCGGGGAGGGATTTATCAAAGTAAACCGGGGATGTATCGTGTCTGCGATGGCAATTCATGATATTACGGATAATGTCAACCTTAGCAATGGGGAGTCCTTAGTATACACGCTGAGAAAGAAAAAACAGATTATAGACCAACTCCATGAAAAGCAGAAGAACATGATTCACAGTTTCGCAGATGAGGGTATTCCGCAGACAGAGGAGGAATATCGCAGACATTACAGCAACTTTGACAATCTGCCTTTTGCGTTCACGGATATTGAGATGATATTTAATGAGGAACGCCATGCGGTGGACTGGATTTTCCGATACGGCAATCAGGCACTTGCAAAGCTGGAAAAGCTGCCGCTAGAGCAGCTGATTGGAAGCTCCTTTGGCAGCCTGTTTTCCAACATGGATTCCAAGTGGCTTAGAGGCTATGAACGTGCCACGCTTTTCGGAGAAACATTAGAACTGATTGACTACAGTCCGGAGATTGACACTTATTTGAAAGTGATTTGTTTTCCGACGTTTAAGGGGCATTGCGGCTGCATTTTGTTTGATATTTCAGAGATAAAATTTACGAAAAACAGCAGTGACGCCGAAAAAGCATTATTGCTTTACTTTGGGAGGATGCCTGAGTAAAGTATGAAATGCCAAAAGAATTTGAGGATAGAAAAAAGAGGAATGAAATTGTAATTTGGTAGGAAATCCGCTATACTAAGGAAAAGGCTTGGTATAGCGGTTTTTTGTGGAGGCGTATATGGCAAGAAATGTAGCGATTGGGATACAACAGTTTAATGAACTCATAGAAAAAAACTATTTTTACATTGATAAAACATCCTTTATTAAGGAGTGGTGGGAAAGCGGAGATAGTGTAACGCTGATTAACCGCCCACGCCGTTTTGGAAAGACGCTTAACATAAGTATGGTAGAGCAGTTTTTTTCCGTGGATTATGCGAATCGCGGAGATTTGTTTGAGGGGCTTTCCATCTGGGAAGATGAAAAATACAGGGCGCTTCAGGGGACTTATCCGGTGATTAGTTTGTCTTTTGCCAGAGTTAAGGAAATGAACTATGTGGACACCCGTGAGAAAATCTGTGCGATTCTGAGAAATCTATATATAAAATTCTCTTTTCTGAAAGATAGTGAAGTGCTAACGGATGCAGACAGAGCTTATTTTGAGCGTATTTTAGCGGTAGAGATTAGTAATTCCGATGCAAGCTCTGCATTGTATCAGCTTTCTGATTATTTGTACCGCTATTATGGCAAAAAGGTGATCATCCTGTTGGATGAGTACGACACTCCGATGCAGGAAGCATATGTAGATGGCTATTGGGACGAACTGGTAGCCTTTACCAGAAGCATGTTTAACTCTGCGTTTAAGACCAATCCATGGCTGGAACGTGCCATTATGACAGGCATCACGCGTGTCAGCAAAGAATCCATCTTCTCCGACTTAAATAATTTGAAGGTGGTTACAACTACTTCTGACGAATATGCCACGGCTTTTGGCTTTACGGAAGAAGAAGTATTTGCAGCGCTGGAGGAATGTGGACTCTCAGAGGAAAAGGAGCAGGTAAAGCGGTGGTATGATGGTTTTATCTTCGGGGAGCATAAGGATATCTATAATCCATGGTCCATTCTGAATTTTTTGGATACAGGAAAGTTCACCACATACTGGGCGAACACCAGCTCCAATAGTCTGGTGGGCAAACTCCTGCGGGAAGGAAACCGTAGAATAAAGGAGAAGTTTGAAAGTCTGCTTAGGGGAGAGAGGATATTTACCCCGATTGACGAGCAGATTGTTTACAACCAGCTTGACAATAACGATTCTGCAATTTGGAGTCTGTTACTGGCAAGTGGTTATCTCAAGGTACTCAGTTATGAGAGAGAGGAGCTTTTGGAAAACGGGGAAGAAGCAAAATATGAACTGACTCTGACCAATTATGAGGTGGAGCGCATGTTCAACAGTATGGTGCGCGGATGGTTCAAAGACGCCAGTGTGGACTACAACGATTTTATCAAGGCAATGCTGCAGGATGACATTGAAGCCATGAATGCGTACATGAACCGTGTTGTTCTTTACACCTTCAGCTATTTTGACACCGGAAATCATCCTTCCGGAGAGGAACCGGAGCGGTTCTACCATGGCTTTGTGCTGGGATTGATTGTGGATTTGCAAGGCAAATATCTCATAACTTCGAACAGAGAGAGCGGTTTTGGCAGATATGATGTAATGCTGGAACCAAGGAATCCGAAAGAGGATGATGCCATCATTCTGGAATTCAAGGTCATCAATCCAAGAAAAGAGAGCAGTCTGGAAGACACCGTACAGGCTGCCTTAGAACAGATTGAGAAAAAACAGTATGCCGCACAGCTGATAGCACGGGGAATTCCGGCAGAACACATTCGCAAGTTTGGCTTTGCTTTTGAAGGAAAAAAAGTTCTGATTGGATAATTTTGTGGAGGCGTATATGGCAAGAAATGTAGCGATTGGGATACAACAGTTTAATGAACTCATAGAAAAAAACTATTTTTACATTGATAAAACATCCTTTATTAAGGAGTGGTGGGAAAGCGGAGATAGTGTAACGCTGATTAACCGCCCACGCCGTTTTGGAAAGACGCTTAACATAAGTATGGTAGAGCAGTTTTTTTCCGTGGATTATGCGAATCGCGGAGATTTGTTTGAGGGGCTTTCCATCTGGGAAGATGAAAAATACAGGGCGCTTCAGGGGACTTATCCGGTGATTAGTTTGTCTTTTGCCAGAGTTAAGGAAATGAACTATGTGGACACCCGTGAGAAAATCTGTGCGATTCTGAGAAATCTATATATAAAATTCTCTTTTCTGAAAGATAGTGAAGTGCTAACGGATGCAGACAGAGCTTATTTTGAGCGTATTTTAGCGGTAGAGATTAGTAATTCCGATGCAAGCTCTGCATTGTATCAGCTTTCTGATTATTTGTACCGCTATTATGGCAAAAAGGTGATCATCCTGTTGGATGAGTACGACACTCCGATGCAGGAAGCATATGTAGATGGCTATTGGGACGAACTGGTAGCCTTTACCAGAAGCATGTTTAACTCTGCGTTTAAGACCAATCCATGGCTGGAACGTGCCATTATGACAGGCATCACGCGTGTCAGCAAAGAATCCATCTTCTCCGACTTAAATAATTTGAAGGTGGTTACAACTACTTCTGACGAATATGCCACGGCTTTTGGCTTTACGGAAGAAGAAGTATTTGCAGCGCTGGAGGAATGTGGACTCTCAGAGGAAAAGGAGCAGGTAAAGCGGTGGTATGATGGTTTTATCTTCGGGGAGCATAAGGATATCTATAATCCATGGTCCATTCTGAATTTTTTGGATACAGGAAAGTTCACCACATACTGGGCGAACACCAGCTCCAATAGTCTGGTGGGCAAACTCCTGCGGGAAGGAAACCGTAGAATAAAGGAGAAGTTTGAAAGTCTGCTTAGGGGAGAGAGGATATTTACCCCGATTGACGAGCAGATTGTTTACAACCAGCTTGACAATAACGATTCTGCAATTTGGAGTCTGTTACTGGCAAGTGGTTATCTCAAGGTACTCAGTTATGAGAGAGAGGAGCTTTTGGAAAACGGGGAAGAAGCAAAATATGAACTGACTCTGACCAATTATGAGGTGGAGCGCATGTTCAACAGTATGGTGCGCGGATGGTTCAAAGACGCCAGTGTGGACTACAACGATTTTATCAAGGCAATGCTGCAGGATGACATTGAAGCCATGAATGCGTACATGAACCGTGTTGTTCTTTACACCTTCAGCTATTTTGACACCGGAAATCATCCTTCCGGAGAGGAACCGGAGCGGTTCTACCATGGCTTTGTGCTGGGATTGATTGTGGATTTGCAAGGCAAATATCTCATAACTTCGAACAGAGAGAGCGGTTTTGGCAGATATGATGTAATGCTGGAACCAAGGAATCCGAAAGAGGATGATGCCATCATTCTGGAATTCAAGGTCATCAATCCAAGAAAAGAGAGCAGTCTGGAAGACACCGTACAGGCTGCCTTAGAACAGATTGAGAAAAAACAGTATGCCGCACAGCTGATAGCACGGGGAATTCCGGCAGAACACATTCGCAAGTTTGGCTTTGCCTTTGAAGGAAAAAAAGTTCTGATTGGATAAATAGAATACTAGAAAAAGTGGCAGTACAAAGACAGATGGAGATATTCCAACTGTCTTTTTTGAACTTCACGCTTGCATCTCAATAGCTTTATGTCGATTCGTGCCGTTTCCGTGTCGTTTCGAGACAGGTTTATTGAAAAAATTAATAAAAGTCATTAAAATAGTTAGGAAAAATTTGGTGGCTGAGAAAAAACCACAGCCATGCAGATATAGAGAAAAATAATGGAGAGGAACTTATGAAGAAACAGAAACACTTGAAAACAATCGAAAAACGTCTGCTTGCCCTTTTTATGAGCGTCTGCCTGATTGGAACGATGATTCCGATTCCGGTAAGGGCAGAGGATGGTGACACAGTGGTGGCTCTATCTGAGAACAAGGTCATCACCGACTGGGAATGGGTAGATGACTGGAAGATTATCGACCCGGATAGCGGAAACGTCTTACTGCCTTTTGCCAGCGCGGAAAATGTCGCTTATTTTGACAATATTGTGGAGATGCTGCCAACTGCGATTTCAGCTGGTGGTGAGGAACTAACCCTTGGGGAATGGGGTTGCGAGGACTACCCTGTGGAGAGTGGCGCTTATGAGGGCGAGTACGTCTTTGAGACCACCCTGCCCGATGGCTATACCCTGTCCGACGACACCAATGTCTTGGACTTAACTGTGGTACTGGGCAACTCGGATGGATATGATGCTGAGGTATACGCTTATGAACCAATTGATACTACATTGGAACCGGGAAGCACCCTTGACGTATCTAAGATTCCGATGGGATGTCTAACTCCGCGCCGATATTTCATCAGGGAAGAGGGTACCTATACCATCACCGGATATAATAGTAACGACACCACAGCTCGTTTTGTGATTTATGCTTCTTGTACCATTATTTTAGATAATGTGAATCTTGAGGCCGGCATTACGTATGAGGATCGAACGGATGTGTATTATGGAAGCGGAAAACGCGGTGTGTTTGAAATTAGCAATCCTGTGAATGTGGACTTTGTTCTTCAGGGTAGCAACCGTATTGTACCGCAAAATTATTACGGATATAGTGATAAATTGAACGCTATTCTGCTTGATTCTGCTAATGGTCAGGTAACCTTTTCCGGTACCGGTTCATTAGATTTAGAAGGACGAATTGCCCCTGTACAAAGGGCGAGTACGAGTAGCACACCTTATAAGATAGTCATGAAAAGCGGTACTGTGGAATGTTTTGGCATTGGTAATCGTAACGCTCTTGTTGATCCTATCGAGGTGGTTTCGGCAGATAACAGCCAATTTGTATATGAAGGCGGGAATTTCTACAATGGTGTAGATGATAATACAAGTTATTTCGGTGTTACAAAGGATAACACTACGGGTGATATCTACCGCGTAAAAATCCCTGTTAGTTCAAGTACCGTTCAGGTGAAGGTTGGTGCGAATGGAAGTTTCTCAACAGCGAAAGCTATTAGTGGTAATATATATGTTTGGAATAGTGGAAAGGTAACCGATTATTATGTCATCGATGGTAGCAATTATTACCATTACCGAAGCACGAACAGTACCGGAAGCAAATATTTGACAGATGCTGTGGAGGTAACGGATGATGCCTCTGTTAGTGGCGCAAAAGGAACTGTGAAAGTGGGCGGATCTACCGTGAGCGATGCAATCCTTACCTTTACTGGTGAGCAGTTTACCGGAAGCTGCACAACGGATTCTAACGGAGCATACGATAAAGCAATACCTCAGGGTACCTATCAGGTGAGTGTTAAGCTGTCTGGTTCGGATGTTACATACAATATGGGAACGATTACCCTAAATCAGGAATCGAAACAGACCTATGACTTCGGCTTAACAACTTTGACCGGTACCGTGAAGGATACGAGTGAAACTCCGAATCTTCTTTCAAATGCCAGAATCTCGGTGGAGTATGATGGAACATCCTATACCGCAGTTTCAGGAAGTGACGGCGTCTATACGATGGTGCTTCCTAATGGTATTGCGTCAGAGGGGGGGACCTTTTCGGTGACGGCTAATCATCTGATGGCTAGTTCTAAAACAGAAACCGTAAATTATCAGGCACCGAACACAATCTGTGATTTTACTTTAACTGCAGCAAGCTCGACAGAGATTAATGTCTATACGGAAGATGATTTGATAATGCTGTCTGAATTTGCAGATCAGTTGAGCTATAAAACGATTAATTTGATGAATGATATTACCCTGACCGGCAGATTTCAGGGAATCGAGCGCTCAGACAACCATATAGAAGAGATGACTTTTAACGGGAACGGGCATACCATCGAGAACCTAACCACACCACTGTTTCAGAGACCTAGAAATTCTTCCATCCTGTATAGATGTACCGTCACGGATTTGCATCTGAAGGGGGAAATCAACGATAATGAACACTCCTATGTGGGTGCGCTGGCAACAATCTTTAATGGACATAAAAATTACGGAATAATTAATGGTTGTTCCTTTGAAGGCTCGATTAAATCAACAGTAAAAAACGCTTGTGTCGGTGGTTTGGTTGGTTCGTCATCTGACTCTGTAATTAAGAACAGTTTTGTAAGGTTGACAGAAATCACGGCAAACAATGCAGAATACATGGGTGGTATTGTTGGGGATGCAAAAGCAGGTATTTATAATAGCTATGCAATCATCAAATCATTTGGTGGCACAATGTCAGAGGGAAAAGAAAATAATAGAGGTTCGATTGTAGGTGGTAATAGCGAAGGCGGAGGCATGTGGATCAATACCTGCTATGCCGTTGTAGAGAGCAAAGAAACATCGTCGGTAGTACATCGGATGGGACTTGGAGGTTCAAACTACCAATATAACTTTTCCTATGGACCATCGGGCGTGTTTGGCACAGATGCAACGGATATGTCTCATGCCACTGATTTAAGTTTGAATCTGATGACGGCAGCTGCCGGAAGCGGTACAGAAGAGAATGCACCGTTAGTAGACCGGCTGAATGCGCACGCAAGCGGTTATAAGACCTGGTACAATGGAACCGATGGTTATCCTTGCTTTACGATTCCGACCTACACCATTACGTTTAGTGGTGGTTCGAAGGGTACCGGAAGCCAGGAGGCAAAGAGTGTTACACTTGGAGAATCGGTAACCTTGCCGGGTGCGGTTTATAAAAATAGTGACTATGTGCAGAAAGGCTGGGCAACGAGCGAGAATAGTACAACAAAGGCTTATGAACTAGGCGTGAGCATTTCACCTACGGCAAATATGACGCTGTATCCTTACTGGGAAGAAAAGCAGGTGGCTACTGGATACGAGGTGCCAACAGGTCTGACTGCAATTTATGGAGATACATTAAGCAATATTTCTTTACCGGATGGTTTTACATGGAATGCACCGGAAACTTCGGTAGGAGATGTTGGCACACGTACCTTTACAGCAACCTATACGCCAACGGATGAAACATATAGAAAGAATCCCAATGTGCAGGTGTCGGTAGAAGTTAAGAGAGCCCCAGCAATATATGATACATTGGTAAACAAAGTGACAAATCTTACCTATAATCGTGCTGCGCAGCAACTTGTGACAGCCGGTACGACGTCACACGGTACGATTGTTTACAGCTTGACAGGAAATAGTGACTATACGAGTACGATTCCAACGGCAACGAATGCCGGAGAATATACCGTATACTATATGATTCAGGGTGATGCCAACCATAAGGACAGTGAAGTCGGAAACGTGACGGTATCGATTGGAAAAGCAAATCTGGAAGATGCAGAGATTACACTCGGGGATTCCCTCACCTATAATGGCGAGGAGCAGACACAAAGCATTGCAAGTGTAATAGTTGGAACTATGACGCTTGCAGCAGGTGAATATACCGTTTCGGGTAATACAAGGTCAAATGCCGGAACCTATACACTGACAGTCACAGGTAACGGAAACTTCGAAGGAAGCAAACAAAAGAATTTTACTATTGCAAGGAAAGCAACTGTTTTGGTACCGGATATAGATAAGAAGTATGTCTATACTGCCGGCTCAAAAGACGCTGTGGTAAGCATTGACATTGCAAGCTTACTTCCTGCTGACAGAGGAGAGACGACATATTTACTTGCGGAGAATACGGCTGTTTATGTAACAGATAAGGCAGTTGGTACAGATGGAATGCTGACTTATAAGGTAGGCACAAGCGGAACAATAGGTGATAGCACAACACTGACGGTGACTGCCGAGTCTACAAATTATGAAGACATTACTGTAAACGTAAACATCTATATTGTTGATAAATATATCGTAGCAGAAAAGGAAGATGCTAAGGTAGACATTACGGGAAGCAACACATTGATCTATGGTCAGACGTTGAGTACATTGACATTAAATACAAGCGTAGCCAAATTTGTAGAGGATGGAGATGCTACGAAAGAAGTAACAGGCACCCTTGCTTGGGCAAACCCTGATGTGGTATTACCTGCCGGAACGACAGTGGCAACCTGGAAATTTACACCCGATGATTCGATGGCAAGCACCTATCAGGAGTTGACGGGAGTGGTTGCGATTACAGTAAATAAAGCAACACCGGATGTAACTGCCTTACCAACCGTGGCAGCCAGAACCTATAACCCGACTGTAAGCCTTACGAACGATGACTTGACAGGCGGAACAGTTACCGGTGTAGATGGCAATCCTCTTGATGGTGAATGGAGCTGGCAGAGTTCCGGTATCATTCCAACCGTAAACAACAGCGGATATGTGGCAGTATTCACGCCGACAGACAGCACGAACTATAATACGGTTACACGAACCATTACAGTAACGGTTACTAAGGCTACTCCTTATATTGCAACAGCACCGACAGCGGCTGCAATTACCTATGGGGATACCCTTAGTGCTTCTGCTCTTTCCAGCGGTATCGTGCAGTATAGCGACAGTAATACCGCAACTGTTGCGGGAAGCTTTGCATGGGCAGATAGCAGCATGAAACCGAGTGTCTCTGACAGCAACACCACAACCTATCAGGTGGTATTTAATCCTTCTGATATGGTTAATTATAATACAGTAGAAACAACAGTTATCCTGACCGTAAGCAAGGCAGAAAATGCACCGAATATTCCTTCGGCTACCATGAACGTGGCAAATAGCTGTACAAAGGTAAGTGACGTGACCTTACCGACCGGCTGGGTATGGCAGGATGCAGATAAAGATACTGCGCTTACCGTAGGCACAGCAGTAACAGCAACTGCAGTTTATGATGGAGCGGATAAAGGAAACTATGTAAATGAAACAGTATCCGTAACCATTACAAGGTCAGAATGTGAACATGCTCATACAGAAATCAGAGAAGTAGTAGCGGCTTCTTGTACCGCAGATGGTTATACCGGAGATACTTATTGTACCGATTGTAGTGTCAAGATAAAGACAGGAACTGCAACCCCTGCCCTTGGACATAACTATACAAGCAAAGTAACAACAGAACCGACGACTGACCGGGAAGGTGTCAGAACCTACACCTGTGACCGTTGCGGACACAGCTACACAAGAGCGATTGAAAAATTGCAGGATAACAATAATAATCCGACAGACAATAATCCGGGAGAAAACAAGCCGGGAGAAAATCAACCGGGAGAAGAAAATACACCGGATACCGGAAAGCCATACATCAAAGATGAGACAGGCAAGGAAGGCTGGGACGTAATCAAGGATGAAGCGGATAAAACAAAAGATGGCGATACAGTAGTTGTAGAAATGAATGGTTCATCTGTTGCTCCGGGTGATGTGCTGGATGAGATCAAAGGAAAAGACGTTACTATTGTATTTGACATGAGAGGCGGTATCACATGGAGCGTAAACGGTGAGAGTATTACCGGGGATAAGATAGGTGATATTGATTTCTCTGTAGAAGTCGGCACAAACACCATTCCGGTAGATGTTATCTATAATGTAAGCGGAGAACGTTACAGTCAGCAGATTAGCTTGGCATACGACGGAGAGTTTGGATTTACGGCAGTGCTTTCCATTAACATGGGCAAGAAGAACTCCGGACTTTTCGCAAACCTGTTCTATTATAACGAGCAGACCGGAGAACTGGAATTTATCTGTGCAGGCGAGATTGCAGAGAATGGAATCGCAGAACTGACCTTTACCCATGCTTCGGATTATGCAATTGTAATTGATAAGGAACCGATGGATGTCGCTTCGAATGAAACATCTGACACAAATGCGGATGCAGATACATCGGATAGTGGAGAGAAGGATACACAAACCGGTGCAGAAGTAAGAAACGATGCATGGAATCCTTGGTGGATTATCGTAATCGGCATTATGGCAATTGTGATTGGACTTGGAGTATTCCTTGTAGCGAAGAAAAAGAAAGAAGACGAGCTGGAATAGCTCATTATAAGCTATATTTCATTGCAGAACAAACTGCGAAAGATGTAGAAGGATGACTGTGAAGTCGTCCTTCTATTCTTTTGGAAAGGTTTTAACAACACATATTTTGACTAAACTATAAAAAGTGTGTTGTTAAAATGGAATAAAACATATTAATATTTTGGAATTCATGAAAGAGGGTAAGAAGTTTTAAGAGGAATGGAAAATTGACGAATTTGTTAGAAAATGCTAAAATGAAAATGACGATTTTGCAGAAAGGCTGGAAATATCTATGTTTCAGAGAAAAATATATAGTAAGCTTATGGAATGGAAGCAGGAGTCAGATGGAAAGACGGCATTATTAATTGAAGGTCCAAGACGAGTTGGAAAATCGACTGTTGTAGAGGAATTTGCAAGGAAAGAGTACAAAAGCTATATATTGATAGATTTTTCTAAGGCTTCAAAGGAAGTTAGGGAGTTGTTTGATGATATTTCAAATTTGGACTATGTCTTTCTTAGATTACAATTGATATATGGAGCTGATTTACATGAAAGAAATTCTGTAATCATTTTTGATGAAGTACAGTTGTGCCCAATGGCGAGACAGGCAATAAAGCATCTGGTGAAGGATCATAGATATGATTATATAGAGACAGGGTCGCTAATTTCCATAAAGAAAAATATAAAAGATATACTCATTCCAAGTGAGGAACGCAAGATTAACATGTATCCGATGGATTATGAGGAGTTTTTGTGGGCAATAGGTGATAATTCCACATCAAAACTTTTGGCAGAAGTATTTGAAAAACGAATGTCAGTAGGCGAGGCAGCTCATAGAAAGCTGATGAGAGATTTTCGATTGTATATGCTGGTTGGCGGAATGCCGCAAGCGGTTCATGCATATATTGAGACAAACAATTTCAGAAAAGTAGATGAAGAGAAAAGAGATATTCTGAAACTGTATGAGGATGATTTCAAAAAGATCGATACAACCGGAAGGATATCGATGCTATTTGATGCAATTCCGGGGCAACTCAATACAAATGCATCAAGATATCAGGTGTCAAGTGTGTTAAGCGGAGAAAGAGCGGGAACAATTCTGGAATTAATCGCAGATATGGTAGATTCAAAGACTGTTCAGATTGCATATCATGCGAATGATCCAAATGTTGGATTGGCAAATGCAAAAGATTTGAGAAAGTTCAAATTGTTCTTAGCAGATACAGGATTGCTGATTACCTTAGTTTTCAAAGATAAGGATTTTACGGAAAATATTATTTATGAAAAATTATTGAGTGATAAACTTGGTGTTAATCTGGGATATGTTTATAAAAATGTCGTGGCACAGATATTGGTAGCAAATGGTCATGCATTATATTACGATACTTTTTTGAACGAAACTACAAAGCACAATTATGAAATTGATTTTTTGCTTTCTAAAAAGAATAAAATATGTCCGCTAGAAGTGAAATCTTCCGGCTATCAAACGCATAAGTCATTGGATGCTTTTTCAGAGAAATATCCGGACCGCATACTGGATAAATATTTGGTATATACCAAAGATTTGAAAAAGGATTCGGATATTATAATGATACCGGTGTATATGCTTCCATTTATGAAATAGAATAAAAAATCCACTATACCGGAATCTTACCCTCCGTATAGTGGATTTTTTGTTTCTGTTATAATCTTAACTTTCCGCATCAGCGGCTTCTTTTTTCCATGCATCGAACTTATCCAGAACTGCATCATAGGTCTTCTGGGAAATCTCCGGTAATTCGCCGCCCCAGGCTTCTTCTGCCTGTTTGTATCCCTTTTTAAAAGCTTCTAACATTTCGTCTGCCTTGTCCGGATCATAGGAAGCCAATGCCTTGGCGAAATCTAAGATACGGTCAGAGGTCTGTTCCACACCCCAGTAGCCGTCCTCTGCGATATCAGCCTGCGCCTGCGCTTTTACATCGGCAGAAACAGTAAAGTCACCTTTTGCAAGGAATTTCCACATGTCATTTGCGTTTGCAATGGTGACACCCTGTTTGGTCATCATTTGCTCAACGAGACTTCTTAGCTGTGCGGTTCTGGCCTCGGCATCTGCCTTTAATTTAGCGATAATTGCCTTGTTGTCCTTTGCAGAAGCAACGCTTTCGCTTTCTTTGCTTTTCTCATAAACAACTCCGAGGTCTTCTGCCTTAGAAGTAGTTTTGTCTGCCTTTGCTTCCTGTTCTTTTTTCACAGCAGCGCTTGTAGCTGCTGTAGAAGCTGTACTTGTTACGTTACTAATTGCGTTCATATCCATATGAGTACCTGCCTTTCTGTACCAATCCGTTGGTTTCACAATTAAGATTGCTTTCCTGTCATGTATATCGGAAGATATTGGGAATTACTTTAGTGTGAAAAGGTTATTGACCTTTTGGGTTTAACATGCTAGCATATATTGTATACAAAATACATGATAAACAGTTTGGAGTTCATATGAAGGATATATCAGTAAAGGCATTAGCAAAAATTAATCTGGGGCTGGATGTAATCAGAAGGCGTGAAGACGGTTATCATGAAGTATGTATGGTGATGCAGACGATTCATTTGTTTGACCGTTTGGAGATTGCAAAAAATACATCCGGGCAGATTACGATGGAGACCAATTTAGCTTTTTTGCCGACGAATGAGAATAATTTAGTCTATAAAGCGGCAAAGCTATTATCTGATGAATTTGGAATCAAAGATGGGATTCACGTGAATCTGCAAAAGCGGATTCCTGTGGCAGCCGGCATGGCAGGCGGCAGTACCGATGCAGCAGCCGTATTATATGGTATGAATAAGATTTTTGATCTGGGACTGACTACGGAGCAGCTTATGGAGCGGGGCGTAAAAATCGGAGCTGACGTGCCGTACTGTATTATGCGTGGAACGGCTCTGGCAGAAGGAATCGGAGAGAAACTGACCGCACTTCCACCGATGGTAAAGTGCCCGGTATTGATTGCAAAACCGGCGATTAATGTGTCTACTAAGTTTGTATATGAGAATTTAAAATTGAATGATGCCACGGTGCATCCGGATATGCAAAAGCTAATTGCAGATATTAAGGAAAAGGATTTGTATAAAATCGCCGAGGATATGGGAAATGTGCTGGAGACGGTGACGATTCCGGCTTATCCGGTGATTGCGGATATCAAGGAGCATATGAAAAATCACGGTGCAGTAGGTGCCATGATGAGCGGAAGCGGTCCAACGGTATTCGGTCTTTTTGATGATGAGAAGACAGCCGAGGCAGCCTATGAGGCAATGAAAGCGTCCGGCTTGGCAAAGCAGGTCTATCTGACCAGTATTTATAATAATGTAAGAGGTTAAGAAACAAAGGGAGAAACGCTATGACAGATCATTTAACACTGAATATGGATGCCTATCTGCCACTTCGCGATGTCGTATTTCATACGTTAAGAGAAGCAATTTTAAAAGGAGACTTAAAGCCCGGCGAGCGTTTGATGGAATTACAGCTGGCAGCAAAGCTTGGAGTCAGCCGTACACCGATTCGCGAGGCAATTCGTATGTTAGAGCAGGAGGGACTTGCCGTAACCATTCCGAGAAAAGGGGCAGAAGTTGCCAAGATGACGGAAAAAGACATGCAGGATGTCTTACAGGTCAGGGAGGCTTTAGACGAACTTGCTGCCAATATTGCCTGCGAGCGTATTACACAGGAAGAACTGGACGAATTAGTAACTGCCATGCATGAATTTGAGATATCTACCCGCACAAAGGATTTAAAGCGAATCGCTGAAACGGATGTGAAGTTTCATGATGTCATTTACCGTGCAACGGATAATCCAAAGCTTGTAACGATGGTAAATAACCTCAGGGAGCAGATGTACCGTTACCGTGTGGAGTACTTAAAGGATGAGAAGAATTATCCGACACTGTTAAAGGAGCATAAGGAGATTGTAGAGGGGCTTAAGACCCAAAATAAGGAAATGATTGCAGAAGCAATGCGTAAACATGTGGCGAATCAGGCGGCAGCCGTTCAGGTAATGATTAAGGAACAGGAATAAATTTCATAGCAAGTATGCATAATAAAGAAGAATAGGTGTCTGCCTATTCTTTTTTTACGCGAGTAGCGAGGAAAATCGAGTGCTTGCATGAAGATTTGACGAGCACCGCGATAACTTGAGAAACTCGCAAAGCGTGTTTCTCATAGTTGCGGATGGGAGGCGTGCCGGAATGGAAGGAAAGAAGATTTCACCTTTAATCGATAAAAATATTGCAGCCATGGAGGAAATTTATAAGGACTGCGCGGATATCAAAAAGAAGCAGATGATGCTGGGCAAAAACAAGGATGTAAAAGCATATCTGGTTTATATTGAAGTGACGGTGGATATGGGGACTTCGGCTTTAGGGGAAACCTTAAAGTTTTTAAATGCGAAAAGCAAAGAGGAGATACAGGAAGTCCTCGAAAAAAATGCACTTGGAATTTCGGATGCCACCTTTTTGACGGATTTGGAAGAAGCCGTAGACGGAGTTCTGACCGGAGAGTCCGTCCTTTTTGTGGACGGATTTTGTGAGGCAGTGAAAATCCCGGATGACGGATATCCTTCCATGGGAATCTTTGAAGCGGATTCTGAAAAGGTGGTCAGAGGCTCCAATGAGGGACTTTGTGATTCGGTAAAGCAGAATGCAGCTTTAATCCGCAAGCGAATCCGTTCACCAAAGGTGAAGGTCCGGGAGTTAAAGGCCGGAAAAAAATCAAAGACGAATGTCTACATCATGTACATGGAGGGACTTGCGAAACCGGAACTGATTGAGGAAATCGAAAGACGGCTGAACCGGTTTGAAATAGATGGGGTATTAGATAGTGGTATATTGGAGCAGCTTTCGGAGGAAAAATGGTATTCTCCCTTTCCACAGTTTCAGCCTACGGAGCGGGCCGACCGGGCAGCAATGTCCTTATTAGAGGGGCGTGTCGTAGTTTTGTCGGATAACTCACCGGTAGGATTGATTTTGCCCACAGACTATAATTCATTTATTAAAACCAGTGATGATTACTATAATCGATGGGAGATTGCGAGTTTTGAAAGGCTGATACGATATGTTTCCTCTTTCTTTGCACTGACACTTCCGGCTTTTTATCTTGCAATCACCAATTTCCATACACAGATACTGCCGACCTCTTTATTGCTGTCCTTTGCACAGGCAAGAGAGGGCGTCCCCTTTCCTGCGGTATTAGAGGTCCTTTTAATGGAGCTTTCCTTTGAACTGCTAAGAGAAGCCGGGGTCCGTCTGCCCGGAGCCATGGGAAATACCATCGGTATCGTGGGAGGTCTGATTATCGGGCAGGCAGCCGTAGATGCTAACCTGGTAAGCCCCATTGTGGTGATTGTCATATCCTTTACGGCGTTGTGTTCTTTTGCAATACCAAACGAAGAATTCGCCACGGCTTTCAGACTGCTGAAGTTTGTACTGATTGGGCTTAGCGCATGGTTAGGGTACTTTGGACTGTTAACAGGTCTGCTTGGAATTTTAATTCATTTATCCCATTTAAAAAGCTTCGGTATCCCATATCTGATGCCGTTTGTAGGAGCAGATTTAAACGATTATCAGGATGAAAGAGATATTCTGTGGCGTCTGCCGCTGCGCTTCTTGAAAAAAAGGCCGATTTATGCAAATGACAAGGATAAAACGAAGCTGAAATGGAAATCAAGGGAGAACTGATATGTTTGCAAAGAATGACCAAATCTCAAGTCGGCAGGCAATGCGCCTGATTACATTTGACATGCTGGGGTACAGTGCCATTATGATACCTGCCACACTTGCGGGAATAGCCGGGAGAGACGGCATTTGGGGAATTGTACTTGGAACCGCCGGCGGATTTCTTTATCTGCTGCTGCTTCGGGCAGTATTAAGAAACATGGAAGGCGGCTATGAGGCGTATTTAAGCCAAAGCTTTGGAGCCGTCTTTGGCTGGATCATACGGCTTTTATACGCTTTGCTTTTCCTTTTTCTTGCGGGAAAAGTAGCAGCTGTTTTTGCAGAACTGGTAGTGACGGAATTATTGGAAAAACAGTTCCGTCTGATTCTGGGAATCATTCTACTGTTAGTAGTCTATGGCGTCACCGGTGGAATCGAAGGGCGTGCAAGAGTGTATGAAATCTTGTTCTGGATTCTGTTGCTGCCGCTATTTGTCATGTTTCTTTGCGCGTTACCGACAGTAGATACGGATTATTGGACTCCGGTTTTTATGGAGAAAACGATAACGCTCTTAAAAGGCGGTTATCAGGTGTTTCTCTGTTTTTTTGCCTTGTGTCTCCTTCCGTTTCTGGCAGAGTTTGTGCAAAGGAAAGAAAAACTTTATAAAAGCGGAAGAAATGCGCTTTTTTTGGTAGGAGGAATCCTTTTGGCACTGTATCTGATTCTTCTGGGGATGTTCGGGGATAAGGCATTAGCCACTATCGAATATCCGGCAGTTACCATGATGAGCCGTGTGCAGATTACTGGCGGATTTTTAAAGAGGACGGATGCCATCATGTTTGGAATCTGGTTTTTTACGTTATTTGCACTTTTGTGCAGTTTGATTTTCTTTTGTGAAAGGCTAGTTCAGGGGCTTTTTAAAGGGAGCAGAGAGGAAGCTTCCTGTAAAAATGCAAGCCTGTGGTGTACGGTGTTTGTAACGATTGTTGTATATGGACTGGCAGACACATTTTATCGGAATGAGAGCTTATCACGGCTTTTTGAGCGGTTGCTTTGGTATGGGGGAATGCCTTTTGCGGTATTGGTTCCGTGCTTTCTTCTGCTGAGGAAAAAAGGAAGAATGGCCGCCCTGCTTTTTATCTGCCTGTTTTTGAGCGGCTGTATGCCGCCGGAGGTAGAGGACCGTGAATTCCCGGTGACCCTGACCGTAAGTGCAGATACAGAGCAGTTTGCAAAGGAGTGGCTTGATACACTTGCCTCGGGTAATAAAAAAGTCGATTACAACCATTTGAAGGTAATTATCATTGAACGGGAGTATTTGGAGCAGGCGGATAAAATGAGCGAACTGCTTACGTTATTAAAGCAGGAAAAAAGTGTGCCGCTTAATGCCTATGTGGTGACTACGAATGATGCAGATGCGTTGGAACAGTCCGAAGAAAAGCTGGATAAGCCATTGGGAAATTATGTGGAAGAACTGTTAGAACATTCAGATGAAATCAAAAAGGAAACCTATCCAACCATTGGAATGCTCTATCAGGAAAAAGAAAACCGTATGGAAACTCTTTTTATTCCCTGCCTTTCCCTTGTGAATGAAAAACCGGGGATAACGGAATACGAGGTGTACAAACGAGGCGAAGCAAAGGGGATGGCAGATACAGACACGGCGTTGCTGTCATTTTTTGTGGCAAACCAGATGAAAAAATATGAATTACAGTTAGCTGTTAATCAGTTTGTGGAGCTGTCGAATACAAAAAACAAAATATCGTTTGCCTATGTGAGAGAAAAAAGCGGATTGATGAAAAAGCAGGTTCGGGTAGACATTTGCTGCGACGGAAAAATTCTGTATCAGACTTATAGCGGAAATGAGGAAGAAACAAAAGGATGGCTAACGCAGCAGATTGCAGACTATATGGCGGTTAAGGCGAAAGGGGCATTAGAAAGGGGAATTGATTTGACAAACAGTAGGAAGAAGTTAGGCGGTAGTATGCGGGAGTGGTATGTGTATTATCAGTCGAATGGAAATGACTATGAGGAGGAGATAGAAATTGTTTTTAACGTAAAAATAAATTGGACGGAATAAAATGGGAAAAACCGGTAATACTATTTTTAGTAATAAAAAGAAAGAGGTTTGCAATGAAAAAAAAGAGTATTATCGGATACATAACAGGAGTCTTATTTGTGACAGCGGCAGTGGCCGGGGTGTTTTACGGAAAGCACAGTATGCTTCAGCAGCAGATTGCGGGAAAGGTTTTGCGGTTCCATGTGCTGGCGAACAGTAACAGTGAAAAGGACCAGGAACTAAAGCTTAAGGTACGGGATGCAATTGGCGGGCTTTTGCAGGAGGAAATGGCACAGGTGGAAAACAGAGAGGAATGTGTAAGATGCATTACAGAGTGGATTCCACAGATTGAGCAAACCGCTGCGGCTGTCATAAAAGAAAACGGATATGAGTATTCTGTATGTGCAAGACTTGAGGAGACGGATTTTCCGGTGAAAACCTATGGCGCTTTTACGTTTCCTTCAGGCAGATATGAGGCGCTTCGTGTGACAATTGGCGAGGGAGCTGGAGAGAACTGGTGGTGCGTCCTGTATCCAAATATGTGCTTTGAAAACAGTATGTATGAGGTGATTGATGAACATGGTGAAAAGGTGCTTAAGGAGGTGTTGGATGAAAAAGAGTATGAGGCAGTGTTAAAGGGAGGAAATTATCAAATCAGACTGCGGCTTTTTGATTTTTTTCGATAAAAAAGTGGGACTTGCGAAATCGTAAGAAAGCGGATATTATAGTTGGTATCACTTTATGATTGAAAGAGGAACAGGGTAGTGACAAAAGAAGTATTAGTAAAAATCAGTGGTCTGCAATTTGCCGGCGAAGAGGATTCCGATGCAATCGAAATTATTACATCGGGAAATTATTATAAGAAAAACGGAAAGCATTATATTTTATACGATGAAGTAAGTGAAGGAAGCACGGAAGTGACAAAGAATGTCATTAAAATCTGGGACAGTACCATGGAAGTAACCAGAAAAGGTCCGGCATCGGTACATATGATGTTTGAAAAGGATAAGAAAAATGTTTCCTATTACTATACGCCGTTTGGCAGCCTGTTGGTCGGCATTGATGCGAAAAATGTTTCAGTGAGGGAAAGCGAGCAGGAAATTGCAGCACAGGTAAAGTATGGACTGGAAGTCAATTATGAATATGTGGCGGATTGCAATATTATGGTGAGTGTAACATCAAAAGAAGTAAGGGATTTTAAATTATAGGATGCAAAAACGGGAGCTGTTACGGCTCCCGTTTTATGTAATTATTTCTTATTCTTTTTTTCTTTCAAAGCCTGCTTGTCCTTTTTGGATGATGCATCCAAATCAGAAGCGGACTTCTGTAACTGGGCAGCTTTCTTTTTTAACTTCGCTCTCCAGCTTAATTTGCCTTCCGGTTTTTCGAGAGGACCACGGACACCGGTTACTTTTGTAATGTAAATGCCACTTACTGTTGCCTTTACCTCTTTCTTTAACGGAATGAGATCAAAGACAGCTTCATCAGCGATGAGTGACATCATTTTCGGTCCAACCTTTGCTTTTACAATCGGAAGCTTGGACAGACGCATCATCTTTGGTGTCTGATCAATCACTGCCTGTGGAAGCCCGGAATCCTTGATGCGCATACGCTTTTTATCAATGATTAACATCGGTATGGTCTGTGCAACTGCAGCCATCTGGGCATCCTGCTCTTCTTTTCTCTTCTGAGCCTTCTTGCCGAGAAAATATAAGACAACCATGATAATAATTAATACTACCAGGATGGACAATAATACGATAGTAGTTGTATTCACAATAAAAACCTCCTAAAATGCGATTCGTCTTTCATTGTAGCATTTTTTCTGACAAAAAGCAATGTGAATTTATTGTGAATTCGTAAGGAAGAGACTTTCCTTTTAAGAAAAACTGTGGTATGTTAATAAAGCTTGACAAATTTTTAGGTTTTAAAAAACAAGAGAGGTATTTATGAAAAAGAGAATCGTTGCACTTTTATTGTGCGCAACAACAATTTTTACAATGACAGCTTGTAGTAAAAAGGATGATACAGCAGAAGGAACAGAGGTCTCTGCAAATACAGAAAGTTCAGAGGAGGCAAATCCAATGCCGGTACCGGATCTTGCTAAGTATTCATTTACTTATTCGGATTATGTGACATTAGGCGATTACAGTGCAGTTCCGGTAGAATTATCCGAGTCCTACGAAGTAACAGAGGAAGATGTGGAAAATTTCCTTGTGGAATGGTTTACATCCAATTCCCCGTTTTATGTAGCGGATGAGACAAAAACAGTGGTGGAAGAGGGCGATATCGTAAACGTAAACTATGTCGGCAAGTTAGATGGTGTAGCTTTTGAGGGAGGCTCTGCAGAAAATCAGACAATCGACGTATCCGGTAACTGCTCTGCGGATGGCTATACAACCTATATTGATGGCTTTACAACAGGGCTGCTTGGTGCCAAAGTTGGTACAGAGGTCGACTGTGATGTGACATTCCCGGAAGACTATCAGAGTACTGATTTAGCAGGCAAGGCAGTTGTATTTACATTTACTGTAAATTCCATTCAAAGACCAATGGCATACGAGGAAATCGATGATGCGTTTGCAGCAGAGTATGCCGGTGAAGACAGCGTAGAAGCTATGTATGACGTAGTACGCACAAGTCTTGTAAATGAAGCAGATTATTATAAGGCATCTGAAATGAATTCTGATATTCAGGAGTACTTATTGGATGAATGTACCGTAGAACTTCCGGCTGACTATTTTGCAGATCTTGTGGATGCGTACCGCAATGTGTTTGTTTATACCAACTGTGATGGCGATGAGAGCAAGCTAGAGGAGTTCTTAAGCACAAATTACGGCTATACCGTCGAAGAGGCAGAGCAGATGTGGACAGAAGCATTAAAGATGGAAGTTCAGATGGAATTCATTCTTGGCGCAATTGCGGAAAAAGAAGGGATTACTTTAGATCAGGAAGCTTATGACTCAGATCTTGCGGATTTATTAAGTTATTATGGCCTTACATCCACAGATTCCGTATTCCAGACCTATGGTTATGGCGATTTGGTTTATGGTGAAATGCGTATGAAAAACATGCATGTGCAGAGTCAGATTATTGATATGTTGAAAGAAAATGCCGTTGTTACAGTAGCAGAACCATCTGAGGAGCCGTCTACAGAAACGACTGCAGAATAAAAAAAGATTGATTTTTTGGCGTTTGATGGATATGATATAACTATTATTTCATATGATATTAGCTGTATGCAGAAAAGAGGAAAGTTATGGATTTAGTAAATGTAAGAGATTTGTTCCGCAAACAGGAACAGTACACAGATGAGATCGTTACAATCGGAGGCTGGGTAAGAAATATTCGTAATTCTAAGAATTTCGGATTTATTGTGGTAAACGACGGTACTTTTTTTGAACCGGTACAGGTTGTATATTCCGATGTACTGTCTAACTTTGAAGAGGTGGAAAAGTTAAATGTAGGTGCAGCGATTATTGTTACAGGAAAAGTCGTTGCTACACCGGGAACAAAGCAGCCATTTGAAATCCAGGCCGAGGAGATTGAGATAGAAGGTGCATCTACACCGGATTATCCTTTGCAGAAGAAAAAGCATACGTTTGAATACTTGAGAACCATTTCTCACTTAAGAGCCAGAACGAATACCTTTGAAGCAGTATTCCGTGTCCGCTCTCTGTGTGCATATGCCATTCACAAGTTCTTCCAGGAAAGAGACTTTGTTTATGTGCATACACCACTGATTACAGGAAGTGACTGTGAAGGTGCAGGCGAGATGTTCCAGGTTACGACACTGGACTTAAACAATGTACCAATGACAGAGGATGGAAAGGTTGACTTCAAGCAGGATTTCTTTAACAAGCCAACCAATCTTACGGTTAGTGGTCAGTTAAATGGTGAGACTTATGCAATGGCATTTAAGAATATCTACACCTTTGGCCCGACTTTCCGTGCAGAGAATTCAAACACCACACGTCATGCAGCAGAATTCTGGATGATTGAGCCGGAAATTGCATTCGCAGACTTAGAGGATGATATGATTCTCGCAGAAAGTATGTTGAAATATGTGATTAACTATGTATTAGAGAATGCGCCGGAGGAGATGGCGTTCTTTAATAACTTCATTGACAAAGGATTATTAGAGCGTTTGCAGCATGTGGCAAATTCTGATTTCGCCCGCGTAACCTATACGGAAGCAATTGATATTTTATCCAAGAACAATGATAAGTTTGATTATAAAGTATCCTGGGGCTGTGATTTACAGACCGAGCATGAACGTTACCTGACAGAACAGGTATTTAAACGCCCGGTATTTGTAACGGACTACCCGAAGGACATCAAGGCATTCTATATGAAACTGAATCCGGATGGCAAGACCGTTGCCGCAGTTGACTGTCTGGTGCCGGGTATCGGAGAAATCATTGGTGGAAGCCAGAGAGAAGATGACTATGATAAGCTTCTTGCAAGAATTAAGGAGCTTGGATTAAAAGAAGAAGACTATAACTTCTACTTAGATCTTCGTAAGTATGGTTCTGCAAGACATGCCGGTTTTGGACTTGGATTTGAACGCTGCGTGATGTATTTAACAGGGATGACCAATATCCGTGATGTGATTCCGTTCCCACGTACCGTAAATAATTGTGATTTATAGGATTTTGGACAAGCGATAAGAAGAACTGCTGCAAAGTACAAAAAATGCATTTTGTGGCAGTTCTTTTGCATATATGTAGAAAAAATGGGAATAACTTGAAAGTAAGAAAAAAGTACTGATTTTAAGAAGAAAATATAGTATACTAAAAAGGTCAGGCAGATAAAAAAGTTTTAGGAGGATGAAATTAAGATGAAAAAAATTTTAGTGTTATTCATGACAGGAGTTATGTTAGCCGGAGTGCTGGCAGGTTGTGGAAAGAAAGCCACAGAGGAAAATAAGGCTGCAAATTTAGAAGGAACCTGCAGCGAGATTTTAGAAAAGGTTTATGAGACAGCAGAACTGGATGCGGATTTTAGAGAATCCCTTCAGTATTATGAGAATACAGCGATTCCTTCCGATGATGAAGAGATGGAAAGCTATATGATTGGTACCAATGAGGTAGATTATACAGATTCTGTTTATTCGGCACCGATGATGAGTTCCATTGCTTACCAGTGTGTATTGCTTCGTTTAGAGGCAGATGAGGATGTGGAAGCTGCGAAGCAGACGCTGCTTGCTGCTGCAGACCCGAGAAAGTGGATATGTGTAGAGGCGGAAAGCGTTCAGGTGGAAAGTGTTGACGATGTTGTTATGGTAATTATGGCAAATGAGGAAACTGCCAATGCAATGGTTGCGGCATTTAAAGCACTTGGTGAATAAAAAATAATAGAAAAATAAGGTGGTGGAAGCTTGCTATTTTCAAGTATTACATTTTTATACTATTTTTTGCCGATTACAATGGGACTGTACGTTGTGGCACCCAAAAGATGGAGGAATGCAATACTGTTTCTGGCAAGCTTCCTTTTTTATTTCTGGGGTGAACCAAAATATTGCTTACTTATGCTGGTATCTATATTGGCGGGGTATTTCGGAGGACTTGCAGTCTGGTATACGATAAATTGCAGAGAAGAGATTCGAAAACTTGTGCTTTTTATAGCAGTTGCGATACCGCTTAGCTTTTTAATTGTCTTTAAGTATATGGACTTTGGAATTATGAGCCTGAATCACGTGTTGGGAACGGAAATTCCTTTGGTGAAACTGGCACTTCCGATAGGCATCAGTTTTTATACTTTTCAGATTATCAGCTATCTTGTGGATGTCTATCGAAAAGAGACTCCTGTAGAAAAAAATTTTATCAATATGGGAGCCTATGTTGTGATGTTTCCACAGTTGATTGCAGGACCGATTGTACGTTTTTCTTCCATTCAGCAGGAGTTAAAGGAACGTACCCTGTCAACAGATCAGATGGCAAAAGGAATCGGACGGTTTGTGACAGGACTGGCAAAAAAGGTATTGTTAGCAGATCTTTTGGGAGAGTTCGTGCTGGCGATGGACCAGGTTCCAAGGAGCAGTGCATTGTTTTTATGGATTGTGGCACTTGCCTATGCATTACAGATTTATTTTGATTTTGCAGGGTATAGTGATATGGCCATTGGCTTGGGATTGATGCTTGGATTTCATTTTCCGGAAAACTTTGATCACCCTTACAGAGCAAAAAGCATAACCGAATTCTGGCGCAGATGGCATATGACATTGGGCGGATGGTTCCGGGACTATGTGTATATTCCACTAGGCGGCAGCAGAGTTTCTTTGCTTAAATGGGTACGGAATGTGTTTGTTGTCTGGGCATTCAGCGGTCTCTGGCATGGTGCGAGCTGGAACTTTGTGATGTGGGGGCTGTATTTCGGTGTCATTTTAGTACTGGAGAAATTATTTTTGAAAAAATGGCTGGAAAAATTACCGGCATTGCTGCAGCATTTTTATGCGATTGTTCTTGTAGTAATCAGCTTTGTTATTTTCAGACTGGAGAGCTTTACGGAGGCAGGAAGCTTTCTGGCGGGAATGTTTGGATTTGGACTTACGACAAAAACAGAAGGGCTTGGAATGAGCATTGGCAGCTATCAGATTCGAAATTATGGCTTTTTAATTGTTGTGGCATTTGTTATTGCAACCGGTATTCCAAGACAGCTGTGGGATAAAATGAGAGAGCAGAGATGGGGGGCTGTATTTGCAAAAGCAGCAGCACCTGCAGTTTACCTGATGCTGTTACTGGTCGTAACCGGATTTTTGATTCAAAGCTCTGTCCATCCGTTTTTATATTTTCGCTTTTAGGCAGGAAGGGAGAAAGGTTTGCAGAAGAATACGAAATACAATAGATTTATAACAGCAGGCTTTTTTGCTTTGCTGACCGGTTTTTCAATCTTGTCCATACTGCTCCCGGATAAAGAACTGTCAAAGACAGAACGCAGACGTTACGAGACAATGCCAGAGCTTAGCCTTGAGACGGTGGCAGACAAAAGCTTTATGAGTGATTTGGAAACGTATCTGTTGGATCATTTAGCGGGCAGAGAATTTTTCCGCGCCTTAAAGACAGAGGTGGAAACCGGATTGCTTTTAAAGACGGATGCCAATCAGTATGTCAAACAGGATGGCTATCTATATGAACTTGATTTTACGTGGAAAAGAAGCAATGTGACAAGAACGGCGAAAAGACTTGCACAGTTTACGGAAGAATGGGTTCCCGAAGCAAAGGTATATTATGCTGTTATTCCGGATAAGTCCTATTTTCTGCCGGAGGATGAATATCCGATGCAGGAGGATGCATGGGTGCTTACACAGCTAAAAGAGCAGATTGTAGGTGTAGAGTATATTGATTTGTATCCATACCTTAGCATAGAAGATTATTATAAAACGGACCTGCATTGGAGGCAGGAGGAGATTACGGATGTAGCACAAGTACTCTTAGAAACGATGAAGGCGGACGATACAAAATCGGATTACCGGAAGGAAACGGTGTCAGCGGAATTCTACGGAGGTTATGCGGGGGCATCTGCATACCGTGTAAAGGCAGAACCCATGTATGCCTTAAATAACAGTACCGTAGAAGCTGCGGTTGTTTATGATTATGAATTACAACAGGAAACCGGTGTCTATGCACCGGAGAAACTGGATGGCATGGACCCATATGATTATTATCTTGGGGGTGCGAGAGCACTTCTTTCCATACGTAATCCGGAAAAAGAAAACGGGAAAAAGCTGTTGCTGTTTCGGGATTCCTTTGGAAGCAGTATGGCTCCATTGTTATTAGAAGGGTATGAAGAAATCACATTAGTGGATTTGCGTTATATTTCAATGGAATATTTAACAAAGCTCATAGACGTAAGTGCGTATGACGATGTGCTGTATTTATACAGTCAGCGGGTGCTGCGCCATAGTGACAGCTTTAAGCTATAAAAGAAAGATGATGAAAAAAAGACTATGATGTAAAGGTTAAACCTCTACAACATAGTCTTTTATAATGTCATAATCTGCTTCATCACTACAGCAGATATTTCCATGTAAAAGAAAATCATTATTATTCGCGACAATCATAATTACATAATGGGAAAGCTGTGACTTCAGATTCAGGTTATCACCATCCGAAGTGGTAAAGTGTACATCCCCGTGGCATTTCTTAACCTCTTGAAAAAAAGCGATTAAATCAACTTCCGGTTTTAGCTGATGCATAAGATACTCCTTTCTAAAACTGAACACAAAAAGATTATAGCATCTGCCCCGAAAAAGTCAATGAAAAGCAGGCATAAAGACGTTTCTTCTGTCATATGCTGATAAAAGAGGAGGGGAAAACGATGAATGTGACCAGGCGGTTAAGAAGGGGAAACGAAAAACAGAATCAGGTATCGGTGATTGGAAAAACCCTTTTCCTTATGTATCTTATCAGCGGAATTTTACTTGTTTTTTTAGCATTTTCTCTTTATAAATTTGATTTGAGTGAGACAGTGATTAAGATTGGGACCATTGCGGTTTATATCATATCCGGATTCTTTGGGGGATATTATATTGGGAAGCAGATGCAGGAAAAGAAATATCTGTGGGGCATGATTGCAGGAGGTGCCTATTTTCTATTGTTGCTTTTAGTTTCGCTTGTTTGTAAGAAGGGGATGGGAATGGAACTGCTTATAGACCCGGTTAAAATTCTTGCAACATTCATTTTATGTGTAGTTTCCGGAATGGCAGGTGGGATGCTAAGTTAATTGGGGCTTTTCTAATGAGAAATGCTGTGTTATAATCAGCAGTTGTATATTAGTTTTACATATTTTGCTATACATAAGAAAGGATTCTATTATGAAAAAGGGAAAAGCAGCAGCCATAATGGCAGTCATTCTTGCCGCATTGGTGGGATTAAGCTATTATGCATCTTTAATTTTATCGGATACCGGAGCAGGAGCAGATAAGTCAATTTCATTAGGACTTGATTTGTCAGGCGGTGTCTCTATTACCTATCAGGTAGTAGATGAAAATCCGACAGCTGAAGATATGAGTGATACGATTTATAAGCTTCAGAAGCGTGTGGAAGGGTATAGTACGGAATCTTCCGTATATCAGGTTGGGGAGGACCGTATTACCGTAGAGATTCCGGGCGTTTCAGATGCGAATACAATTTTAGAGGAGCTTGGAAATCCGGGCTCTTTAGAGTTCCAGACAGTAGATGGAACCGTTTTTATGACCGGTGACCAGGTCTCTGATGCACAGGTAGCAACAAGAGAAGATGTATATGGAAATAAAAGTTACGTCGTGGCTCTTACATTAACAGAAGAGGGATCTGAAATTTTTGCACAGGCTACTGCGGAAAATATTGGAAACTATCTTCCGATTGTATATGATGGGGAGGTCATCAGCTATCCGAGAGTACAGAATGTAATTACAGGCGGAGAAGCACAGATTACCGGTATGGATGGCTATGAAGAGGCAAATGCTCTTGCAACACAGATTCGTATCGGTTCACTGGCATTAGAATTAGAGGAGTTAGAATCTTCTGTAGTAGGTGCACAGCTAGGAAGTAAAGCAATTGAAACCAGCTTAAAGGCAGGAGCAATCGGTCTGATTCTTGTTATGCTGTTTATGATGATTGTATATGGAATTCCGGGTGTGGCAGCATCTGTTGCACTTGCAATTTATACAGAACTAGTTATTGCAATTATTTATCTGTACGAAATCACATTAACATTACCGGGTATTGCCGGTATTATTCTCGGTATCGGTATGGCGGTGGATGCAAATGTCATCGTATTCTCCAGAATCCGTGAAGAAATTGCAGCAGGAATGGATGTTTCGACTGCCATAAAGACCGGATTTAAGAAGGCATTATCTGCTATTTTGGATGGCAATATTACAACCTTTATAGCAGCGCTTGTTTTGATGGGCTTAGGTTCCGGAACGGTAAAAGGCTTTGCTTATACCTTAATGATTGGTATTATCGTATCTATGTTTACAGCCATGGTAGTAACCAGATGGGTTCTTTACGCGCTGTATGCATTAGGATTTAAAAATGAAAAATTCTATGGACGCGCAAAGGAGCGGACAAGCATCAATTTTATCGGGAAAAAAGGTTGGTTCTTTGGTATTTCCCTTGCGCTTTTTGCAGTTGGATTTATCTGCATGGGAATCAACAAGATGAACATGGGTACAACCTTAAATTACGGACTTGATTTCGTGGGTGGAACAGCAACAACGGCTGAATTTGAAAAAGAATACAGCATCGAAGAAATTGAAACTTTGATTGTACCAAAGGTAGCAGAAATCATTGATTCAAAAAATATTCAGACAAACAGAGTGGAAGGAACAACTCAGATTACCATCAAGACACCAACCTTAACACTGGAACAGCGTGATGCTGTAAATACGATGTTGGAAGAGGAGTTTGGTGTTTCGGAAGAAAACATTCAGTGTCAGAATATCAGCTCTACCATTAGCAATGAAATGCGTATGGATGCAATTATAGCGGTTTTAGTATCCTGTGTATGTATGCTGATTTATATCTGGCTGCGTTTCTCCGATATCCGTTTTGCGACCAGTGCTATTGCAGCATTAGCACATGACGTACTGGTAGTGCTTGCAGTTTACGCAGCACTTCGTATTTCAATCGGAAATACCTTTATTGCATGTATGCTTACCATCATTGGTTATTCTATCAATGATACAATTGTTATATTTGACCGTATTCGTGAAAATATGGCACCGTATACGAAAAACCATACACCTGAACTGTTAAAAGAAGTGGCAAACAAGAGCTTGACACAGACGGTATCAAGAAGTATTCATACTTCTATTACAACCTTTATTATGGTAATTATGCTTTACATTTTAGGCGTAGCATCTATCCGTGAATTTGCACTTCCGCTTTTAGCAGGTTTAATCTGCGGTACCTATTCTTCTATTTGTATTGCAACGCAGCTTTGGTATGTGCTAAAGGTGAAATTCCCAAGCAGGGTGGAAGAGTAATATGGAACATATGATAGTTATCATATATCTCCTTTGCATCAATGCAGCAGGCTTTGCCCTTATGGGAATTGACAAAAGCCGGGCAAAGCAGCATGCATGGCGCATTCCGGAGAAAACATTATTCTTATGCGCAATCCTTGGCGGAAGTCTTGGGACAACCGCCGGGATGTATTTCTTTCATCATAAGACGAAGCACTGGTATTTTAAGTATGGAATGCCGGCAATTTTAATATTGCAGGCAATGTTATATTCACGGTACTTATAAATCGTATAATAAATTTATATAAGAAATCTGATGTTTCTCGATTGACCTTACAACCCAACTTCATTATAATGTGAGTAAACGCATGGAAGACAAGTGTTTTCCGCAGAAAGACAATACGGAGGAAACAAGATGTATACGTTAGAAGATATTCAGGCAGTAGATATGGAAGTCGCTCAGGCGATTACCGATGAGTTTGAGAGACAGAGCAGTCATATCGAGCTGATTGCATCAGAAAACTGGGTAAGCCCGGCAGTGATGTCAGCAATGGGCAGTGTATTAACCAACAAATATGCAGAAGGTTACCCGAGCAAGCGTTATTACGGCGGCTGCGAGTGCGTAGACGTGGTGGAAGAGCTTGCAAGAGAACGTGCAAAAGAATTGTTTGGCTGTGAGTATGTAAATGTACAGCCACACTCAGGGGCACAGGCAAATATGGCGGTACAGTTTGCCATTTTAGAGCCGGGTGATACTGTAATGGGTATGAACTTAGACCATGGTGGACATTTGACACATGGCTCACCGGTGAACTTTTCCGGAAAATATTTTCATATCGTACCTTATGGAGTAAATGATCAGGGATTTATTGACTATGAAGAAGTCAGAAGAATTGCCTTAGAATGTAAGCCAAAGATGATTATCGCAGGTGCATCTGCTTATGCGAGAACCATTGACTTTAAGAAGTTCCGTGAGATAGCGGATGAAGTGGGTGCAGTACTTATGGTAGATATGGCACACATTGCAGGCCTTGTTGCGGCAGGACTTCATCCAAGTCCAATTCCTTATGCAGATGTAGTAACTACGACCACACATAAGACTTTACGTGGACCGAGAGGTGGTATGATTTTATGTAATCAGGCCGCTGCTGATAAGTATAATTTCAATAAGGCGATTTTCCCGGGAACACAGGGTGGCCCGCTCATGCATGTAATTGCAGCAAAAGCAGTCTGCTTTAAAGAAGCATTGCAACCGGAGTTTAAGGAATATCAGAAGCAGATTCTTAAAAATGCTCAGGCGCTCTGTAAGGGATTATTGGACAGAGATATCCAAATTGTATCCGGTGGTACCGATAATCATCTGATGCTTGTAGATTTGACAAAATACAACCTGACGGGAAAAGAGGTTGAAAAGCTTTTGGATTCTGTTTGCATTACCTGCAATAAAAACACCATTCCAAATGATCCGAAGTCTGCATTTGTAACCAGCGGGGTACGTCTTGGAACACCGGCGGTTACTTCCCGAGGATTAAAGGAAGAGGATATGGACCAGATTGCAGAGGCAATTGCCATGATGATTAAAGAGGGCGAAGCAGCTGCACCAAAGGCAAAAGCAATTGTAAAAGCGTTAACAGAGAAATATCCGTTGAAATAAATAGATATTTTGTTCAGTAAATTATTTTAGGCATAATATAAATTTGTAAGAAA
>CALZGM010000015.1 GCA_945787015.1 uncultured Roseburia sp.
ACTTGTATTTGTTTTGTTGTCGTTTTCGCGACAGCTAGATTATAATAGCAAATCCATTTCGCTTTGTCAACAACTTTTTTCATCTTTTTTTGAAATAATTTTTTGAGAAGTTATCCACAAATTTATTTCATTTATTAGATGTTGCCCACCCGTCTTGAGTGGGCGAATCTTATAATAGCATTATTATCTAACAGTGTCAACTGCCTTTTTACTTCCTTCTTTTGCCAAAAATGCCCTATTTTGAGCAAAAATAAATAGATGTGGGGGCAAGCCCATTCCTGCTCCCCAACATCTATTGTTTCAACTTTTTTTAACTTTTTTATTCTACATTAATATAGAAACAAGGATGTTTTTTTCATATAGCCAAATAAGGAAATCGTTCGCATATATATATGAAATAATGGTGCTGCCAAGGTTTGTCGTACTCATTAATGCAACAAAGCAAAACAGAACCCACACAAAAATTAAGCCATTTACCGCTCCTGCAGCTAAACCGCAAATACTGTTTGCAAAACCAATAAGCGGAAGCTTTGAAATAAATCCAAGTGCTTTCTGTATCAATATAGATGCAATGCAACCAATAATCAATGCTATGATAAAGGAAATCCCCTTCATAATCAAATCGGCTGTACTTACTGCAAGAGTACTGTATACTCCCTGTTCCTCCAAGAAGCGGTCTGCGGCATCTGAAGCCTCGCCCATTAATTTCTCAATTGCTTCAGAAGGTAGTCTGTCCATAAGTTTGGCAAGTAATTCATTGTCTGTTAATGCCGAAACATCTTCTCCATCTTTCTCTTCTAACTGTCGAAGCGTTTTTTCACGAACGTTCTCTTCACAGTGCTCCACTACTTTCTCGTAAATATCCGTGTCATTTTTTAAATAAGTTTCAATCTTAGGTGATATGCATACCACAATCACCAAAATTAAAATCCACGAAATCAAAGAATATACAATTTTTAAAAATCCCTTTGTATATCCTGCGATTGTATACCCTGCTAAAATTGCAATTACTAATATTAATACCCAGTTCATATGTACTCCTATTTCAATCGTGTCTGAATTGTGATGCCATTTAAGATGAAGGTGTAATTCAAGCTGGAACCACCCGGTATTACTTTATAAAGTTCTTCATCAAATTCATGGTGGAATTTATAAACGCCCCTCGCCGTATAAATATCGCATGCAGTTTTGCTCCTTATGCATATTTCGTTGCTGCTTAACAGTTCCACCGAAGTGTATTCTGTGTCGAATGTCTCTTCCATTGCAAGCTTGCCTGACAAATCATACACCTGTAAAAGATGACGCATTGCTTCATCACTGCTATTATATACCACTCCAACATAGTTTTCATTATAAAAAATACTTTTTGCTTCTTCCTGCAATTCAATTTCTGATGTAAGCTTTGGTTTTTGTGTTCCCTCAAACACCATAAGCTTTGTATCTCCAATTGCAAGTAGACAGTCTTTTGAAACAAAGTTCAATTCCGGAATCACCATATCATCATAAGTGGATGCCGAAACCACATGGTCAATCTCATTTTCTCCGACTTTGCCAAAATTATAAAAAGCCAATGTGCTCTTTACCCTTCCCTCATTGATATCCAGCATGGAAACCGCCAATTTAATCGCGTCATCCGATAATGCGATTGCAATAGGAAACCCTCCCTTTTCCCCATGGATTGCTCCATTTACCAGTTGGTTTCCGTCCTTATCATACAACGTCAAAACCCCCGTCGCCTGATTATCCATGAGTACGGCAATCGTTCCCTGTGCTGCAATGCTTACCTGTGCAATTGGAAGATTGGTTTCTATACTGCGTACCATTCCTTTTTGCGTCATGATGTAGATCTTTTTCCCACTTTTATCGTAAATAACCAGATAGTCGCCGCAAATGTCTACGGTCGGATATGACATCTCATAGGTCTGGTTCCAAATCATCTCATTATTATGATCTGTGTAAGAAGCTCCATCATTACTATATTTTAAAATATTCCCCTTAAACTCTTTAAACGCCGTTGCCTTTGTGTCCGTCCGTTCTACACTGGCGCGGATATCATAATCACTATACTGTCGCAATGACATATAGATGCCGGTACCCGCCACAAGCACCAAAACGACTATTGCAGCTATCAGAGTTCTTTTCAAAACTTTTACACGATGTTCCCGAGTCTTTCGCTTATAATCGCGGTTCTCTTCCTCTGAAACTACCCGTAAATTCCTCTTTTTTGTATCTGCCATCCTTTAATTCCTTTTTATACTATAATAAATATAGTATAACACGGTTTTTTTATTTTGGAAGTTCTAAATATTGGCCGGCATAAATTGCATTTGGATCATCAATCCCATTTACTTCACACAGCTTATCCATCATGGCCGTTGTATTATATATTTTTCTGCAAATGCTTGCCAGGCTATCTCCTTTTTGCACTACATAATACCCTTGTGCCAAATACTGTTCTGCTTCTGAAAGTACCTTAACCGTTTCCGTCACCTGTTGTGTTTCTGAAGTTTGTCCTGCTTCAGTTGTCGGAGTTTGTGTAGAAGTTTCCGAAGAAGCAGGCATTTCTGCTGACGTAGAGGTTTCTGTCTCCGGTGCAACTGTACTGTTTACCGCCACACCCTGTTCTGTGGATATCGTTCCCACACTTCCTGCAATATCTTCCACACGAATTACATCCTCTTCTCCTGATTCTGTCTGAAGAGCAACCTGCATTTCATTCATCTTATTCAATGCCTGTTGCATTTGGTCCATTTTCTGATAATTTTGAAAGGCCGAATAACCGAGTGCAACTACGACTGCCAAAAGCAGTAATGTCGGCAGACGAGATCCTCCTTGTGGTATCTGTGGTGTCCGGTGCGTATTTCGCGTATTACGGTTATTCAGATATTCTCTATAGGTCTCCTCACGGTTTTGCCCTTCGCGAAGGGATTCCATAGCAGATTCCATACGATTAGGAATGTTTTTATCATAATAAATGTAAAATCCCTCCCGGCGTTTTAAATACCCGCTCCGATTACTGTAAAAAGCCTCTTCCTGCTCAATAGAGTCCATTAAAAGCAGAATCTGGTGTACACCTCCAAAATAAGTCTGATGCACATGCTCTAATTGAGCTGTCATATGTGGGAATTCCCCATAAACATCAATTGCCCAGCCTACAATAATCATATCCTCATGCTCCGAACGTAGTTTTCGATACAATATTCCCCAGGTTTCATCATTCCAAACAGGCTGGCTGCCATTAAATGCAATTTCTTCCATTTCAATAGCGCTTTCTATAAACACACAGGTGTGCCCTGCGAAATCATCATATCTTCCCAGCATGATATATACTGTTTTACCCGCGCAGCGTCCGTACGTATGCATCGTCTGATATGCTTCATTTTCTATGTATATACGATCTCCAGCATCCGGCGTACCTATTTGTTTGATGTTTTTGGGCAAACCTCTTTTTTCTTGTGTAGTGTCCCAATTTTCTTCCCGGATAATTTCTATCATAATTGAATCGTTCCTCCTTTTCCATTCGCCTGTAGCCATGCTATCACATGTCCTCTGCAAAATTTGAAGAAATTTGGAACACCGAAAAAGAAGTTATCGACAAAAAAAGCCAGGCTGTATAGCCTGACTTCTTCCTATATATTAGTTATTCTTTAAGAACGCTTTTACTTGTTTATGAATTCCTTCTGCATCCAGCTCATATTTATGAATCAGTTCCAAAGCCGGACCGGATTCGCCAAATACATCTCTTACACCGATTCTAAGGAGCTTTGTCGGTGCCTCCTCTGATAACACTTCTGCCACAGCGCTTCCCAATCCACCGATAATGGAATGTTCTTCTACTGTCACTACTTTTCCTGTCTTCAATGCAGATTTTACTACTAATTCTCTGTCAATTGGTTTGATGGTATGAATATCAATAATCTCTGCAGAAATTCCATCTGCTGCCAGTAGTGCTTCTGCTTCTATTGCTTCTTTTACGCAAAGACCGGTTGCAAAAATAGTTACATCTGTGCCTTCTTTTATTACAACGCCTTTCCCAATTTCAAACTGGTAGGTTTCCGGATCATTATATACCGGAACTGCAAGACGTCCAAAACGCAAATACACAGGTCCTACGTGCTCGTAAGCTGCTTTTACGGCTGCTCTTGCTTCCACATCATCTGCCGGGTTGATTACAACCATTCCCGGAATCTGACGCATTAACGCCATATCTTCCAGACACTGATGTGTGGCACCATCCTCGCCAACGGAAATGCCTGCATGTGTAGCACCGATTTTTACATTAAGATGCGGGTAACCCACTCCGTTACGCACCTGCTCATAAGCACGTCCTGCCACAAACATTGCAAAAGAGCTGATAAATGGTACTTTTCCGCAGGCTGCAAGACCGGCTGCGATTCCTACCATATTTGCTTCCGCAATACCAATGTTCATATGTCTCTCAGGGAAAGCCTTACGGAAAACGCCTGTCTTTGTTGAGCCTGCAAGATCTGCATCTAGAACTACAATATCTTCATGTTCTTTTCCTAATTCAACTAAAGCATTACCATAGCTGTCTCTTGTTGCTACTTTCTTCATCTCTAACATAATGCTTCACCTGCTTTCTTTAAGTCTTCCATTGCGATGGCATATTCCTCGTCATTTGGCCCTTTTCCATGCCATTCAGCCTCATTCTCCATAAAGGAAACGCCTTTTCCTTTTACTGTCTTTGCAATAATCGCTGTCGGCATACCCTTTGTAGCTCTCGCCTCTGCAAATGCCGCCCGGATGTCATCAAAGTTGTTTCCATCTATATTAACTACATGGAAGTTAAAAGCTTCAAATTTTTTATCAATCGGATATGGAGAACATACCGTGTCGATTGGTCCGTCAATCTGCAAGTTATTGTTATCAACAATCACTACAAGATTGTCCAATTTTCTATAGCCTGCCCACATAGCAGCCTCCCAAACTTGTCCTTCCTGAATCTCTCCGTCCCCTAACAGGGTGTATACACGATAATCCTTTTTGTCAAGCTTTCCTGCAGCTGCCATACCAACGGCTGCTGAGATACCCTGGCCAAGAGAACCAGATGACATATCAATTCCCGGTATTCCTTTCATATCCGGATGTCCCTGTAAGTAAGAACCGGTATGACGTAAGGTTTTTAAATCTTCTTTTGGGAAAAATCCTTTTTCTGCCAGAGTAGAATATAAGCCCGGAGCTGTGTGTCCTTTTGAAAGGACAAAACGGTCGCGATTCTCCATTTTGGGATTTGCAGGGTCAACATTCATTTCTTCAAAATACAAAAAGGTAAAAATATCTGCCGCAGATAATGAGCCGCCCGGATGTCCGCTTTTTGCGCTGTGTACTGCAGTTACAATACTTTTACGAATTTCGTTTGCTGTTTTTTGCAGTTCTAAGTTTGTCATAGTCTCTCCTCTTTTACGTTATAATTCAGTTCGTCCCTCAAGAGCACGAAGCAAAGTTACTTCATCAATATATTCCAAATCTCCGCCAACCGGAACTCCGCTGGCGATTCGTGTGACCTTGATACCTGTGGGCTTAATCAGCTTACTGATATACATCGCAGTCGTCTCTCCCTCTAGGCTGGAGTTAGTTGCAATAATTACTTCATCCACATCCTGCTGCAGGCGCTTTAGGAGTTCCTTTAGCTTGATGTCATTCGGTCCGATACCAAGCATCGGCGAAATAGCTCCATGCAATACATGGTAAACACCCTCGTATTTCTGTGTTTTCTCATAAGCCACCTGGTCTCTGGTATTCTCAACCACCATAATGACCTTATGGTTTCTCGACTGGTCGCGGCATATCGGGCAAACCTCTTCATCTGTCAACGTGAAGCATTCCTTGCAATATCGCACATTGTGCTTCGCATCTACAATCGCATCCGACAAGGCCTTCACCTTTTCCTCCGGCATATTTAAAATATGAAATGCCAGTCTTTGGGCTGTCTTTGCGCCAATCCCAGGTAAATCCGCCAATTCTGCTATTAATCTGCTAATCTGGCTGCTATATAAATCCATACTGACAACCACGCCTTTCTATCCCATTCTCACTTATATTACTTGAATTTCTAGCTTTTTACAAGGACGATTTTCCTTTTATTGCATTTTCGGCAAAAATATCCTATTCTTATAAGGAAAGATAAGAAAGGGTTGGTAAATTTACTATGAAAGAAAACATTGCAACCATTCCTCTTATGGACGCTTTTCATGCCAAGGATGAATGCCCGTTTTGTAATCTGGAACGTAAAGCAGAACAGCATGCGATTTCTTTTATCTTAGGTTCTGCATATATGGAAGATGATATTCGCGAGCAAACGGATAAACTCGGATTTTGCCGTCATCATTTCAAGATGATGTATGACTATGGGAACCGCCTTGGCAACGCACTTATCCTAAGCACTCACCTTCGCAAAATAAATCAGGAACTTTCAGAAGAGATAAAAAAGTTCACGCCGGGAAAGTCCTCACTTATGACACGTTTTAAAAAGACTGACGTAAAGGAAAATATGCCCAAAACGGAATTGGGTAACTGGCTCTATGAAAAGGAGCACACCTGCTATGTCTGTGACCACTTCGAAAGTATTTACGGCCGTTATCTGGATACGTTTTTCAGTTTATATAAGAAGGATTCGGAATTTCGAGATTTGTTTTTGTCCGGGAAAGGATTTTGCCTGCCACACTTCCGTGACCTCATTGAAGCAGCAGAAAATAAGCTGACCGATGCAGAAAAGAAGGAGTTCTATCCGGCTGTCTTTAAGCTCATGCAGGATAATATGGAACGTCTTCAGAAAGAAGTGGAATGGTTTGTAGAGAAAAATGACTACCGCAACAAGGACAAAGACTGGGGAAATTCTGCAGACAGTATTCAAAGGGGCATGCAAAAATGTAACGGAGGCTATCCGGCAGACCCGATATTTAAAGCAAAGCTGTGAAACGTGCACCGCTAGTCGCACATAAAAAGGCTAAGTTTTCCGCATTAACGGATTACTTAGCCTTCTTTTCTCTTCATTAGAACATTCCACCCATACCGCCGGTGAACTTCGCCATCTGGCTCTGGCTTTCCTCTTCTAACTTACGGAATGCCTCATTTGCTGCTGCCATGATTAAGTCTTCTAACATCTCCACATCATCCGGATCTACTACTTCCGGATCAAGCTTTACTTTTTTAATCTCATGCTTTCCGGTAACTGTAATTTCAACAGCACCACCGCCCGCAGTCGCTGTTACTTCTTTTTCTTCCAGTTCCTTCTGTGCCTCTTCCATCTGACGCTGCATGCGCTGTGCCTGTTTCATCAGATTATTCATGTTTCCCGGCATACCGCCCGGAAATCCACCTCTTTTTGCCATTGGTTTTTCCTCCTAAAAATCATCTTCTTCTATGTCAAACTGTATCAGCTGACCTAAATCCGGATAAATTGCATCACTTGGCGCTCCGGTATCGTTTTGTTTCACCTGAAGCTCTATTTCCTTTCCGATTCGCTCTGCAATGAGTTCCTTTAAGGCCTCCTGACAGCCGGAACGGTTCTCTGCTATATACTCATAAGCATTCGGATCCTCAAAAACTAACAGCAGACTGCCGTCAGGTCCCAGCGAACGTAGTGCTTTATCAAAATAAGTTCTGCTTAAGCCGGTCAAACCGGATAAAATACCTTTCCAGCTTGCAATTACCTGCTTAATATCCTCCGGAATCGCTTTTGGTAATTCCATCTTTTCTACCTGTTGCACGGCATCGCCTGTTATGCCTTGCCTGGCACTTTGAGGGGTTGTCATCACAACACCCTTCTCCAATTTCTTTTCCAGACTCTCCACACGGTCAATGATGGAAGAATAGTCTTCCTCCATCTCCGGTTTACATAATTTAATCACTGCGATTTCAATTAAGATACGCTTTTGCGTTGCATACCTTAACTGATTTGCAAGGTCTGAAAAAATCCGGATATAGCGCATCAGCACTTCGCCGTCTATCATCCCCGCTTCTTCCTTTAGGAGTGCAAGATTATCGGATGAAATATCCAAAACCTCTTCCATATTATCAGAGCTTTGTAACAAAAGCAAGTTACGCATATACCACGTAAAATCTGTTACAAACTGCCCCATCTCCCGGCCTTCAATTACCAATTCATCAATAATTCCGATTGCTCCGGTAATATCTTTCTCAATGATTCGGCGTAAAAGCCTGCTGAATATCTCTGTATCTACCGCGCCCAGAGTATCCAGCACTTTTTCATAAGTCAAATCCTGTCCTAAGTAAAATGCAATACACTGGTCCAGAAGGCTTAATGCATCTCGCATGGAACCATCTGCCATTTTTGCGATATAACGAATGGCGCGGTCCTCTACCTTCACCTGTTCCTTTTCCATGAGTTCATTCAAACGTCCTGCAATGGTATCAATGGAAATTCTCCTAAAATCATAGCGTTGGCAGCGGGATAAAATGGTAATTGGTATCTTATGCGCTTCTGTCGTTGCCAGAATAAAGATTACATAAGAAGGCGGTTCCTCTAAAGTCTTTAACAGTGCATTAAATGCTCCTATAGAAAGCATATGCACCTCATCGATGATATACACCTTGTATTTTCCTTCTGTCGGACGATATTCCACCTCTTCGCGAATCTGGCGAATGTTATCCACACCATTATTGGATGCCGCGTCGATTTCAATGACATTCATAGAGCTTCCGTTTGCAATCGCCCTGCAGACAGCGCACTCTCCACATGGACTGCCATCCACCGGATGCTCACAGTTTACCGCCTTTGCAAAAATCTTCGCAATAGTGGTTTTTCCTGTTCCTCTGGTTCCGCAGAACAGATAAGCATGTCCGATTCGGTCTGCTTTTATTTGATTTTTTAATGTTGTTACAATATGGTCCTGTCCTTTTACATCTTCAAATTCTGCCGGACGGAACTTTCGATATAATGCCGTATACGACATGTCTCAACTCCTTAAACTACTAATCTCCGAAGCTGATTCCAATCCGCTTCGCTTCTTTAATCATCTGGCAATCCGGTTCTACCATCTTCAGTTTACCGGCAACGTCCTTTAATGGCACACGTTTGGTTTCCCCATTTACCATGGCAATCATGCAGCCATAATCTTCATCCATAATCGCCTTTGCTGCTGCCGCACCAAGTCTGGTACAAAGCACACGGTCATATGGACATGGGCTTCCGCCACGCTGTGTATGCCCAGGTACTGTTACGCGCACTTCTGTGCCACCGGCTTTTTGAATCTGGTCGGCAATTTCGTAAGATACAGACGGGAACTTCCGCTCTGCCACTTTATTTTTATATTCCTTTTTGGATAATTTTGCGTCCTCTTTTGAAATAGCACCTTCCGCTACTGCAAGAATCGTGAAACCTTTTCCCGCCTTAGAGCGCTTCTCAATCGCTTCCACTACTTTTTTAATATCATATGGAATCTCAGGTAAAAGAATAATATCTGCGCCACCTGCAATTCCTGCATATAAGGTCAGCCAGCCAACCTTATGCCCCATAACTTCTACAATAAAGACACGATTATGAGATGCTGCTGTGGTGTGAATGCAGTCAATAGCGTCTGTTGCAATATTAATCGCACTCTGGAAGCCAAAGGTCACATCGGTACCATAAATATCATTATCAATGGTCTTTGGAAGATGAATGATATTTAATCCTTCTTCTCTTAATAAATTAGCGGTTTTCTGTGTTCCGTTACCGCCAAGGATTACAAGACAGTTCAGGTTAAGCTTGTGATAGGTCTGCTTCATGGCTTCTACTTTATCTAAGCCGTTTTCATCCGGTACGCGCATCAGTTTAAACGGTTGACGGGAAGAACCCAGAATTGTTCCGCCCTTTGTTAAGATACCCGAAAAATCTCTGGAGGTTAATAAGCGGTAATCACCGTAAATCAATCCCTTATAACCATTGTGAAATCCGTATACCTCTAATTCGTCTACGTTCTCACTCAACCCCTTTACTACACCGCGCATCGCTGCGTTTAACGCCTGACAGTCGCCGCCACTGGTTAATAATCCGATTCGTTTCATTGTATTACCTCCATTTGCTATAATTCTATTCCACATCCCGCCATTAATTCTCTGGCAGAATCCAAAGAATCTACTCCGTGCAGATTTTTAATTGGCGCAAACGCACGCTCGCGCACCACCTCATACGGAAGGCAGCTGTCCATCATATGCACCATATCTAAAACTAGCGTCTCAAATTTGTATCCGTTTGGAGTCTCCGGTTTTACAAATTTTCCTTCTGTATCCATGTATGGAATCTTCTTTTCCACTACATGAATCGGCATATGTGCATCCGCAATTTCTTCCAGTTTTTTCACCGGGAAAAGATAATTTAATATTACCCCAAAACCATAAGCCAGTTCCCCATTTTCCTTACGCAAGGTCGCCATCTCTTCCGTCATTTCATAGTATTCTGCAATCGAAGGCTTTCCATCCTCCGTACAAAGCACTCCGACCTTCTCATCCGGTGCCACCTTGCGCACAACCATTGCTCCGCTTTCCTTTCCGGAAAGAATTGTTGCTCCAATAAAGCACGGATCTGCGATACGCTGTAAGCAATTGTCTACTGCAAATACATCTAACCATTCCACTCCTTTTTTATGAAGGTCTTCTAACAGTCCTGCTTTTATCATAGAGCCAAACCAGCCACCGTTTCCGTTTGGTGACATAGCCGGCTGTGTCTCTGACTCCATATAGACACGCCCCTCAAAATCACAGGCCGGCGTCATTTCCTGTACAAAAAACTTGACTTCCTCCTTCGGATAGCCAAAATAATGATGCTCCTCAAAAAAATCAACTGTATCTTTATGATTGATATTACTGGTCATAACATAGAGTGGAACAAATACACCTGTCTCGTCTGTCACTTCCATTAAATTTAGAATTAACTGTTCAAATAAGTATCGGTCTTTTGTAAGCCCAATATTCAGCGTTCCCTTTGGTTTGTCGAGTCCAAGTCTGGTTCCCTGGCCGCCGGCGAGAAGAACTGCACCGACCTTTCCTGCGCGAATCGCCTGATGGCCTGCTTCCTTAAATGTTTCCTCTTTTGCTTCAATCTCCGATATTTCAACCGCATCCAAGGGTGCAAATACCCCTCTTGCATTTATGGTTTCTTTCTTTGAAATATGTTCCAGCACAGACCAGTCGATGTCATCTAACCGCCTTTTTAACTGCTCCTGCTCTTCTTCTGTTCCTCTTTCCAAAGCGGCCTTTATATAAAACTGCTTATCCTCTTCATAAATCTTCATATGTCCCTTCTCCTTTTCGCCTATCAAGCTATCTCTATTATAGGTGTTTTTCCCAGCTTTGGAAAGGCTTATTTTTTTGAAATTTCCTGATAAGGGAGACGAATATACTTCTCATCCAGCAGTGTATATTCAGAATCCAGTTCTTCTCCCGTCACCACAGAATATGCCAGTTCCAGCATGCCACGCGCCTGTCCGACAGAGTCATTTAGAACAGTTCCATAGAGTTCCCCTTTTTCAACCGCTTCCAAAGCCGGCTTTGTTCCATCAATTCCAAGTATGATCGGAGCTTTTAGTTCACTCATGCCAAAATAACCGGCATCTTTTAATGCATCAATAGCTCCAAGCGCCATATCATCATTATTAGCAAATACGACCTCTATCTCATCTCCAAATGCCTCAATCCACTGCGTCATCTTTGTCTTCCCCTGGTCTCTGTTCCAGTTGGCGATTTCATCCGCCATTCTCTCCAGCTGATAGCCGGCATCACTTACCGTATTGATGGCATACATTGTACGAATGATGGAATCCTGATGCCCTGCCTCACCTTCCAGCATTACATATTGCAGTATACCATCACCATTTTTATCCACACTCGTAAAGTCTTTTTCCAGTTTTTCAATCAGCACCTCTCCCTGAATAATACCGGACTCAAACGCATCAGCCCCCACATAATAGAGCTTGTCCCAACGTTGTAGATCTTCTTCTACCAGTTCCCTGTTAAAGAAAATGATTGGAATATCCGCGCTTTTGCCCCGCTCGATAATTGTCGATGCATCTGTCCGGTCCACCAGATTGATGCAGACAATGTCACATTCATTCTCGATAAAATAGTCCATCTGGTCATTCTGTGTCACCTGATTTGCACTTGCATTTAAAATCTCAAGTGTAATGGAAATCTCGTACTTCTCTTCCATCACATCTGCATAACTTCTGATTTCATCTAACAATTCTGAAACAAAGGTATCATACTGATTGTACACACTAACCCCTATTTTGATATCCTTTTTCTCCTTAGTATCTGTTCCGTCAGAACCACAGCCTGCTAAAAGAAATACTGCAAGCAGGATGCATATACCATTTCTTATTCTCATTTTTTCTCCCCTATTCTACAATTGGAAACAGCAGGCGTTCATACTGCGTTTCATAAATGTCCTTCTTTTCAACGCAATAAAAGTCGATGTCACTGACCGTTTCACGAATACCGCTCATTTCTGCCATCAACGTTTTCACGCCCATATACCCAATGTTAAACTCATTTTGAAATACCAGACGTTCTACCCTCCCTTTATCCATAGCAGCTACAATGGATGCCGTATTTCCAATGCCATACAATCTTTTATTTTCCATAATATCCGCATCCAGCCCACATAAAATCTGCAGAGTCTCCTTACTCAAAGCAACAACTGCGTCTATTTCTTCACCGGAATTTTGTATCAACGTTTCAATGAAATGAGAAAGATCCGCAGATTGACTTGAGCGTTTCATCTTCTTAACCATTACGGAGTCTCCCAATGCATCATATAATCCCTGCGCCCTTTTGTTTACGCTGTCCCGTTCCATATATTCCTCAATAACAAGTATATGAAGCTCCTTGTCTCCTGAAAAATCCTCCAAAAGAGCTTTCCCCAAAGTCTGTCCCATTTCGTAGTTATCTGCCGAAATATGTGTATACGAACTGCTATCAAAGCAACTCTCTATGGTAATAATCGGCACCGGAAATGCCTCTGCCTGTATCGCCTGATAATCCGTCATAGAATCAGATGCCGCTAAAAGAATTCCCTGTGCCCCGTCTTCTATTTCCTTTTGCACCAGCGCCATCTGTTCTTCACCGCTCATGCCTTCTTTTGCCATTACATAATTGATTGATACCGAGAAGTCATCCTCCGCCTGTTTTAATCCTTCCATCAGAGACTCCCATCCATTACTTCCGTTATAATAGAGTACGACAGAAATTTCTTTTTTCTTTTCCTGCTTTGTTTCTCCGAATACCGCACTATAATATACCCAGAGGATTCCGGCTATCAGTAACAGGCAGATAAGTGCTGTAACAGCTACACCTTGATTCTTCTTATTCATCCTCTTCCACCTCCAGTTTCTTTGGCAGATGAATACGCACTCTCGTACCTACATCCGGTTCACTTTTTATTTCAAGTCCATAATTCTGACCAAAATATAACTTAATACGCTGGTCTACATTTTTCAGCCCGATTCCCGAACCGCGTTTCCGCTCATATTTCCCATCCGTTAGCAGATGCTCTACGGTTTCTGCAGGCATACCGATTCCGTTATCAATCACATCGATGTACAAATCGCCGTCTCTTTCATAGCCTTGAACAAGGATTTCTCCTTCCCCATCCAAAGCTTCCATGCCATAATAAATTGCATTTTCCAACAAAGGCTGAATAATCAGCTTAATGGTCAGATACTGCTCAATCTTTTCATCCAGCATAAAGGTTACATCAAATTTATTCTTAAAACGCACTTTCTGGATATTGCTGTAATTCATCGCGTGATTGAACTCTTCTTTTATGGTAATAATCGTTTTTCCTTTGCTTAACGAGATACGAAACAGATTTGCAAGGGCAGTTACCATATCGATTGCCTCTTCATACCGCTCACTCTCGACCATCCAAATAATGGAGTCCAGCGTATTATAAAGGAAATGCGGATTAATCTGGGACTGTAGTGCATCCAGCTCATTTTTCCGCTTTTCCTCCTGCTGTTTTACAATGTCATCCATCAGTTTGCGCATTTGTTCCACCATCGACCGAATGGTATAACCCAAATGCTGAATTTCTTCCGAACCGCCTACATAAATCTTTTCCGGATACTCCAGTTCCAACTGCTTTACCGAATCCTCTAATTTCCGCAAAGGCTGCACGATTTTTGCAGACAGATACTGATTTACAAAAATTAAAAGCAAAATGCTAATCGAAAGAACGGTCATCCATATCACATTATTCTGATTCCACTTCTGGTGCATCGTTTCTTCCGGAATCACCGACACAATTTTCCAACCCGTGTATCCTACTGTCTTTACTACAACCGTCCTATTTTCCTCCAGAAAGGTTTCTTCATGTACCCCGTCATCGTATCCTGCTGCCACCAAATTGTTTTCCTGATATAAATGACTGTAAATCAGGTTCTGCCTCGGATGATAAATGATTTCTCCATTTCCATCCACCAGATACATATAGCTGATGTCACCGGAATTTACCTTTTTAAATAATTGCCTGATTCCGCTGAAGTTCATATCTACCAGAAGAATTCCTTTGGATATCACACCATTTGTCGAGAGCTCCACGCCCCGGCTTAGAGAAAGGACCCAGTAATAACGGTCATTACTGTCAGTAAAAATATCCTGTACGTGAGAGGATGAAAAGTGCAGATTCTCCGGCGTCTTCTGTGCCCGCACAAACCATTCCTGTTTCGTAACATCTGTCTCAGGCTTTCGTGTATTGACCGGTGTTGCAGCCATCAATGCTCCCTCTTCTGTAAAGCAGGCAATGCTGACCAGATTATCTTTATTTGCTTCGTATAAAAGAGTCAGCTCCTTATCCACCGTAGTCTCAGCAAAATCGCTGTTCTTAATCACGCTATAATAGGCAGAATCTGAAATACGCATCATATTTCTAAGATAATTCGTCAGATTCAGTTCTACCTGCGCCACCAACTGACTGTTATCTTCAATTGTCAGTTCTTCTGCTGTTCTTGTATAGGTTGCATAGAGCATAATTCCAAGCGCCAGCATACCGATAACCGAAATCAGCGTAAAGGATACTGCAATCATAAACTGCAGATTCCTTTTGGTTTGTATGGAAAAAACTTTTTTCATGTTAAGCTTCCTTCTTTGTGCGGTATCTCGATGGAGAAATACCATACTTTTTCTTGAACACATAGCTGAAATAGTTCGGCTCTGTATAGCCAACCTTCTCTGCTATGATGTAACTTTTATCCTCTGTATTGTTAAGCAGTTCCACAGCATGTTCGAGCCGCACCTGTGTTAAATAGGATACAAAGCTCATTCCAACCGCTTTTTTAAACATTGTTGAAAAATAGGTCGCACTCACATTCAAATAATGGCATAAGTCATCAACCGAAAGCGCTGCATCCGCATAATGCTGCTCAATATACTGTTTCGCCTTTTCCGTCATAATTTTTGTCGAATCACTCCGTTCCTGGCGAATCATACGGCGAATTGTATTACATTTGTCCTGAAGCCATATTAAAAACTCTTCCATAGAGTGAAAATTCTTAATTTCTTCATAAGGGTCAAAATTTTTGCCAAAAATCTCTGACATATCCAATTGATAGCTCCTCACAAGCTTCATCAATTCCGTCAGAGCCTCCATGAATGCCAGCTGGCACTGCTGCACAGACAGCTTTGCTGACGTCAGTTCCTCTTTATATTCTGCAATCGCACCGGCAACCTCTTCCTTGTTTCCAAATTTCATACTGTGAATAATAGAGGTAAGCCCCTTAAATTCAGGCAGAGAGTCTGCCTTTGCATGCGGCTCCACGTCATTGATATAGATTGCCAATGCCTCATTTCCAAGCACAAGCCGGTATTCAAATGCTTCCTTTGCCTCCTCATAGGAAACTGCAATCTTATCCAACGTCGGATATGCCATTCCTACTCCGGCAGCCACCTTCACATCCAAAAGACGGCTTCCCATTTTACACACCTGATCTATGTGATACACAAACTCCTGCACCTGGGCCCGACTATTTAACAGTGCAATCGTCACGATACAATCCACATATATCAGGACCTGACACTTGATATTTTTTTCCAGGTATTCTTTTGCCAGATTTAAGAGTGAAAAATTCACCATCTGTGTCTTCATAACATCCCTGCTGCCATGTCCTTCTATACGTAAAACAGCCACCGAATAATACTGAGCCAAGAAATCCATCTCATAAGAAAGAATCATGGTCTGCGCCTGTTCACTCGCAAATCTTCCTTCCAACATACCGGTCAAAAGATGCTCCCTCATCATTGGAAGACTCTTTTGGTAGAAATCATACAGATTTTCCATATTTCGGCGTTCGTCGAATTCTTTGTCCAGATTTTCCTTAATTCCCCGGAATACATTTTCCAAATCCTTTGCGCCAATCGGTTTGAGAAGATATTCCTCTGCCTCTAAGTGAACGGCTTCTCTGGCGAACTCAAAATCATCAAAGCCGGAGTAGAGCACCACCTTCGTATTCTTATAGTTTTCCTTTAACTTTCTGCACAATGTAAGTCCGTCCATAAAAGGCATTTTGATATCTGTCATAACCGCATCTACATGCGTCTGCTCAGCAAGTTCCAATGCCTCTTCTCCATTGCTAACGGAACCAATCAGTTCAAATCCCAGTGCGTTCCAGTCCACTTTCTTTTCAATGGATACTCTTACATCCTCCTCATCATCTACTAAAAGCAGTTTGTATAAATTCACCTTTCCTTCTCCTCCTTACTTTCTTTAGTTTACCCGATGTTTTCCCATACTGCAAGAAAATATAAGCCCCCATTCCTTATATGAAAAGGGCGCCGCAAAAGCGACGCCCAAAGCAAAAGCTTTTTACAACTATTTTTTCTTTACATACTTACGGATATCCAATGCAACTGCCACTACAATTACAAGACCCTGTACGATGTAGTTGTAGTAAGGGTTTACTCCAAGGAACTGTAATACAATCTTTAAAAGTTCGAACACAAGGACACCGACGAGAATACCACCCACGGTACCGATACCACCTGTTGTAGAAACTCCACCGATGGTACAGCCTGCAATCGCTTCCAATTCATAACCGGTACCAAGTGCCGATGTAGCACCACCGGATTTACCGGCAAGAAGGTAACCTGCCAATGCATACATAATACCTGCTGTCATGTAAATAAGAATTTTACTTTTTACTGTATTTACACCGGAAACTTCTGCTGCATTTTCATTACCACCAATTGCGTACATATATTTCCCATGTGTAGTTTTATTATACATAAACCAGAAGAACACACCTGCAGCAACGGCAATAATTAATAAATAAGGAATACCGGGGAAATCTCCAAAAGAAAAAACCTTACCATTTACAAACTGTGTATATACTTTCTGGAAACCACCAATCGGCTGTGCATTTGTAAATACTAATGCAATACCATATACGATAGTCTGTGTACCGAGTGTTGCGATAAATGGCGGAACGTTTAATTTTGCAATAATTAAACCATTAACAATACCAATGGTTGCTCCTATTACTAAAACGATGAGCAAAACAACTGCCATATTCATTTCCGGCATATTTGGGAACATACGACCGGAATAATCGCCACGCTGCAATAAAACACCTGCAAGACAGGCTGCGAGACCTACCTGACGACCAGCAGAAAGGTCTGTACCTTTTGTAATCAGACAGCCGGAAACACCAAGTGCGATCAAGAAACGAACTGCCGTGTTGCTGGCTAAGTTATTAAAGTTTCCCCATGAGAAGAAGTTTTCTACATTGAATCCTACAATAATACAAACAACTGTTAAAATAACAACAATTGGATTGCCTTTCATATATGACCAAATTCTCTGAGGAATAGATTTCTTGTTATCCATATTCTTTTTCCTCCTTATTCAAACTGAGTAGCCAGTTCCATGATATTTTCCTGTGTTGCATCTTTGCCATCGATAAAGCCTGTAATGCGACCGTCACACATGACCATAACCCGGTCAGACATACCGATAAGTTCAGACATTTCACTGGAAATCATGATGATACTCTTGCCCTGTTTTGCCAAATCCGCAATAATACAGTAAATTTCATATTTGGCACCAACGTCAATACCACGGGTAGGCTCATCTAAGATAAGCACATCCGGATTATTTGCCAGCCAACGGCCGATAAGCACCTTCTGCTGGTTACCACCAGAAAGACTCTGAATCTGTGTCTTACTGGAAGGAGTTTTGATATTCATTTTTGCAACATTTTCCTGAACCAAGTCCTCTACTTTTTTATCATTAATAAAGATACCCATATCAAGGTACTGTTTCAGTGATGCAATAGAAATGTTATCAGCAATAGAGAGAACACCTAAAATACCGGTTGCACGACGATCCTCCGTCAGCATTGCAATCCCTTGATCAATCGCATCCTTCGGGCGATTAATCTTCAATTCTTTCCCTTTATATTTAATCGTGCCGGTGGTATGAGAGCGGATACCAAACAAGCCTTCCATCAGCTCGGTACGCTGCGCTCCTACCAGACCACCTACTCCTAAGATTTCCCCCTTACGAAGCGTAAAGCTTGCATGGCGGAAGCTCTTCGGATTAATGGACGTAAAATCTTCTACTTCAAAAACAACTTCTCCAGGAACATTCTCACGTACAGGATAGAGATTGGTCAACTCACGACCTACCATCTTTGTGATGATTGTATCGGTTGTCAAATCTTTTGCATCCCATGTACCTACATACTGGCCATCTCGCATGATGGTAACTTCATCGGAGATTCTAAGAATCTCATCCATTTTATGAGAGATGTAAACAATCGAAACTCCCTCAGCTTTTAAATCCTCTACGATACGGAATAAAGCCTCCACTTCATTCTGAGTCAGAGAGGATGTCGGTTCATCTAAAATCAGAACCTTACAGTTAGCAGAAACCGCTTTTGCAATTTCTACTGATTGCATCTGAGACACACTCAGTTCACCAAGCATCTGCTTAGGGTCAAAGTCCATTCGAACTCTCTTTAACAAAGCAGCGGTATCTTCATACATTTTTTTATGATCAACGATAGGAATAAAGCCCAATGCTTTTTTCATTGGATAGCGGCCCAGGAAAATATTTTCCCCTACCGTACGGGCCGGAATCGGTTGAAGCTCCTGATGTACCATTGCGATACCCATCTTTAACGCTTCCATCGGATCCCCGATTGATACTTTTTCGCCTTCATAAAGGATTTCTCCTTCATCCATCTTATAAATACCAAACATACACTTCATTAAGGTGGATTTTCCTGCACCATTCTCACCCATTAGGGCATGAACGCTACCGGGACGGAGACGAAGTTGTGCGTGATCCAACGCCTTAACACCGGGGAATGATTTACAAACCCCACGCATTTCCAAGCGGTATTCAGACATATGCGCAGACCTCCTCTAATTATTAAAAGTGGACCGCTATCGCGGTCCACCAATCTTGTTCGACTAAAATTATTTAATCATTACATAGTCAACCCAGTAGTAATTATCAATTGCTTCGCCGTTTAATGCTTTAATTGCAACGTCAACTGCTGTATGAGACTGTCCAATGTGGTCATTTAATACTGTACCTGTCATTGTTCCATTCTTAACCATTTCCTGACATTCTTCAAGAGCGTCAACACCTAATAAGTAGATATCTTTTCCAACTGTACGTCCAGCTGCCTGGATAGCTGCTGCTGCACCAAGTGCCATACCATCGTTGTTACAGAAGATAACTTCTACTGCATCACCATGCTGTGAAAGTGCTGTAGCTGCGATTTCCTGTCCTTTATCTGTTGCCCACATACCAACCTGGTCTGCTAAACATTCAACTTCCATACCAGCATCTGTTAAAGCTTTTATAGAGTACTGTGTACGATACTGAGCATCTGGGTTTTCCGGGTCGCCTTCGATCATAACATAAGAAACTTTTCCATCGCCGTTGATATCACCTTTGTCAGGTAAGCCAAGAACGATTTCACCCTGATATGTACCGGACTGACGAGCATCTGCACCTACGTAGCAAACACCCGGGTTATCTAAGATACCAGCGTAAGATTCGTCACCATTGTCACCAAGTGGCTCACGGTTGATAAGTACTAATGGAATGTTAGCTGCAACAACTTCATCGATAATTAATTCTGCTGAAGATGTCTGAACTAAGTTACAGATGATAACATCCATACCCTGTGTAATGAATGTCTTAATCTGGTCTGTCTGAGTAGCCATGTCGTTCTTACCATCTACGATAGTAACATTGTACTTAACAGAATCTGTTTCTAATGTCTTGAAGTAAGCTTCAATCTCGTTACGGTATAATGTCATGAAGTTGTCATCGAACTGGTAAATTGCAACACCAACGTTATAAGTTGTTGCACCTGAAGCGTCATCCTTAGATGCTTCCTGTTTCTGTTCTGTAGCCGGAGTGTCATTGCCTGCCGGTTTGTCAGATCCGCCACAGCCAACTAACAAGGTTGCTGCCATTGCTACACATAAAAGTGCGCTTAAGAGTTTCTTTTTCATTTTTTTGTCCTCCTTTATTTTCGTGAGGATTCCCCCCTCATCGATAAACTAAGTTTATACGAAAAAATTACTTGTTAGAATAGGATTTTCTTCGAAAAAACTATAAAATTATTAAGCATTCTGTCATAATTTCCATTTTTCAATTCTATTTTTTGTACATTTTAACCAATTTCTGCCCTCTTACTCAACCACGAACACTGAAATTTCTTTCATTAATCGCTTTGATGTATCCTCACATTTATCTACTTCTTCGCTAACCTCAGACGTACGGTTTTTCACATCCAATACCTTTTCTGCGATATTTGTTGTGCCTATAGCGCCCTCATTTGTCGCGTTTGCAATTTCATCCATTGCATCAAGCACTCCATCAATGGATGCCAGTAATTCCTGAGAGGTTGCGCTGAAATCACTAATTAATTCATCAATTTCTTCCGCATCCTTACTGTATGCTTCTGCAACCTTATCAAACATATCATAGCCAGTCACTACATCCTTTGCCACGAACTCTAACAAACGTGTTGCATCTCCTGCCAGATTATCTACTGCAGATGTGACTTCCGCTGTTACGCTTTGAATTTTCGTAACTGCCTGTTTGGACTGTTCTGCCAGTCCACCAATTTCAGATGCAACTACTGCAAAGCCTCTTCCCGCTTCTCCCGCTCTTGCAGCCTCAATAGATGCATTTAATGCCAAAAGATTGGTCTGCTCTGTAATTTCCATAATCGCAGAAGAAAGTACTTCAATCTGCTTTACAACTTTTGCTTCCTCCAATGCCCGTGTCAGGCTTTCGCGCAGTTCATTATGCATCTGTCCTGCATGCGCTCTCTGTATCTTTGTATCTTCTTTCGCTTTTGCAGCACGTTCATGAATGCTTATGGCCTGTTCTGCACCATCCTGTGAACGAACAGCGATATTCTTTGCTGCTTCTTCAATTTCATGAGACATATTTTTGATGGTTTCGGAAGATGAAGCGGTCTCTTCCATTCCGGCTGCCAGCTGCTGAGTCGTAGCAGACACATCCTCAATATGTCCGCTCAATATATCAACATGCTCTTTGACACGGTCAACAATACCATTAATCTGCCCGCTCTGATTTTTCACCTCCAAAATCAGTCCGCCTACCTGCTGTTTCATATTTTCAAGGCCTGTAGCCAGTGTCCCGAAATCATCCTTGCGACCTGCAAGCTGCTTTGGAAGTTCTTCTGTAAAATCACCTTTTGCAATTCCCCCTATGTACTGTAAGGAAGCTGCAAATGCGCTGGTTAGGCTTCTGCCAATATAAACTCCCAAACCTACCAGAATCACCAGTACCACAATCTGAATAACTGCTGACATCTTCACGGTTGCATCGATTTTCTCATATAGATCTGCCGTCTGCAAATCAACAGAGGTATCAATATAATCCACATAATTACCGGTTCCTATTACCCAGCCGAACGGTTCAAATGCCTTACTGTAAGAACGCTTTGGTGATGGTTCGGTTTCACCTTCCTTTGGAAATACATAATCCACAAAACCGCCATCCGGCTCCATACCAACTCTTATAATCTCACGGACCATCTCGTAGCCGTTTGCATCAGTTGTTGCCATACGATTCGTTCCTTCCGCTGCACCACCAAGTAAGACCACATTTACTCCCTCATAGGTATCTGCCCAGAAATAACCCGCATCGCCATAGCGAAGCTCTCTTAATAAATCCGCCCCTACTTTCTTTGCTTCCGCTAAAGTGTACTCCCCGCTTTCATATTTGGCATAAACTGCATCCAGCATAGATATCGCATTTTCCACCTGTTCTCTGATATTTTCATCATAGTCAGCCCGAATGCTTTCCTCAAGCATGTCCGAAGCCTCGGCTCCAAGCCCTTTTAATTCTACGATAGTCATGCTCCCCAATGTTACCAACCCAATCAGTGTAACAATTACAATAAGTACCATTTTTAGCTTTACGCTAATGTTTTTCAACACCTTCACCTCCTGTATTATGGTTCAATATGGTACTATTATACCATGCATTTCCGGTTGGGTCTAGCCCGAGGAGGGTTAAAACTTTGTTTTAGGCTATTGCATAATCGAACAAAAAAGAGAAAAATCAGCTTAAGCTGACTTTCCTCTTTTTCTATTCACTAATTATTGTTATATCATTCCTATGCCAATGCTGCCGTAATGATAGCCATAGAATATACTTCTGCTGCATTACATCCACGGGACAGGTCATTGATTGGTGCATTCAAGCCAAGTAAAATTGGTCCATATGCTTCAAAGTTACCAAGACGCTGAGCAATCTTATAACCGATGTTACCTGCGTTGATATCCGGGAAGATGAATGTGTTAGCATGTCCTGCGACCGGATTGTCCGGGCATTTTGTACGAGCTACACGTGGAGATACAGCTGCATCAAACTGTAATTCTCCTTCGATTGGAATCTCCGGATATTTTGCCTTTGCTTTATTTGCAGCGTTGCGAATCTTATCTACGTCTTCACCTTTACCTGAGCCTAATGTAGAGTAGCTCAAGAATGCAACCTTAGGGTCAATACCGAAAATCTTTGCACAAGCTGCTGTCTCGCCTGCGATTTCTACCAATTCATCTTCGGATGGTTTAATATTAATTGCGCAGTCACCCATAGCGATTACTTCATTATCACCGGTAGCTGACGGACGTACAAGAATGAAGCAGGAAGAAACGATAGAATTACCCGGTTTTGTTTTGATTACCTGTAATGCCGGACGTACGGTATCTGCTGTTGAATAGGTTGCACCGCCAAGAAGAGAATCTGCAACGCCCATTTTTACCAACATGGTACCAAAATAGTTCGCCTGTAATAAGGTTTTTCTTGCCTGCTCCGGTGTAACACCTTTGCTCTTACGAAGTTCACAGAATAACTCAACCATTTCATCAAAACGGTCATATTTTAAAGGATCAATAATTTCCGCCCCACGAATATTGAACCCTGCTTCTTCTGCTTTTGCAAAAATCTCTTCTTCATTACCAACTAAAATTGGATGTAAGAAAGTACCTGCCAACAGGCGGGAAGCAGCTTCCAAGATACGCGGATCATTTCCTTCCGTAAATACAATTTTCTTTGGGTTCTTTTTCAAGATGTCGATTAACTGACCAAATCCAAACATTTTTTTCTTCTCCTTTTATATATATGTTTATTATTTATGAAAGCGCTTACTCCCATGCTACGCAAGGCTTTGCGCTCACTTGACACGATTTATTATATAGCAGATTTTTGTAATTTCAATGCTTGTACTCAAATAAATGCAGAAATTTTTAGTCTGTCCAAAAATCGTCGATGTTCCCCCCGGTTATCTCACTTTCATTTCGAACGGATGCTTTTTCTTGATTGCTTTTTTCTTCCTCCAACTCTTCCATCGCTTCACGAAACTCTTCCGTCTGCGCCAGCTTCAATGCCTTTATGAGATTGGGCACATGATGGTGCTCTTTATCCGGTCTTGTTGCCAGCATAATACGGCGGAACAAAAACAAAATACAGATTGCAATCACCGATAGCAGCATTTCTTTTGATCCCTGATGGGAAATAATCATCTGACGCGCAATTAGAAAAATTAATGCTTCAATGATGTTTGAAGTATTCGGTTTACACAGCATTTTTGCAAACTCAATACCGATTACCACCAATGATACCGCTTCCAAAAATTCCATAAAGGAACCTGCCTGATTCCGATTTACCCAAAACTGCATCATCTCCGGCAGCAACCCTATCAGTGAAATGATAATCCCAATCACAACAATGATGCCCATTACGAATTCCCCAATATCACATATATCAGAAAGCCTTTTCCTTAGTTTTTCTAAAAAGTGCATCCTTCATCCCCCTCGTATCCGTTTATATGACTATTTTACTATAGAAATAAAAAAAAGACCATATTCTTTTTGAATATCGTCTTTCAAATCCTTTTAAACCGAGCGCAGCGTGGGCCGTTACCTACACAGTTAGCTCGGCCCAGGCACCCTCGCATCACCCAGGAGCTTCCGCTTAAGGCTGCTTCATTCCTGACCTGACCTGGTTCGCAGATTCCTGCCGTGCAAGACCCAAGCGTCAACGCCACTTTTGTAGGGCGGCTCCTTTCGGAGAACCCCACGTGCCACTCGGAGCTTTTAGTATAACTTATGGCTTCTTTGTTGTCAATCCTTTCCCGGATTTTGCTTTGCATCTTGCTTTTTTCTCTCCCTCAGTTCCCGAAAGAAACCGGACAGCATAGTTGAACACTCTTCCTCTAATACGCCACGTTCTATTTCTACCTGATGATTAAATTCTGCCATCTGCAGCAAATTAAGTATTGACCCGGCACAACCGGCTTTTGGATTCATACTGGCGATAACCACCTTTTTCATCCTGCTTTGTACAATCGCTCCGGCACACATCTGACAAGGTTCTAAAGTTACATACATGGTGCAGTCCTCCAAACGCCAGTCGCCCGTTTTCTTACTCGCCTTTTTTATCGCGGTCAGTTCCGCATGGGCAAGGGTATTTCCTTCCGTGTTCCTGCGGTTATAGCCCCTCGCAATAATCTTCTCATTTTGAACGATTACGCAGCCAATAGGCACCTCATGTAAAGCGTAAGCCTTTTTAGCCTCCCGCATAGCTGCTTTCATATATTTTTCATCTTGTGTCATGTCTATCCCTCGTGCTATCCTAAAGATAGTTTTATTTTAGCTTTAATCGGAAAGGTTGGCAATCATTATGGCACAAAATTCTTCTCATTATTTTGCAGTTCAATACGAAACAGAACGGCTTATTCTAAAAATATTGACTGCTGATTACGCAGAAAAGGTCTGCGATTTTCTTACTCGCAATAGAGAAGTTTTCGGGAAATATGAGCCTGCTGAACCGCCAAACTACTACACTCCGGCTTATCAGGCTACCATCCTAAACTGTGAAATGCAGCTTGCCCTGAAAGAAGAAAGTATCCGTTATTATGTTTTTCTCAAAGAAAATCCCGGACAAATAATCGGAACCATCTGCCTGCACAACATTACACCGCGCATATATTCCTGTTGCGAAATCGGCTATAAATTCGATGCTGCTTTCTGGCACAAGGGATATGCAAGGGAAGCCGTTGCCATGGGTATTTCCATTGCCTTTGCTGCCCTTGGTCTTCACCGGGTCTCTGCCAGAGTAATGCCTGATAATACAGCCTCTATCCGCCTGCTAAAAAGCCTTCTTTTTGAAGAAGAAGGCCTTGAGCACGAATCCATCCGGATACAAAATGAATGGCAGGACCACCTGCGTTTTTCGCTGCTAAATCACTCCTCTAATACATGATACCAGATGCCCGGCTGATGTTCTTTCATTTCTTCACAGGATGCAGTCTGAAGGACTGCATCTTTTTGCGTCAAAAAGAAGCCCGGGAAACCAAAGATGGATGCCATAACCCGTTCCTGTCTTTGATAAATGCCCGGCACGCCTAAGAACCATCTTCCATCCGACAATCTGCCCAACAACAAATAATGGTAATTAAAAAATCCGTGAAGAAGGAAGCTGTTATTTCCAAGATACCAGTATTTCTTTGGCAGTTCTCTCAAATCTTTTAATTCTATTTGAACTGCTTCTACTTCATCGCCATATAAGGTGCGCTCCTTACGATTCTTCCACTGCTCCCATATTTCCGTCATATCATAAGTCGGGAAAACATTTTGCACCTGGATTTCCATCGTATGCAAAGATTCCTGCTCTGCATCTTCCACTACTTCCTGCGATACCTCCTGTTGCGGCTGCTGCTTTTCTTCCTGCAGCAATTCCTTTTGTTCCTCCTCACTTTCCTGTTTTATATATGGTAAAAGCATTTCATCTTTTATCTCTGCCATCTTTATCTCACGCCAAAAGCTAAAGTATCTCTTCTCGTTTGAATCAACAATACATACACCATCTATTTTATTAAAATCCAAATTACTTTCCAAAATATTTTCCGTCTGAAACGCGATATTTGCCGTTCCTGTCCCTCTTTCTATCGGAAATTCTCCTATCGGAATCGAAGCAATTCTTCCGTCTTTCATATAAGCGAAGGAAACCTGCCCCACTCCTCTCATCACCCCGGTATTCATGAAGTGTATTTCAATTCGTCCCGAGCTGCCACGCGTCTCTATTTTTGCATATCCCGTATTCCCGCTCTTTCTCCCCTCCTCATAAGCATATATATATGTAACAAAGCGCTGCATTCCTGCCATATCATTTCTCCTAATCTTTTTTACTATATCTATGCAAATGAGACTGCAGCTATGATATTTTTATAATAAGGATTGACAAAATATCTTTCAGATAATATAATTAAATCAGTAACAGTTACTATTTTTATTAGAAAGGAAAGGTTCTATGCTAAAGTATAGCCGGCAGAGAGAAGCCATTAAAAATTTTCTGGCGAACCGCTATGATCATCCGACTGCAGAGACGGTTTATACCGAAATCAAGGATGAGTTTCCAAACATAAGTCTGGGAACCGTTTATCGGAATCTGGCACTTCTCGCAGAAATCGGAGAGATACAAAAGTTGTCTACAGGATTCGGTCCTGACCGCTTCGATGGCAGGCCGGAACCGCATTATCACTTTATTTGCAATCAATGCGGTTGTGTGTTAGACCTTACTGTAGATGGTCTTGACCATATCAATGTTTTAGCCGGTCAGGATTTTGACGGGGAGATTGAGGGACACCTTACTTACTTCTACGGAAAATGTCCGAATTGTAAGCAGGAAAAAGTAAAATTTTCCACTCATTAAAAAAATAAAGTGCCGGAAAGCACTTGACATTTTAAGATTTATTTATTAAAATCAGTAATAGTTACTAAGTTTAAAAATTTTATCAAATAAAAGGAGAAAAAAATTATGGCTAAATATGTTTGTAATGTATGTGGTTATGTTCACGAAGGAGATGCTGCACCGGAATTCTGTCCAATCTGTAAAGCACCAGCTGATAAATTCACTTTACAGTCAGCTGAAAGAACATGGGCAGCTGAACACGTTGTTGGTGTAGCACAGGGAGTTAGGGAAGACATCATCGCTGATTTAAGAATGAACTTCGAAGGTGAATGTTCAGAAGTAGGTATGTACCTTGCTATGGCTCGTGTAGCTCATCGTGAAGGATATCCAGAAATCGGTTTATATTATGAAAAAGCTGCTTGGGAAGAAGCTGAACATGCAGCAAAATTTGCTGAATTACTTGGTGAAGTTGTAACAACAAGCACAAAGAAGAACTTAGAGTTACGTGTTGACGCTGAAAACGGAGCAACAGCTGGTAAATTCGACCTTGCTAAGAGAGCAAAAGAATTGAACCTCGATGCAATCCATGATACCGTTCATGAAATGGCTCGTGACGAGGCTAGACACGGCAAAGCATTTGAGGGATTATTAAAGAGATACTTTGGCTAAGCTACAAGCCATGCAATAAAAGAAGAAGCCATACCTGTTGGGAGCTTGCTCACCAAAAGGTATGGCTTCTTCTTTTATTATACGGCGCCAGCCGTCCATGAGGAAGTAGCGAAGCGGATTCCGAATGGAGCATGGCGTAGCGATCCTTATTGGGCGACAGCCCAACACGAAATAGCCCGTAGGGCTATGAGTGGCTCGGCTTGTTAAAACCTTGAAAAATAAAGGATTTTTAAAGAGCGGATAGAGAAATCTCACTGTTCAAGTTAGTTTGTCTCCTACGCAGTGATTGCGCTTCGTGCTTCAGCGTGATATATTGACCATGAGGTGAGTAAAACCATGAAAGAGATAGCTGACAGCATCCGCGCTCTGCGTTTGAAACATCAAATGACCCAAGCGCAGCTTGCGAAAGAACTTGGAGTCCAATATCAGACAATCAGCAAATGGGAAACGGGGATATCCATTCCCGATACGGCAATGCTTCCATGTATCGCGGACTTTTTTGACGTAACGATTGACGAGCTTTTTGGCAGAAAGCAGACTAGATGTACCGGTATAATCCCCGAAAGCAGCACTGAGTTTCTGCTTCGGACATACTCACAGATGTATGGTCCGGAGGCTGGTCCCTGGAATCTGTCTGTCGAGAACATGTATTTGATGTACAGATTCTCCGATTTCTTCGAAAAGCACTTTGTCGTCTCAGAAAAAGCAAATATATGCAACATCGGCATCGGCACAGGCGAGTGGGATAGATACCTTTCCTACAAGCTGAAACAGGGTTCGCTCACAAGCATTGACCAAGTGGAGATCTGCTGCCGCCAGTTGGAGCAGCGGCTGGTTTGCGAGGGAAATCCCAACGATGTAAGGGTCGTTTGCTCCGATGCCATGGCATTGGATTTTGATGGCCGGTTCGATATTGTAACCATGGTTGGTTCTACTGTCCTAGAAAGCGGCATTGGTCTTTCTCTGCTCAAAAAGGCAATCAGTTTCGTAAAGACCGGCGGGACGGTTTACTATCAATCCCTCGACGAAAAAGAGGATTGTAATGCCGTCATCCAGACAGCGTTTCATCACGGAATGTCCTTAGGTGCATTTTGTGAGGACAATGCCTACGGATTTCATTGTCATTATTATCAGTTTGAAAAAAGGAATTGAAGAAACAATCTTTCGCATGAACAGTTCCCGTCACAGCAAGGCTCTGAAGGGCCTAGCAGACCGGCGAAGTCAGATGGCACGCGACGAGGCAAGACACCATATCAATGTGGTATTACAACACGATATAAAAATTTTTTACCATTAGATGAAACCAGTTTCCCGGCACATCATGGTACCTATTATTAAAAGTCCCTTTTCGGAATTGTGTTCCCACTGAATAGCGATGTATAAATATAAATCGCATGAATAGCGTGAACAGTATGCCCGATTAGAAGAATAATAAATCCGATTGAATTTAGGAAGTATCCGAATAGATAGCACCTTTCAGAAAGATAAGAAATTTTTATTTTTCTGGAGGAGCTTTTATTATGGCATTAACCAATGAAGAACTGCAAGACATAATTTCAAATCTATCACCAGAGGAAAGAAAACAGTTGCTTTCCCAGCTAGGCAGACAAGTAGAAGTTGATAACATTACAAACTCAACGCAGTCTACAAACACCCAGTAATGAAAAAGGAATAAAACTTGTTGAAATGAATAAATATTCATGTTAGTTTAAGCTAATAGGCAGTAGGAACACTTTTCCGAAAAGGGAGTATTAAAAAGAAAGATGGGGCTATTTTGTCCCATCTTTATCTCTATCTCATTAGATAAATTTACGTCTCATCCCTGCAACGGTTTCCCTTGTCGCACATATTTTATCCGCAATGCAAAGAATCACACTCTCACGATATCTCGGAAGCACCAGATTCAGTGGAAACATATGCGCTCTTATCATATTTCGTTCAATATCTGTCAACCTAAAATCACATTCTGCATTTTTTAGTGCACGCTCTGCATGAAAGAACCCGTGGAGCTGGTGAGACTTGTCCTTCTCATGCCAATCATACAGAAAATAATCATGTAACAGTGCACCTCGCACAAGCGCACGCATATCTGCCCGAATGCGGCACAGAATCGCTAATTCCACACAAAGTACTGCAACCATGTAAGAATGCTCATATACACTGATTTGCCCATGTTGAAGGCAATTCTTCTCTATGTGCATACCCTCTGAATTCAGAATATCTCTTCCGTATCGTCTGATAATCCTTTCCGCTCTTTCTTTTCGCAGCATACCGTTTCCTCTCCACAGAATTTGTTATATTTCCACCATGACTCATATCCCCATTAGCGTAGCTATAAAAAATATACCATATTTTTTTCCTATTGTGCCATAAATAAAATAAAAAAATTGACATCTTATGCATGAAACTCTATAATACTGTCCGAAACATTTTACAGAAAGAAGAAACGATTATGAGTCATACAACCCTTCACGTAAAACCGCGTTCCCGTTTTCACATCGGGATGCGAAATATTAAAACAGCGCTGGCTGCTATGCTATGTGCCTTAATTTACTTCCCATTTGGCCGTAACCCTACCTTTGCCTGCATCGGTGCAATCTTCGGTATGGGCGGAAATGATCATCAGTCAAAACTCGGAGGCGGCAACCGTTTTTTTGGAACGATTATCGGCGGACTACTTGGTATGCTGTTTTTCAGTATCTATATTAAAGTTTATCCGGAAGGCGGCATGAAGCCTCTGATGCTTTTATTTGTATTTATCGGGGTCATCCTTCTAATTATCATCAGCCAGTTAATTGACTGGCCGGGTGCCATTCAACCCGGCGGCGTTATGCTATGTATTATCTTATTTAATACTCCGGTAGAAACTTATATTTCCTATTCTTTGAATCGTATTATTGATACCGGTATCGGTGTTTTAATCGCATTGCTTGTAAACCGGTTGCTGCCACGAGAGCGTTTAATCCGGTGGTTAAAGTTCTTTAAACTGAGAAATTATGATTAAAGAAAAGCTTCCTGTCATTCTAATCTGATGCCAGGAAGCTTTTTCCCTATAACGCCTCATAAAATTTGTATCCGTTTCGTCCGTTTTCTTTTACCTGATACAACGCAATATCTGCTGCTTTATATAGTTCCTGATAATTGCTGCCGTTCTCCCTGAAGAAAGAGACTCCTATACTTACCGTTAGTGGTTTCCCATCCCTTTCTATTTCAGCTAAGCGTCTGGCAATCAGCTTCAGTTTTTCTGCAACTAACTGTTTCGATGAAACATATTTCATTAAAACCACCATTTCATCTCCGCCAAGCCTTCCCTTTATATCGTCCGAACGGAAGGTTTCCTTTAAAACCGCGGCTACGCTCTTTAATACTTCGTCTCCGTACTGGTGTCCATAGCTGTCATTGATATTCTTAAAATGATCAATGTCTAAAATAATAAAAGCATGTGATTCGTTTTCCGCTGTCTCTTCCTGTAAAAACCGGCTCATCAGGTGCTCTGCTGTTCCTTTATTGTACAGCTCTGTTAAAGAATCATGTTCTGCACGGTATCTCATCTTTAGTGCTTCCTGCTTTTTATCATCAATGTCTTTTAAATAAATGATTGCTTTTAAGTCGCCAGTATCCGCTTCTTTCAGGAAGTGAATCGTTTGAAGCATCCAGCGAACCTTTCCATCCGCATCCACTCTGCGGTACTCACAGCTAATCTCATGCAGACCGGTATTATATGCTTTAAAATATGCCTCTCTGCTGAACGAATTTTCATATAGTGCCCGGTCTAAAGAATATACGCGGTTTTCCAATGTGATTTTAAACAATTCATCGTAGTGTAAAAGTTCCTCGGAATCACTTTGTGCCCATAATCCGCTAACCTTTTCTACAATATCCTTCGTTACATTGATTTCTCCATATGCCAAAGTGTCAGCCAGCATCGCCTGTCTGTACTGCTCTTCCTTTTTATATGCCTGTTCTGCTTCTTTTTGTTTTGAAATATCCTCTAAAATACCGATTGCCAATTGTGGCGACCCGTTTTCCCGATATATCGTTCGAAGAGCCGCCTTTGTCCATGTATAAGAATCTTCCTGCCTGTAACGTATCAGCACCTCTTTTGAAGCCAGTTCGGCACCGGCTTTTATCTGTTTCCAGAGACTTTCGAAGCTTTCTTTTGAATCCTCATGCAAAACACCCATATGGACCAAATCATCAATTGTACATGCAACCTCTTCTTTCGGGAGCGATAATCCAAAATCGCCATTTTTTAAATTTACTTTTCCAGCTTTTACATCAAAGTCAAAAACGGTGTTCGCCATCTGCTCAAGCGCAATATTAAGCCGTCGTTCGTTAAGAAGTAATTTACGTTCCATTTCTTTGCGGTCTGTAATATCTAACAATACACAGCTTAACTGCCGGTTTCGATGATTGTTTAGAATGGTTCCCTTTACCAATACCCACATTTCACTATCGTCATGCCGCCGTATTTTGCATTCATATACAATATTTCTCTGCCCAGTAACCATCGCCTCTTCAATGATTTTATTAAAATGATGCTGGTCTTCCTTATATAAAAATGCCTGAACTTTCCGGTCGTAATCCTTTCGCAGTTCTTCCTCGGTACATCCGTACAAATGATAAAAGCCTTCATTTCCATAAATAATGTTACCTGTATCCAAGTCTATCAGGCAGACACCACCGGGGATATTTTCTGTGATTTTCTCTAAAATTACTGTTTTCTTTTTGTTTTCGTTATTATCAATAAATACGCTTTGGAATACTTCGTCTCCATCTGTATCCAGTATTCGTTCTGTACGTTCAATCACCCAAATCTTTTCACCTGTTTTGGTACGAAGGCGTAACTCATGGCTCGCCTTATCTCCCACTTCTTTAAAATGCATCGTACTGTTTAGATAAATCTGAATATCTTCTCTTGCAATAAGTTCTGCAATGTTCCACTCTTTTTTGGCTTGAAACTCTTCTTTTGTATAATTGAAAATACGTAATGCTTCCTGATTGACTTTTTTAAAAATCAGCTTATCGTTTTCTCTTTTATAATTCACAATTCCGCACAAAACAGAGTCAAATAATGCATTGTAGGTTTTCCGTTGATGCTTAATCTCTTCCAGTTCTTCATTGCGTAGCTGCTGTTCTCTCTTTAACAGTTCTACCTCATTGATATTCTGGTGATAGCCTTTTACCTGTATTCTACCATCCTCCAGACACTCTGCCCTGCCGCCGCAACGAACAAAAATGCTGCCCAGTTCCGGATGTTTCCAAGGATACTGCACTTCTAAAAGCTTGCCTGTTTCTATTATCTGGTTTACACAGTTCGTTACATACGCAATATACTTTTCATCAATTCTGTTATACCAGTGCGCATAACACTGTTCCGGGTCCGGGTGTTTGGAAAGTCCCAAAAGTGTCAACATCGTGTCGTTGGCATACATCTCATACTTCTGAGCTTCGTTATCTATTACAATTGCCCATAATCCAACATTTCCGGCGCCTAATACTTCCTGCATCCATGCCGGATCATTCATAAAATCCATGTCCATCTTTCTCTCCATTTCCAAACAGGTTTCCGTTCAATAGCTACAACACTTCTTTTATTATACATCGTTCGAACATAGATGGAAAGCCTTTTATGAAGAAGCCTCCTTCCTCTTTCAAATGACCAAATGCGATTTCTACATGATTGCAAGTTTATATTTTTTCCCTTTTTCCGTTTCCTCATAAGCCTGAAAACCGGCTTTTTCAAAACATCGTCTGGAGCCTTCATTATAACTGTAAATCTCGTCCACATATAGTGTCTGATAGCCGAGTTCTTTTCCTCGCTTTATCAACGCACGAACGACTTTTCCGCCAATGCCTTTTCCACGGTACCTTCTATCGCCAATCACAATCGGCATATCCTCCTGCCAAAAGGTCACATCACCGATTGGAAGATACTCCTGTCCCTCTAATATTTCGATAAAGTATAGTTCTCCATGGTTATTCAAATAGCCATACATTCCGTTTAATTTTCCCCATGAATAAGGCTCATCCACCCCATCCACCAGTTTTACGGTTTCAATGTCCTGATACCAGTCAAATGCAAAGTCATGATGTCCGTCGTATTTGCGTAAACGCAGCTGCTCGTCAATTTGTATAAATTCCGGTTGTGTGATTCCTTCTATTGCCATATTTTCATTTCTCCTATTGCATAATAAATTTTATCTCTCTACCTCTATAATCCTGCTATAGCGTCTTAACGGATATTTCCCATCATGGGTTCCTCCAGGCAGCATCTGTGACATGTTTTTCGGACGGACAATATGCGTAAGTCCTGTTTTTACAAAAAGTTCCGCCAGTTCCTTACGTTCCTTTTCTGTGCAAATCAATCCGACCGTCTGCAAATAACCTTTTTTGCCCTTTAACGATTTGATTATATTTTTCCTTTGCAGAGGTTTTACCCAGCAGTTCTTAAACATATAAGAGAGTTCCAGTTCACTATCACTTCCGATTATAACACTAACACCTTTTCCTCGTAAAACCCGGTGCCCGGTATGGATGCTTTCCAGCTCTTCATTATAAAGGGAAATACTGACTTTTCCACGAATGCCAATCTTTTCACGTGGATAATCCACACGCACTTCCTCTAAGATGTGTAAAAACCTCTCTGCCACAGAAAGCAGAACGGTCTCATCCTCTGTATCCACGAAAATGCCCTGGCAGGAGCTGCACAAAAGCTGATTTGTAGCACAGATATGTTTTGCCAAATCGTATAATTCCGGCTCATAATCTTCCACTTTTTCTACTACCCCGGCGCTCACATAAGCAAAGCTTAATTTATGTCCCCAGCTGATAATCTGCGTCGAAGGGCTTGCCATGGTCCGCGCTGCCATGACTGCTTCATCCCCTCCCCAGACTACAATCGCATCCGCCATATCCGCAAGCGTCTTTAAAATCTTCACATTGGTGGAAGCCACATCCAACACGCATACATAAGGTGCCAGCGCCGGTTCTTCCTTAATCATCTCATGAAGCAGCATCACCGAAATACCATCGTCCACGGAAGGTAACTTTAGGATATTCACGTTTCCTGCAAGCAGCCCTTCTATGACACTGAAAAACGGCAAACCTTCTGCGTTCCCCGCTGCGATGTGAAACAGAATTCCAAGCGGTTCCAGACGTTTTTCTACCGATGCTTTTCGGTCATCCTCAGTTCCCTTCTTAAGGACTCCAAGCTCTGTATCATATTTTAATTGCAGGTTTTCCTTATCAAAAAAAGTAATTGCCTCTTCTAATTGTGTTCTTGTAAAGGCACCTTTTTCCAGAAGCACCCACAATATAGGATCATATGCACCTGTCTTGATTTTTTCCGACACTCTGCCACAGGCATTAATTACTAATTTTGCAATGTCTTTTCGGTTCGTAACTGCCATCAAACAGGAGTCCCACAGTTTTTCAAGCACATCATCAAGCTGTTCATCCGGAAGGATTTTTCCTTCAAAAAGTATCATAGTGTTTCCTCCCCTAACATCGTTCTCATGAGATTTTCAGCACCTGCTGCACAGGTAGTAATATCCTCCATTCCGACGCGTCCCAAAATCTCAAGGTAGGGTGTGTCAATGCCGCATCCGCATTCACTTCCGTCATGAAGGATTCCCAAATCATCCGTCATAATACTAAGGATTGGCGCACTTTTCACCATGGGTGTCAGCAGATTCACGAGTCCGGCTTTTCCATGTTCCAGCGGCTCATAGGTGTCCACATCACGAATAAGGACTCTGCTATAAATCGGTACATGAAAATGATGTTTCGGACAGTCGCAATAGAGAATCGGATGTTCTACCGCACCAAAAAATTCACGACACATGGATTCCGGAATATTTAACACGTCCTCCACCAAATCGTACATTTCCTGCTTTTCCGCCCTCTGCGTATAATACTGTTTCCAACCACCGCCAAAGGACATCAGCGATCCTTTCGGAAGCGGACATTTGATACCGGCTTCTTTCATCTTACTTAATAGCCAGTATGCGTGGAACGTGAAACCGATGATGCGTACCGGTGTGTTGCCTCTGCTAAACGTAATTAATTTCTCTCTGATTTCTTCCAGATTTAGTCTATAGTCACCATCAATGTATCTTAATGCATAGGTGCGTGAAAGAGCCGGTGCAAAAAAGGTAAAACCATATGCTGTCTTTGCAACGGCCTTTTCTTCCACTGCATTTTTTCTTCCCAGAATATTACGTGCCTCGTAGCCCAAAATAATATAATGGCATGGTCGAAGTGACCAAAGCTTATGTTCTTTCCCCACGCGAAGAACCATCCCCAGCCCCTTTAAAAGACTTAGCACATCATAGCCAATCACACTTTTTGCTCCGCTTGTTCCTGAGGATGTGGCTGTCGTCAACATCTTCTCCCGTGGCACAGAGTCCATCCTATGATGTTTAAAAAAGAGCGTAGGGATAAACGGAATCTCTGCTACGGATTCCAATTTATCAATACGCTCTTCGTACCAACCGCGGTGCTCTAAAAGTGCGCGGTATTCTTTGCAGTTTTCGAATTGAAAATGCATGTTTTCCCGCATCTCCTTCATAAACTGCGTTTCGGTTTTTTCAATGTCGTATGGCCTTTTATACCAGAAAAGTGATTTCATAGTTGATCCTCTTTATCTCTTGGTAATACCATCTTAACATTGCCACTGCTTATTTACCACAATAAATTTCAATGGCCCGTGCCGTAAAATCCGCAGTCCCGGCACCGCCTGCTTTGTCAATATTCTCGGTGTATTCACCTCCGCCGGAATACATGCGTCCCAGACAGGATAAAATCTCCGGTGTACATTTATAAAAATGCTCCGTAATATATGCCTGCAATCTTTTTACCTGTTCCTGTACGTCCTGCTCCGCCGGGTCTTTCTCCTTCATGCTGCCAAATACAACAAACATTTTCATAAAGTCGTCAGCAATGGCCTTTGTCGTGTCCTCCGTCCAGTCTTTGCTCTTTTCTTCAAATTCCTTGTAGGCATCTGTCTTACCCCACTGCTCCTTGGCCTGTTTGCTGTATTCATCCAGTTTTCTTGTGTCAAATGCTGAAAAATCCATATACTTCACTCCTAACATTTTTATTCCACGAGCAAAAAGAATCAGATTTTCCAGGCGTTCTTTTTTTAAAGTCAGCAGTTCAATCTGCTGTTCCAACGCCAGACTGCGGTCAAAGTTATCACTATCTATAATCGCTTTGATTTCTTTTAGCGGAAACTCCAGTTCACGAAACAGTAAAATCTGCTGCAGCCGTTCCAGCGCCATATCGTCATACAGCCGGTATCCTGCCTCCGTGACCTTCGATGGATGCAGCAATCCAATCGTATCATAGTAATGCAGGGTGCGTATACTCACTCCTGTCATTTTGCTCACTTCATTTACTGTCAACATAAAATCCTGCTCCTTGTTTTCCCAACTCTCGTGTAAGTATAGCTTAAACTATGACGTAACGTAGGAGTCAAGGGGTTATTTTTATTCTCTTTAACCCAAACACCCGCACTGCATTTTCCCACATCAAATCTTCATATGCCTCTTTTTCAATCCGTTCCGGCAAAACATGAAAATAATCCTGATACACAGAACGTTCTCCTTTCGGATTGCAAAAATAAGTGTCCAATCCATCAATCGGCATATCGCTTCCAAACATCAACTTTTTACTGCCATATCTTTTGATTGCTTCGATGGTAGTTTCCATTGGCACCCATGTGGTATCCCCATATAAATTATCTGCTTTTCCAAGCAAATCAAGTGCCTCTTTATTGTCGCTGCCAAGTCCCATATGTACCATAACAAATGGAATTTTAGGGAACATTTTTGCCGCCTCATAAACATGCACCGGCTCTGCCTCCTCGCAGCCTCCTGTATGGGACACTACCGCCAGCTGATATTTCTCTGCCAATTCTAAAAACGGAATCGTCCGCGAATCCACCGGTGAAATATCCGAATGGTACGGATGCAATTTTATGGCATAAATAAGGTCTAAGTTTTCCTGTATCAGCTTTTCCAGTTCCGGTGTCACCTGCTCCTGAAGAGGTTTTACCCAGACTCCCACACCAATTTTGCCGGGATTTTTTCTTGCAAAGTTTAAGGTGCGCAAAAGCGCAGCTTCCTGTGATGTCTGCAATTCCTTTGGAAGCAGTCTCTGCTCATGATCTACCTCTGCCGCATCTGAATTAGAGACTAGTGCATAGTCTATTTCGTATTTTTCCATTGCAGCTATGACAAGATTTTCGCTCATGGAAAAGCCGAGCTTGTCACCTCCGATGTGTACGTGTGTGTCAATTCGCATAAGGTATGTACTCCTAACCTTTCTTATAAATTGAATAATTTAAAATGCATACCGTCTTGACATGCATTTCATATTTTTAATTTTCTAATTTTTTTCGCACTAGTTCCACAAATGCTTCATCGCACTCTGCCATTGCACAAATATCTGCATCAGAAATCCCTCTCTTAATCATATTGGTAACTACTGTACGGGTCTTTTCCTCTTTACCTGCTTCTATTCCACGGCTAATTCCCTTACTGATACCTTGACTGATTCCCAAATTAATTCCAGCTTCTCTCGCTTCTCTCAGTTCATCAGATGGTAATCGTAATACTTTTCCACCCATTTCCTCACTCATCCTTTCCTTTAAAACCGGTTCTTTCCTCAACAAATAATTCATAATCCGCTGCATTAATTGCATTAAATCATGAAACAATCCTGTATTGTCAGTTTTTGTAACTTCTTCTAAACGACTAATAATCATATGATACTCATCTATTAATTTCTTTGTTCTTTCTTCGCTTTTTGCGATTTCAAAAATATCCTTTTCATAATTCATGATATAATACGGGAGTAAAATCAGCAAGTGCTTTTCAACTTTTGTTTCTTCTCCTATTTGTAAAACAAATACCCTGTATTCCTAAACCTAGAACTATCATGCACAGAGCAACTCCTGTTATTCCATTCATCAGTTTTATAAATTCCTCCTCGCCATTAGCAAAAGAAGCAAACATCGCTGTCTGGAGTGTTAAAATGGAAACGCAGGCATCAATATATCCGATTCTTCTGGTTATGGAAAGAATTGGTGATTTTCTTCTTCCTACCTTAATCACCTGTATCGTTGACATGATAATCTTATAAAAGGTATATGTCGCCACCGCATATATCGTAATCCCGGGATAATTTTTGCCACCCTGGGAATTCAAAAGCAAAATAACAGCTCCCGCTAATACGATTGCCATAAACACAAACAGTACACTATTCCTGCGATAAACGAAAAGTTCCCTTCTTATGCGCTCTTGTTTTTCATTAATGACAGCAAGCTTTCTTTCCTGCCTGACAATTCCTATCCGCATGATACTTAACAGTAGATAATATGCTGATAATGTACCGAACCATGCTGAATGACTGATGATTCCGATTACACCATTGAATACTGCAAAGATAAGATTACTCACCATGCCGGATCCTGCAAAGAGAATGGTTCTTAGCCTGTAATCGGTTGTTACTTTATTCGTATATGGATTTGCTGCAATTGCCGGTTTTATAATCTCTATGATATCCTTTTTGGTATAAATCGTGACATAATAACAGCTTGCAATCAATGTAATGGCTGCAAGCACGTAAAAGGTTATACCGACTAAATAAGCAAAGCACGCAAATGCCGTATTTAGCAGAGCAAGTATCATACAGATAATCGTCACAACGTACAAAAGGATTTGATATCGTAAACGTAACACAGGAATATATCTGCTAATTTTTTTCTTTATTGTTTCTTTCGTGGTTTTCATACTTTTTTACTTTAAACCTTTGATAAAAGGAATCAGGCAGAGGAGAACAACGATACCAACAATTCCGATTACAATTCCGGCAACCATATGGCTCCATACCATTGTAAGGCACATACCAACACCTAACAGTAATGCTCCGACAATCCCGAGGAGTGTTGCACCTATCGTTTTTCCTGATAGCCTAATCGGTTCTTTGTTTTCCATCTTTCTCCATACAAGCACCATAATCAGTAGCACGACTGCTCCAATCACTCCCATAATGACACCCGGTCTGAACGCATTCCACTCCGGAATTAGTGTCATGCACATGCCAAGCGCAAATAAAATGCCTCCGATGGTTCCTAAAATCATAACTGTAAATGTACTCTTTTTCATTATTTCAGTCCTGCCTTTCTTCCTGCTTCTTCTCTTGTTTTCTGCTCTTTAGCAAGTCTGGCTTTCGCTTCTTCCACCGTTTCGCCTTCCTTGGTCAAATAGTTGTCTACGAACTTATCAGTCATTTTGTTAAATCCGCCAACGACGCCTTCTTCGATTTTTTTGTAACCTCCTACAACGCCATCCTCAATTTTTTTATAGCCGCTGGTTACGCTCTCTGCAATTTTTTCATTCACCTGTACTAATTTTGATTTTGCCATGTCTGTTAATCTCCTTTTCTTATTCGCATTCGTTTTGTTTCATTTGATGATAGGAGAATACCAGCTTTTTGTTTGAATAATGTTTTCTTTTTGTTTACGAAATGTTAAAAAAATGCATGCCGTAATGGCATGCATTTCCCTAAACTTTCATTTTAAAAATTCGATCCGTTCCAGCCCCAGTCACTAACCGGATGATACGTCACATACACGGCGGAACCCGGAATACCAAGCTCCCGTTCGTAGAGTTCACAAATCTTTGCTGTAAACTTATTATAGTCGGATGCGGATGCATTTCCAAACAGGCTGACAGAAACATATGCTCCCTTTTCCAGCTTCTTTCCCGCCATCCAAAGGTCATAATTATCTTCCATTCCAACCATCAGATAAGACTCCGGTTTATGGAGCAGGGAAAGTGCCTGCCCAAGTTCTGTTTTTAACACTTCTTTCTTCTCCGGTGAAACCGGTACTGTAATTTTTGAATCAATAAATGGCATAATGTATCCTCCTTAAAATTGATATAGATCCTCCAAAGTGACCAGCATAATTTCATTTTCCTGCGCGAATCGTTGTACCTCTTCCGTAAAATTTGTTTTTGAGCACAACACATACGACTTATTTTGATAGGCTGTGATCAGTACGCCTCTTTCCAGCAGCTTTTTTGCTGTGTCCATATGGATACCCTGATTCTGATATTTACATTCTCCGAGCAGTACGTACTTTGTTAATGGATTCACGCCTACAATATCAATTTCTTCCTCTTGTTTCAATTCTGGATTGGTTCCCCACCAGCGTCCGATTTTTGTAATTGTGAAACCGATAGCTCCTTTTACGCTCATCTGCTGCAGGTAGTATCTGCACATTTCTTCAAAAATGCTTCCCATATAATCCGGTATCTGTGGTAAAACAGTCTCCTTGAAATATGTGTTTCCATACTGCATAAGGATCAGATCAATACCATTGGGCACAAACCGATACCAGAAACGAAACATATTATCACAAATTACATACGAAGTCTTTTTTCTATTATTTTCATCTGTAACAGCAGTGCGTTTTTCTACGATTCCGATCGCAATCAATGATTTCAAACAATAAGATACCGTCGCAGTATCCGAATGAATTTTTGTCGCAATCTCGTTAATCTTTGCCGCCCCGGATGCCATTGCCTCAATAATGGCATTATATGTGGAGACATCCCGAAGCTCCTGCTTTAATAAATTGTCTGGCTCTTCATATAAATAACCGCTGCTGTTGAAGAACAATTGTATGATGTTTTCATAAACTGACAACTCCGGACGAAACAACTCCAGATATTTGGGAATTCCCCCGGTCACACCATAGACAAGTGCTTTGTCTTCGTCTGAATAATCTGGAACAAAACAGGCAGATGTCCGATAATCAAACGGAAGCAATTTAATCTGCGCAGTTCTCCTACCGTAAAGAGGGCTCTGATAGCCCAGCACCTGATGCTCCATAAAACTCATGGAAGAGCCGCACAAGATCAGATACATTTTACTGTCCTTCCATTCTCCATCTATATAACTTTGAAGTCTGGATGAAATGCTCTTATCGGAAGCCGCCAGATACGGATATTCATCAATAACAACCACACATCGATCCTTTTTTACATACTCCGTCAAAAAATTAAAGGCAGCATCAAAGTTCTGAAACGGTGGCATGTGATTCATGGTGGGCAAAAATGTCTTATATATACTTTTACTGAATAATTCCAAATTTCTGTCAATGGTTGACTCTATGGCAGTAAAAACAACTGCTTTTTTCTTCTCTATAAATTTGTGGACAAGTGTAGATTTTCCCACTCTCCTTCGACCATAGATTACCGGCATCTGAAATTGGTCTGTCGCATACAACGCATTTAGGTCTGCTAATTCTTTTTCTCTTCCAATAAACATCGAATTCTCCTCATTGTCACATTTAATTTGGTATATTTTTTATTAGAGTATAATTAACTAAAGTATAATTAACTAAAAATTGTTTAACTAAATTATATTCACACATGAAAAGAATATCAAGAAATATTTTAATATTTCCACACCTTTGTCTCCACCAAAGTATCCCCTTCATACCTAAGCTTCAGTGAAAAGAACCGCTCGCATTCTTTCAGCAATCGGAAAAAGACTTTATCTCCTTCCCAAAGATTTAATGCTTCGATTTCAGACTTTGGGACCCAGACCAGATCCCCTTCGTCACAGGTTCTTAGCGTTCCTTCAAAACCTGTTGCCGTAAACAAATGCATGTACTCTGTGCCCCATTCATTGGAAACAAAGGTTACAAGACCGCGGTAACGATAGTCGGTAAGAGTGAGTCCTGTCTCTTCCTTTACCTCTCGAAGCAGACAGTCCTCCGGGCTCTCACCCGCTTCCATCTTCCCGCCGACACCAATCCATTTGTCCTTGTTTTCATCGTTTTCCTTCTTTACACGATGAAGCATCAGGTATTGATCCTCTTTTTCAATATAGCAAAGCGTTGTATTTTTCATCGCGCTCTCCCATCTTCCTCAATCACGGTTTTCACCAACTGCCACGCAATACTTCCTTCCCGCAGGCGGCTAAGTGCTTCTTCATACGCTACCCACTCTGCTGCATCCACCTCGCCGGATAGCGTAAAATCTGCTTTTTTCACCTCTGCTTTAAAACCAAGCATCAGCATTTCTTTTTTCTCATAAGGGTAGCTGTGCACAAAGGAAAGCCGTTCTACCGTTAACCCAAGCTCCTCCTTCACTTCGCGTATGACCGTATCTTCTGCAGATTCACCCTGCTTCATAATGCCAGCCACACAGACGAAGCTGCTTGTGGATACATAGTCCTGCCGCAGCAACGCCACTTCCCTTTGCTCATTTACTACCGCACAGATAATGCTGGTGGTAAACATATCCCATAGTGGGACCTTACAGGTCCCGCAATATGGAATACGTCCTTCGTCCCCAATTTCTTTTAACACTGCCTTTGTCCCACAATGTGGGCAATATTCAAAATGCATCTTCTATCCCTCTGCTGCTTCCTTTGGTTCTGCCATTTCCGGCACCCAAACTTTCTTGATTTTACTGATAATATAAACAGATAAAACAGCCATCAAGGTTAAGAATACATAAATAATCACATAGCTTACATTCTGTGATAGGACAGCGCCTAAGTATGGAGTGCTCATTCCGCTAACAACTGCGGATACCCCATCCAGCAGAGTATGCAACAACAGACAAATACCGATACCCTTGATATCCTGTTTTTTCCACACAAAATAGCATACCAACAGAGACATTGCCGCCTGACCAAGCATTGTTAAAACTCTTTCATAGCCTGCCAGTAAAAACATAGAAGCCGGTGTATTCACCAGTGTATCCACCAAGGTGTAAACAGGTGTTGCATCCACCCCCATCGCCTCAGTCTGAGCTATCACTGCATTGATTGCGCCGCTGTTAATCATTCCTACATAGATAAGATTGCTGATATAGCTGATTCCAATCAGTATCATTGCTTCAATTCCGCCGTGTCCGAGTCCTGCCGCAAGGCCTTTTTTGAAGGTTAGATTTTTACTTAAAATCTTCGCTACGATATATCTGCCAACCACTTCAAATAATCCCGCAGTAAAAGCCAGTGCAATTGCATAAATCAAATAATGATTTTGTGCATATGCTACAAATCCTTCCGACATGCCAAGAACCGATAAAATCGGAGTTCTAATAACCATCTGCATTACAAAGAATCCGGCTGCGCCTAAAAACCATGCGCCCACAACTCCCTGTTTCTTATTCTTTACCGCATACACAATCAGTATCACAACCGGTAACACCAATGCAATCACTAACGTTACACACATTGCCGCAATACTGCCGCTACTAACTGTTCCTAGTTCCATCTCTTAATTTTCCTCCAACTTTTTTCCATGTTTTTTATAATAAAGATACGAATAAACGGTCGGTACCAATACCATAACTGCCAACAGCCCAAAAATCAGCCATTCTATTCCTATAAAAATATTTACCAACATAATAAACCCGCAAAGCACCCAGATAAATCCTGCCAAACGATGGGTATGGTTCCAGTTTTCCTCATCGTCTAACGTCCATGGAAGTCTGATTCCCATCGTATAATTTTGTTTGCACTTTGGAAGATAATTGCCAATTATCAAAAATAGCGTTCCTGCAAAGATACCGGAAAGCAACCCAATATTCAATTCATATCCCAGCTCATAACCATAGCAGCTGATTAATACCATGATGGAAGCAACCGGAAAAATCCAAAAAACAAGGTTCTTTAGCTTTTCACTCATGTTTTGTCTTTTCGGATCCACAAACAAGAAGAAGCAACATAACAAATGCATTCCAAGCAATATCACAGGAATCCCAAAGACCGTAAATCCTTTGGACGTCCAGTCATTTGGAGTTCCATCCATACCAAAATGTGTTGCGATTTGTTCCGGTAGCCGGTCCCATAGCATGACCCCGACAAGAATCGGCAGTAAAATAATGATGCTCGTTAAGATCAGCGTTCCTCTATACTTTTTCATATTCTCTCCTCATCCCAGTTCCTGCAAATTCACGGTATTATTCTTTCGGTACAGGTAAAACGTAACTCCGGCTAAAATCAGGGAAATTATAAATTTAAATACATTTGTATATGATGCAGGCACAAAAAGTACCAAAAGCATACACACCAGGACTATTGCACAACCGCCCAATCCACCAATCATAGATGACGCACTCTGTTTTACAACGTTCACTTCGCTTTCCCAGTTAAATACCGGCATTTTTAAATTAATTGTAAGACCAAATACATTACTAAACAAGATACAAATAAGCGGAACAAAAACCAGCCACAAAAGTTCCATGAAATCCGGCTTCAATGCCCAAATCAGTAAAATCTCGGAAATGATATAAAATGGTGCCGCAAGGCTCAATCCCCAAAGCAGCTTGCTGTCTAAGAGCTCTTTTGTTCTCACCGGAAGGCTTTTTACAATCCACCATTCTTTTCCTTCCATAGAAACAGAAGTACAGGTAGTAGTCATGACACTAAAAATAACTGCCAGCAGGAACGGAACAACTCCCTTTACATCAATCGGAAGTCCCAGCGCCTTCTGCACCTTATCCAAACCGATTCCAAAAACAGCTCCTGAATAGACCACCGCCAAAACAGGTCCAACAATCGTATTTGTCACATAAATACTGGAAGAAAAATATCGTTTTAACTCCCTCTTATATAAGGCTCCCAAAACCGACGTCTTTTTCAAATGCTCCATCCGGTAATTATGTTTTGCCGTTGTACTGTATAAGCTGCGACAAATCTCATGGAACTTAGCGGAAACCAATGCAATCGTTACCATAAATGCAACAAGTCCCCCTGCTATGGAAGCAAAACACATTAGGAAATCGCCGCTTACCATGGCTGTACCAAACCAGATTGCCGGAGGATAAATTTTCTCAATTACCGCAAGCACCACTTTTGAAAGATTTTGCAGCATATCGATGCTAAACTGATCCTCCATCGTTGACAGACTCGAAGTTCCCAGCATAATGCCCACTACTAAAAGAATCATAAGCGTTGCACTTACCAGGCTCTTATGCTTCATCCGTGAGGCAATTGCAGTAACAAGTGCGCCCAAAAAAGTCGCTATGGTGATTGGAATCAGTGGAATAAATATTGTCACCACGCACCCAATCAGATAAAATGAAATCCCCGGTTTTACCATAACACCATACACCATAATTCCCGGCAGCATGACGATTACGGTAAGAAACAGATTTTCCACATACATGCGAATAAAACGGCTGACAACAATCGCCGTCTGGCTTACCGGAAGGGAACACAAAATGTCATAGGCATTCTGTTGGAAAATCACACTTCCGGCTTTAAAAACAGTAAAAAACAAAATCACTAAACTGGACAGCATTATCAGGTATGCAGGTAACACCTCTGCCATTCCTATCATGATGTAGCCGTACGCTGCCATTCCTATATATGCAGCCATCATTAGCACAACGAAAAGCATGGCAACTCCCAATCCTATCGTTTTCTGCTTCACTTTTTTATCCTTTGTATACTTAAAAACATTCAGTCCATACAGATTCTTTAATTGAAGTTCCGTTAAATATTTAATTTGTCTTATCATCACAAGCCACCTCCATAAAGATGGATTCCAAAGATTCTCCCTGTTTTACAATTTCATCCATGTTACCGGATGCAATTAATACACCATCTTTGATGATTGCTACTTTATTACATAATTTTTCAGCCACATCCAGTACATGGGTGGAGAAGAAAATCGCTCCGCCGCTTTCGCAGATTTCATGCATCATTTCCTTTAACACAACCGCTGCCTTTGGATCAAGACCCACAAACGGTTCATCTAAAATCAATAACTTCGGCGCATGAACCAGTGCAGAGATAATTGCCAGCTTCTGCTTCATACCGTGCGAATAGGAAGAAATCAAATCTCCCAAAGACGCCGTAATCTCAAATGCATCGGCATACTTTTCAATGCGCATCTCCCGCTCTTTCTCCGGTACTTCAAAAATATCTGCAATAAAATTCAAATACTGAATACCGGTCAGGTATTCATACAAATCCGGATTATCCGGAATATATGCAAACTGCTGCTTGCAAAGCAGCGGATTTTCTTTTATAGAGGTCCCGTTAATTAGGATTTCTCCTTTATCAAATCCATGGATTCCTGCCACGCACTTTAATGTAGTCGTTTTTCCGGCTCCGTTGTGCCCAATAAATGCATAAATATCCCCCGGCTCAATCGTAAGGCTGATGTCCGTTACACCCTTGTTGCTTCCCTTATAATGTTTTGTTAAATTCGTGATTCTAAGCATCGTAATCCCTCTCTTTCAATTCAGATAACCAAAGCATCACTTCTTCTACCACGGAAGTATTCAACTCATAGTAAATAAAATTCTTCTGCTTCGTTTCCTTTACCAGCTCTGCCTTTTTTAGGATACTTAAGTGATAGGAAATCGTCGCACCCGTCATGTCAAACTGACTGGCAATCTCTCCGGCTGACATTCGGTTCTTTTTCAACATTTCTAAGATTTCCCGCCGGACGGGATCCGATAATGCTTTAAATGTCTCTGCAAATCCCATTAGACACACCTTTCTTTTCTATCAACACTATTTAGAAAATTTTCTAAATACAACGTACCACTTCTTTTCACAAAAAACAAGAGGTATTTAGAATTTTTTCTAAATACCTCTGATCCTCTTTTTTATTCTTTTCCGTCCCAGCAATAGGTGCAAAGCTTACATTTCTCAAGACCTGTCGCTTCTAACATATCATCCAGTCTGCAATACTGCAGGGAAGTGAAGTTTAAGTCCTTACGGATTTCTTCTACCATTGCTGCATATCGCTCTGTCTCAGGATTTGCATATTCCTCTAATACTTCTCTTGATACCGGGCCGCCTTCCAAGCGTTCAATCACACGGCGTGTAATCAAATCCATTTCGGAAGAAGAGCGGGAGAAATTCAAATACTTACAACCAAACATAATCGGCGGACAAGCCGGGCGGATATGTACCTCTTTTGCACCTCTTTGGTACAAGTATTCGGTCGTCTCCCCAAGCTGTGTTCCACGCACAATCGAATCATCAATTAACAAAATGCTCTTGTCCTTAATCAGTTCATCTACCGCAAGCATTTTCATTTTTGCAATTAAGTTACGCTGGCTCTGCATCGTCGGCATAAACGAACGTGGCCAGGTAGGCGTGTATTTGATAAATGGTCTGGAGAACGGAACCCCCGATTCATTTGCATAGCCTACCGCTGCTGCAATACCGGAATCCGGAACTCCTGCCACAATGTCCGGTCTGGCATTGTCACGCTGCGCCATTTTGGCACCGCAGCTATAGCGCATCTGTTCCACGCTTAAGCCCTCATATGCGCTGGCCGGATAACCATAATAAACCCAGAGGAATGTGCAAATCTTCATGTCTTTTCCCGGATTCACCAATGTATGACATACTCTGTCGTTGATGACTGCGATTTCACCCGGTCCCAGTTCCTTATAATCAGTATAACCAAGGTTTTTGTAGGCATAATTTTCAAAAGAAGCACAGAAGGCATCTTCTTTTTTACCAATGACAATCGGTGTTCTGCCGTATTTATCTCTTGCTGCATAAATGCCTGCTTTGTTCATCAACAAAATTGACAGAGAACCGTCTATCATATCCATCGCGTACTGAATACCCTCAATCAGATTTTCCTTCTGATTGATTAAAGCTGCAACTAATTCGGTTGCGTTAATTTCACCGCCACTCATTTCGAGGAAATGTGCATGTCCGGTGTCAAAAAGCTGCTGAATTAACGCATCTGTATTATTTATTTTTGAAACAGTCGTAATTGCATAGGTACCATGATGAGAACGAACAATGAGTGGCTGCGGTTCGTAATCGGAAATACAGCCGATTCCAAAGTTCCCTTTCATTTCCTGCATATCTTTGTCAAATTTTGTACGGAATGGAGAGTTCTCAATATTATGAATGGAACGGTTAAATCCATCCTCTCCCAATACTGCCATTCCACCTCTTCTGGTTCCCAGATGGGAATGATAGTCTACTCCAAAAAACAAATCAAAAACACAATCATTCTGCGCTGCTACGCCAAAAAATCCGCCCATGCTTTTTCCTTTCTGTACGAATCTCGTTACCGGTTTCTTAGACACCAAGACGATAATTATCAATGTCCTGATATTTTTCAAACTTCATGCCGACTTCTTTAATTCTGCCGCAAAATTCAAAACCAAATTTCTCATGAAGCTTCTCACTCGCCTCGTTTCCGCTGGTGATGACTGATACTACAGTGTGTGTGCGTTCATCCTTTTTCGCTTCTTCCAAAATTGCTTCCATCAAAGCGGTCGCCACACCTTCCCTACGGTGATTTGCATCAATATAAACCGAAAGCTCTACGGTAGATTTGTAGGCCTCCTTTTTACGATAAGAGGAAAGGCTCGCATATCCAATTACTTTCCCACCACCTTCTGCTACCAGAAGCGGATGGTTTTCGATATTATGCTCATTATACCAGCCCCACCACTCCGTTAAGGACTTTGGCTGCAGGTCCAACGTAGCTACACCATGTTCTACTTCATAATTATAAATTGCAAGCAGGTCTTCTAAATCTGCCCCTTTTGCTTTTCTAATTGTCATAACCAGCCTCGTATAATATAATAGCGATTGTAAAAAGTTCTCCTTTTCACAACCGCTACTATTCTAACGCAAAATAATACATCCCGCAACTTATTTTGCCTTATCAATGTTATTAAATTCTCTAATGGTTAACTTGGTGCGTTAACACGTTCAAATCGTAAAATCACCTTAAACAGATCCCCATCTACAATAAGCTCAAATTTACCATGCATTAACTCCATCAGACTTCTCGCAATGGATAGGCCAAGACCGCTTCCTTCTGTATTTCTGGAAGAGTCACCACGCACAAACCGCTCCATTAACTCTTCGCTTGTAATGTTCAACTCATAGCGGGAGGTATTTCGGAAGGTAATACACACTTCCTTTTCCGTTGCCTCTAAGTTAATGTAAACACGCGTATCCGGCTGCGCATACTTGCAGACATTGTTCATTAGGTTATCAATGACACGCCAGAAATGTCTACCGTCTGCCTGAATATAAATCGGCTCCTCCGGTTTCTTAATAATTAACTCTAAGCGCTGCGCCTTTGTCTTTGCCTCAAATTCTCCCACGGTCTGCACTAAAAAGACGCCTGCTTCTAAGGTTTCAAAATTCACTGTAAGATTTCCGGTAGAAGCCTTTGAGGCTTCCAGTAAATCCTCCAGTAATTTTTTCAGTCTGGCTGACTGCCGCTCCAGAACCTCTAAGTACCCTTTTTCCGTGTTCTCATCTACCCCGTCCTTTTGCAGAAGGTCTACGTAGTTAATAATAGAGGTCAACGGGGTTTTAATATCATGAGAAACATTCGTAATCAGCTCTGTCTTAAAGCGCTCACTCTTCATGCGTTCTTCTACTGCAAGGGAAAGACCTTCCCCGATGCTGTTTAGGTTCTCTCCATGCTCTTTAAAATCGAAGAGCATATGATCGGTGTTAATCTTGTAGTTTAAATCTCCGGCTGCTACATGCTTTCCGGCTTCCTTTAATTTCTGAAGCCATACAGCGATTGCTAATACAAAAAAGAATAAAATTGCTTTTTCTACTAAAATCAGTAGAATACCGATACCGCCATAGCCATTTGCAATTCCTAAAAGAAATAGTTCCACAAAGCAAATCGCCGCAAACAATGCACCAACTCGTAAGACCATATTGGTATGAGTACCTGCGAATTCCCAAATACCCTTCACCAATCCATATAATTTCCCGCATATCCACCCCAAAATAGTTCGAGAAAATATCGTCTTCATTTTGATTCTGGCAAAAAATTCCACACCGGTCACTGTCAAAAGCAATCCAGCTGCCAACACCACCAGTACTATCATGACAATCCAGAAAACATCTGTGAAATCCCCTATATCATAAGAAAGCCCGTCAATTGCATATATTGCAAAAACCTCCAGCAATCCGACAACTGCCAGGTAGATTTCAAACGGCACCTTATTGATAAAGTTCTCCGTTAATTCTTCCTGCCCCCTGCGATGTCCCGCACAGGTACATAAAAATACGAAAGCAGCCAGGAATACTCCGATATTTATCAGTAAAAGCACAATCAGCTCATAGCGATACTGGTAGAGCGTTCCAAACACATGCTCGAATTTCAAAAATAAATCTCCGTATATCCAGTCTTTTCCAAAATTTGAAAGACCTCCCGGCAAAAAGGAAAGCACATAATAATTTGTGGAGGTATCTCCTTCCTCTCTTACTTTTAGATATCCCTCCGGGGAAATGCGGACGTCTTTATTCGCAATAATATAAGCACCGGCAGCATCGGTACCGAGCGACACAGTACGTATATTTACTGCCGTGCCGTAGCTTGCATAGACAGCTTCCAACGCATCGACAGCCGTGTCTACACTTACGTTCATCTCAGGTTCTTCGGTGGCGGCTTCACTGAATTTGTCTGCACTTACACAGGCTTGCTTCCACTCGCCCATATCAATCCCGAATTCCTCAAACGTCAAAAATGTAAAAGCAGGAAACGTCTCTACCATTTCCAGATACCCCGTTACGTCTGCATCGTATATCATCAGTTCCAACACACCATCTTCCTCATTTTGGAAAGATTCCTGCGCTCTTATATACCCATGCTGCTCTTTATCATAACTTAACGGGATTACTGCGCTTCCATTTCCCTCCACATATAACATGAGGTTTGGAACAGGATAATAGTTGCCATCTACGATTTTACAATAAAAGATGCCACTATCCGTGTCATATACATAGGAATCAATATCATAGGCTCTCTCAAGACTGCCCGTGTTTCGTATCCAGTAATAGCCCCAAAGAGAATCCGGATTCCGGGATTCAAAATGGGTATTCTCGCGGATGGCGCATTGAAAAATATGTACGTCCTCTAACCGAATTGTTTCATCAAAATTTCTATCTACATAGTTCTTCGAATCATTCAAATCCAGCTGCTCGAGTTCTTCATAGGAATCTGCCTGAATGACTCCATAGTGAAAGTTTTTTTCTTCGAAGTAAGCCTGATTTGATTCACTTCCTTCTTCCTTTAGATAAGCCAGTACCCGCGCGGAATAACGGTCATTATATCTGTCATATGCTTCTTCCCTGATCTCACTGATATCCCGGCTGTAAAAGCCTTCCTCCTGCAGACCAAAAATCAGCAGAGCACTTCCTACAAGGGAAAGCCCCGATATCGCGATTACAAGCCAGGCAAGGAATTTTGCAATTACAGAAGTTTTCAATCTGCTCATTCTATCCCCTTCCTCTCTCTCATTAGAACTTTGTTTCTTCAATTTTATAACCGCGTCCCCACACTACCTTTAAATATCTTGGCTCAGCCGGATTGTACTCCACCTTTTCTCTCAAGTGGCGGATATGTACCGCAACTGTGTTCTCGGTTCCGTATGGATTGTCTTTCCAGACCTGCTCGTAAATCTGGTTTGGCGAAAATACCTGTCCCGGATGCTCCATTAACAGCTTTAAAATATCATATTCCGTCCGGGTTAAGGATACTTTTTCTCCATCCAGCGTGACCTCTTTTGTCCGGTCGTCAAGCTCAATCCCACCAATCACCAGTGAATCATCCTGCTGCTTTACATTTCCGCCGCCCAAGAGCATATAGCGCCTCAGCTGGGATTTCACACGGGCCTGAAGTTCCACCGGATTAAACGGCTTTGTCACATAGTCATCCGCTCCAACGGTAAGTCCTAAAATCTTATCCGTGTCCTCACTTTTCGCTGTTAAAAGAATCACCGGCACATTACTGATTTCACGGATTCGTGTCATGGCGGTAATACCGTTCATTTCCGGCATCATAATATCCATTAACACCAGGTGAATCTCCTGCGTCCGAATGATATTCAGTGCTTCCTTTCCATTATAAGCCTCAAAAACCTGATAACCATCCGCGGTCAGGTATATTTTAAGTGCAGAAACAATGTCCTTTTCATCATCGCATACTAGTATGTTATACATGGGTAACCTCTTTCTGTCTCATAGAATCTGCCGCAGGCTTAAGCCCGCGGCGCGTGCACGTTTTATGAGTATGTTATTATTGTATCGGAATCTTTATGAAGTAAAAAGATGGGAAAACATTAAGATTTGATGAAGTTTATTTCTGATTCGCCGGCTCAATACTTACAGAACGTCCTTTAATCTTCGCATTCTTCATGGCTTCTAACACGGTTCTGCCATATTCTCTTGGTACTTCTACAAAGGTGTATTTGTCGTACATGTCAATGGCGCCCACTACCTTGCCCGGAATCTTGGATTCACCGGCAATCATGCCCAGGATATTACTAGGTTTCAAATGGTCTTTCTTGCCTACATTGATAAAAAGACGCACCATACCTTCTTCTGCTCCGGTATCGCCCCAGTCTTCTTCCTTGTCCTCTTCATTCGAAAGATTCACCTGACCTAAGGCCTGCTTTAAGAATGCCGCAGCAATATCCATTGCGGTGTAATCTGCCTCATTTACCTGGCGCTCAATGATTTCTATCATATCTTTTAAGTTTTCATTTTCGATGATGCCTGCAATGTCTTCCATCACCTTTTCTGCTTTAATCTGGGCTACGTCATCCGTAGACGGAATCGGCATTGCAAGAATCTTCGTCTTACAATAGCGCATGATGTCTTTGAGCTTATATACCTCTTTCCCCTTGATAAAGGTAAAGGCCCGTCCGGTTCTGCCTGCTCGCCCGGTTCGTCCGATACGGTGGACATAATACTCATCGTCCTGTGGAATGTCATAGTTAAATACAGCTTCCACGTCATCCACATCGATCCCTCTGGCAGCCACATCTGTCGCTATTAAAATTTCTACCCGACCGCTTCGAAATGCCTTCATCACACGGTCACGCTGCACCTGCTTCATATCGCCATGCAATCCCTCTGCCAGATAGCCGCGGTCTTTTAAGGCGTCCGTCAGCTCGTCCACCATTTTTTTCGTATTGCAGAAAACCAAAGAAAGCTTTGGATTATAATAATCTAACAAACGGGTCAGAACCTCGGTCTTGTCCTTGCGCTTCACATCATAGTAGTACTGCTCGATGCTCGGAACGGTTAATTCCTTTTTTACCACCTTAATGGTCACCGCATCATGCTGATATTTTTTCGTGATGTCTAAAATTGGCTTTGGCATGGTTGCCGAAAAAAGGACCATCTGCCGTCCTTCCTGCGGGATATATTCCAAAATGGTCTCGATATCCTCCCGAAAGCCCATATTTAGCATCTCATCCGCTTCATCAAGTACGATGGTATTCACTGCATCGCAGCGAATGGTTCTTCTGCGGAGATGGTCCATCACACGCCCCGGTGTACCGATAATAATCTGGGCACCACCTTTTAAGGCCTTAATCTGTCTGGTAATATCCTGTCCACCGTAGACCGGCAGCACCTTAATACCATGCATATACTTTGCCAGTTTGCGGATTTCTTCGCACACCTGGATTGCCAATTCTCTCGTTGGGGATAAAATAAGTACCTGTGTTTTTTTACTGTTTACATCTACCTTGTGCAGCACCGGAATACCAAAAGACGCGGTTTTTCCCGTTCCTGTCTGTGCTTGTCCTATCACATCAGCACCTGACATCACTGCGGGTATGGCTCTGCTTTGGATTGGGGTTGCCTCCTCAAAGCCCATCTCCTTAATTGCACGCAATACCTGTGGGTATAAATTCAATTCGTCAAATCTTACTGTTTCCATATTTCCTCATTTCTGTGTTATGTAGGGCAGCTTTCTTTTCGAAAGCAGCCATTTTGTTATAAAAAGCAATCGATAAAGGTATTTTACATAAATAGGAGGGATTTCAATCGTTGGCTTCTTATCTTAAGTAAAACTGTGAAGCATCGATTGCGAACTTTACTATATTGTATTCGCATCCGACCATTGTGTGACTGTCTCTGACATCCAAATATTTTCTGAATTCAGGTTTCCCATACATATATTGTTTCTGCACTGCTTTTTCACACGATATAACATCGCATCTGCTGTATGCAGATAATCCCAGCTTTTACTATCTGCTGTCGGAATATCAAAGCAAATCCCCTGTGTAATAGTGACAACCGGCAAAGCCATAGAGTATAAATGCTCGATTTGTAAATCCATAATACTTTTGCGTAGTTTTTCTGCTGCCTGCTCCACCTCTACCTTTGGCATATCCTCATAAATAATAATGAACTCATCTCCGCCATAGCGTGCGCAAAAAATATGTTCATTCTGCATCTGTTTCAGTTCGTCTGCAATCGCTGCAATGCACTTATCGCCGGCCTGATGACCATAATTATCATTATACTGCTTGAAGTAATCAATATCCAAAATCTCCATTGCTAGTGAAAGCCCGCTTTTTCTGCAGCGTTCAAACACTTTCTCGGAATACGCATTCAGACGATATCTGTTAGGAAGCCCTGTAAGCTGATCCGTTTCGGATTTGCGGACAAGGCGCTCATTCGCCTCCTCCACCATACGGCGCTGCTCATTGGCACGCTCCAAGGAATTTCGGATATTCATAATGCTCACCATCATATACCGGTTTTCACGTTCCATGATTTCCGTCAGTTCATAATGTAATCCTGCTGCCTGTAAAAAGCCCGCATTTTCTCCGATGGAACGATAATACTTAATCTTTAGAGAAATGATTTTTCTCTGCAGATTTACAATCTTGGCCCGCTTTGTCAAATCCTCTAAAATCGTAAGGATTTTCCACAAAACATCATCCCTTTTTATTTCCAGTAGCAGTTGGCATATATCATATAAATCATCGAAATTATCCATAACAACAAAGTCTTCATTTACCCGATTGTTAATTTCCTCGATACAGGCATCTCTTGCCGCAACCCTTTCCATCCGGTGATAATAGTGTGCTTTAAAGCACAATACGCAAAGCATTTCTATATTATCTAAGTAAGGTACACACTCTTCATCCAGCCGGTTGCAATAGTTTCCGGCTTCTTCATTCTTACCCGCCAGCAGATAACAGCGTCCAAGACCGATAAAAATACAGGTCAGAAGTGTCCTGTAATCTTCGGCTTCTTTATGAGCATTGGTATATTCATAACCTTTTTTAAAGTATGGCTGTGCCTCCTTATACTGACCATTATTTAAGTACAGTGTTCCCAGATTTAAGTGAATCATATTCTGGATATCAGGGATTCCACATTTTTTGCAGTAATTTAAGCCGGTCAGATAATAATCCATGGCGACTGCTACATTTCCTCTGTTTGCGGCAGTAATTGCCATCAGGTTATAGGATCTTGCCAGCAATTCCCATTGTCCGGTTTCATCAAGACAGCCAATGGCTCTGGTGATATATTTGAACAGATTTTCACCATCATTTAAGCCATAATAGGTCTCGCCACAGTAATAATATGCAAACCCTAACAGCGTCTTATTTTCCTTCTCTTTGGCGTATTTTTCAATCTGTCTGCAATATCCTAATGTAAGCTCCGCATCCACTCCGCGATTTTTTAAAACACCTTCGATCCAATCATTTACCACGTTTGCGGCCTCCCTTTCCTGTTGCCGGTCAACTTCTCCGCCCTTCATTATAACTTAGAAATCCCATGGTTTCAAGGAAAAGGAGCCACATAGAGTTACTCAAAATATGCAATTGGGTCTACCGGTTCCCCGTCCTTTTGCAACTCAAAGTAAAGATTGCTTCCTTCTACCGAAAAATACTTTGTCGGTTCACTTACATAACCGATGACATGTCCCGGTTCCAGATAATCGCCCTCTTTGAAATTAAGTTCTTTTAGCTGACCGTAAATTGCCTGATAGCCGTCTCCTAAGTCTACGGTCACCGTCGTTCCTGTCACTTCATTTTGGGAAATGTCTGTAATCTTACCCTGTGCTACCGCATACACCTTACTGTTTACATCACCTGAAATAATAATTGCAGGATTATACTTGTACTGGTCTAAGGTCGCATAATAGATAGTTGCATCCATGCTGTAATTCATGATGACATTTCCTTCCAATGGCCAAGTCATTCCCTCTTCCTTTGGGAAATGCAGACTCGGTGTATTTGACGAAACGCTTTTTGCAGGAGCCTCTGCTAACACTTCCGGTTCTTCAATAATCTCCCCCGCAATTTCATCTGTAGGTTCTAACACAGCCTTTTCCTCTACTGACGGAAGCAGTTCTTCTACCTTTCTGTTTGCCGCCTCGTTATTTTTGGGCGGCACAATGGAAGAGGCATGTTCTACTTCCTCCTGTTCCTCTGCCACTTCGTTTCCCTGCTCTGAAATTTCCGACAGCTCCTGTTCTAATCTTTCCCGCTCTTTTTCCTGATTGTGGCTATATAAGGCCGTCATTCCAAATGCCGCGAAAAGTACAAGGGCGCCGGCGATGATATACTGTTTTCTGAACCAAAAATCGAATACTTTGTTTCTTCTCATAACCTTCACCTTCCATAGTTTTTTACAACTATAGTGTTTCCGGTTTTTATGTATTTATTCTTTGATTGTGACTCCTTTATAAAAGTATGTTAAAATCTCCTGATAGTTAAATCCTTCCTCTGCCAGATGCTTTGCCATACTCTGGCTTAATCCAAAACCATGGCCCTGACCTAATGTTACAATCCGCACATCGCCGTCAAGCAATGTTAATTCAAAACAAGCCGAAGGAAGATTCAGTTTTTTTCGAAAAGTCTCTCCCTCATAAACGGTTTGTCCCACCGAAACTTCCAGTACATATCCTGCCGTATCTCTCGCCGTTACCGTTACTTCTGTGCTATTTTGCAGTTCTGCTTCCGGAAAAAGCTCCTTCATCTGCTTTAAAAACACTTCTTCTGTCCAGAAAAAAACATTCAGATACCCCTCCGCAGTCGTATCTTCATGACATGCTGCACTGCTTAAGTAGGGCATTACATTACTTTTATAATATTCCCCCATGTCTCTCGTATTTCCTGCACTGGTCTGGTGATAGGCCGCGTATATGTACTTGTTCTGATACTGCAGCGTTTCTCCCTCCGTTTCCTTAATCAAGGCCGAAAGCTTTTCATAGCAGGCTGCATAGTCGCTCCCCCATAATGCCTGCAATTCTTCTGTCGAAAATCCTTGCGGTTCTTCTTTTCCTGCTTCCTTTGCTGCCATCAGGTTTGTTCTTGCAATCACACTCTGGGCTTTGATACATTCCTCCGGCATCTGAATACTGATTTCCTTCGCCACTAGAAGAGGCAGCTTCGCTTCTACCTCTGCAATTTTACTCTCCGGCTTGTTCAAAATTAAATCCTCAAGGTGAAGCCGTCCCATGTAAGTAGTAATAAATATCGGCAACACGCAAAGAAAAATCAGTAAAATTAAAAGCACATTTATTTTTTCTTCTAATGTTTTTTTTCTTTTTCTACGCATAAAAAAACCTCCGTGTCTTCACATTATATGTGACACGAAGGTTTTCCATTCAAATTTTTAAATTTATTAATACATGGTCCTTAATACCATCGCCGAAGCTGCAAGCATCATTACAAAAAAACCGATAAACGAAAGTAAATAAACGCAAACCGTGTATACAATCGGCCCCGCTTTTTTCTGTCCCAAAAGATATGCTCTCCAGATGAAATAAGCCGGACGCAGAAAAATCGCAAATAAAATGGCACCGGTAATTTTGTTTCCTGCTTTATACAGCTGTCGGATATCAAATACAAAAAGTACCACCGTTGCTATAAAAATAAAATCTCCAAAGGTTGATAATACAGAAAAAAGTGGCTGTTCTGCTATTGCAAGAGTCGCATTCACTACTTCTTCCAGACTATTTCCAATGTGATAAGCTTCTGCTGACAGCATGGTTGTCACTAGGTTAATGATTCCGGTTATTGCAATCAACACCATCAGAATATATGCAAATACCTGCTTTACTTTCTGCTTTGGCTCCTCATACGGTGTATACTGCTGGTATGGATTCTGTTGATATGGGTTCTGCCACTGCTGATATGGATTCTCCTGATACGGATTTTCCTGGTATGGATTCTGCTCCTGCATATTGAGTTCCTGCTGTGCGTTTTCCTGCTCTTCCTGCATCTGCTGCTGATAAGCAGTTCTTCCATACTTTGTACTCGGGCGTTGTTCTATTACTACCTCTTCGTTGTTTTGATTCATTTCTTCCATGATAATTTCTCCCTTACTTCATTTCTGTTTTTTATCGGCAAGTTTCTTCCCTACAATATTACTAAGTTTCGCAAACTGCTCTAAGGTCAATACCTCACCACGAATCGTTACCGGAACGCCCAGTTCTTCGATGCTTTCCTGTATTTCTGTTTTAGAGAGCGGAATATCCGGTGCATTGCCAAGTCCGTTTGCCAGTGTTTTTCTTCGCTGATTAAAAGATGCGCGGATTAAGCGGAACATTAGTTTTTCATTTTCTACCTGCACCGGTGGTGCACTATGTCTGGTCAGGCGAATGACCGCGCTACCTACATTCGGTCTTGGCATAAAACAGTTTGGCGGAACATTTGCCACAATTTCCGGCTTTGCATAATACTGCACCGCCAGAGATAATGCGCCATAATCCTTGGTCCCCGGTCCCACCTGCATACGGTCTGCCACTTCCTTTTGCACCATAATCGTAATGCTGTCAATCGGCACATGGCTTTCAAACAATCCCATGATAATCGGCGTCGTAATGTAATACGGAAGATTCGCTACTACTTTAATTGGCCTACCACCGTTTTTTTCCTGCGCCAGACGGTTAATGTCCACCTTTAAGATATCCTCATTGATAACCTCCACGTTATCATATGCGCTTAACGTATCCGCAAGAATCGGAATTAAGTTTTTGTCGATTTCCACCGCAGCCACTTCTCTTGCGTTCTCACAGAGATACTGGGTCATGGTTCCGATTCCCGGACCAATCTCTAAGACAAAATCATCCTTTGTAATATGAGACTCTTCTATGATTTTATCCAGTACATGGGTGTCAATCAAGAAATTTTGTCCGAATTTTTTCTGAAAATTAAAATTATATTTCTGCAAAACCGCAATGGTATTTGCCGGAATTCCTAATGTTGCCATATGTTCTCCATTTATTTCGCAAGCTTTTCATCAAACAGTCTGTCTAAAAATTCCTGATACAGCCGCTGATAGGTTTCTCCGTAAATGCGGGCGATATCTCCACCCTTTCCACCATTCATCTGGGATTCTTCAAAAATCGCAAACGCCGTCTCATAAAGTTCCGGATTTTTGTCATAAAACACTTCCGTCAACCCATCCTGAAAGGTAAACTGTGCTTCCTGTGATAAGTTTTCCTTAAAATCAGCCTTTGATATACAGCCATTTTCTTCATAATCAGACAAAAAAATGTGTCCGGCTGCCGAGGTCACAAAATCCTCGAAGGCTTCCTTAACATCTTCATAAGTCACCGGAACATAGTTTTCATTCCAATACGCATCAAATGTTTCTCTGTCCGGGAACTGTGCAAAAATTTCACTTTCCATTTCTCTTACCTCTGTTTTTTCTATATCTTACCACTTTCTTTCAAAAGTGTATATAAAGTTGGCGTCACGTAGAATTCTTCCATGACAGCTTCCACTTCCCCAAGATACTTTTTCTTAACGGCTGCCGGAACGACCGGCTTACGGATGGCACGAATCAAAATATTTTTGGGTGTACGGGCAAAATCCACAAATTCCAAAAGTTGTGTCCTATAACCGCAGCACTCTAACAGGTTCGCACGGATGGCATCCGTTGTAAGGGCCGCGAAACGCTCTTTTACAATACCATATCTGGTCAAAAGCGACAAGTCATCTGTCTGCATCTGTTTATTTAGTTCATGCTGACAGCACGGAACGGAAAAAATCATCTTCGCATTCCAGCAAACTGCATTATACAGTGCAAAATCGGTAGCCGTATCGCAGGCATGCAGGGTCACAACCATATCCACATCAAACGGCGCCTTAAAGCCATTGATATCGCCCATTTCAAAATGCAGATTCTCATAGCCATATTTTTCTGCAGTTTCATTGCACTTCTTTATTACATCTGCCTTTAAATCCAGCCCCAGCATCTGCACCTTCATGTGACGCACTTCTGTAAAATAGTAATACATGATAAAAGTCAGATAGGATTTTCCACATCCAAAATCAATGATGTGGATTTCCTCCTTTTGATAATCCCTGATTCCATCGTCAATCATCTCGATGAAACGATTAATCTGCCGAAATTTATCGTACATGGATTTGACTACTTTTCCCTCTTTAGTAAAAACGCCCATGTCTACTAAGGGTGGAATGACCTGGCCTTCTTTCAAAATATAATTCTTTTGGCGGTTGTGGTCTTCATATGTCATATCCCCGGTCTGTGTTCTACAACCTGAAACTTCCGGCATTTTGTCCCCCCCGGTATCAAGTAATTTTTTTGTTTTATAAGTAACTTTTCCTTTTTTTGATAGTAATAGGATATGCTCTTTTTCGACGTCCCACGCATTTACCTGCAGGTACGCATCCGAAATCGTATCCAACAAATACTGTTTAAGGGTGTCCGGCTCTATGTTGTCGTGAAACACCTGCTTTTCGGTGTATTTTGCTGCCTAAAAATAATCCTTTTTTCGCTCGATTACGATTTTTTTATATGGATTGCTTTTTTCCTGCGGTTTACTGATAATCATTTTTTGAATGGAGCAAGCCACAATCTGACTGATGATGTTTTCCAATTCGTTCATATGTCCTCTCCCAAATATCTAATATGAATATTTATAGCATAAAACCTGTGCTCTGTCACCTTTTTGCAGAATTTGATAACAAAAATAGCATCCCAAGTTGATGCTATTCTTGTTATCGTATTCTTATTTCCAATATACTTCCATATATTTCTCTGCTTCCTCAGATTTTACAGAGAATTTTTGAATCACCTTATCTAGGGTATCTTCTTTTGACACATTTAACTCCTGACAAGTTGTTATAAGAGCCTCTATCCCTTTCTCTATCCCTTGTTCAATTCCAATCTCTAGAATGTTCATCTTTACTGCCTCCCATTCTTCTGATTCTTTGACCTCAGTTACTATCTTATCTAATGCAACAATCCGTTCATCTTTTACCATAATCTCAGGATTGTCTATTCTTGTATCCTTCATATATTGTAACAGACTTACCAGCTCTTTGGAACCATTTTTACTACTCATATTCAAGAATATTTTTGTTGTCCCGTCTTCTAAATGTAGACCTTCAATTTCTTCGCATTGCTCTGTAAAAGTATACTTAGCTAAATCTTTTTTAAATATGTCATCTTGCGTAATAAAAATAATTATCGTTGATGGCAAATTCCTATATTTTGTTTCTTTTCCAGACTTTAAAATTGGTGTGTCTATCATGCCTTGATAATATCTGGCACGCTTTGGCATATGATCTTTATCCGCATGATTTTCCATCTCCATATTTACCTGTCTGTTATCTGTTGTTTCGCCCCACGCATCTAACCTAATTGCGCGCTTTCCATACCCATTTAGTATAACCTGCTCAACTTTTACCTCTTTCATTTTTACATCCGGTTCATTCAAAATGATGCTGAGTGCATAACCATATGCTTCCTTATTCTTCATAACAGATAAGAACAATGCAAAATCGCTTAAATTAAATCTGTAATCAACTGGAATATATGCTTTTTCCTGCATGTTTATAGTGTTTCCCATAGGCAAACTCCTCCCGCAAATTAAATTTTATTGTTTTGAAAAATGGCGAATTGCCAAGCTGCCCTATACGGCATAGACTGAATGAATTAATTCTTTAATACATTCATAAAAAATCAACGAATATACCCACGTATAAATTTATTCATGAGTATATTAGAATTGATATTATAAATATATTAAAAAATACTATCATATGCAATCCCGAACAAATATTCGATTTTATATTGCAAATTTCTTCCATCTGTGTTACTATCTTTTTACCGAACATCTGTTCTTTGGAGGTTTACGTTATGTTAACTTATGGTATCGATTTTGATGATGTATTAGCACCTTTCGTTTCCCATGCATGTGACTTGGCAAATGAAGAACATCCCGGCTTAGACGCCAGCCCAAAAGATGTTACCTGCTGGGGTTATTCCGGTAATGAAAAGATTGAAATTGTAAGTAAATATTACAGCGACGAGCGTGTCTTTGCGCGTCAGCAGATTCCCGAATCTGCAAAAGAGTTCATTCACAAGCTCATGAAAAAAGGCCGCGTATACATTATTACCGCTGTCGCGCCTCAATTTATGGCACTTCGCGCGGCACAGATTAAAGAAGCCTTTCCCGATTTTCCGGAAGAAAACATTATCATGGGAGCAAATAAGTCCCTGATTCAGTTTGACATCACCTTAGATGACGGACCGAATAATATTTTAAAATCCTGTGCCAGATTTCCGGTATTATTCCGGCAGCCATGGAACCGCTCCTTGTCCGGAATGCTTTCTGTGAATAACTATGAAGAGTTTTTCCAGCTCATTGAACAGATTAAATCTTCTTTAGTAGAAGATAAAAAGATTCCGCAGGTTCCGTCTGTGATTGCACTGGTTGGGCCTTCCGGTTCTAATAAAGGAGAGCTGGCAGCTGCTTTAGAAAAAAAAGCGTTTGCAAAGCGTATCTTTTCTTATTCCACGAACCTTTGCTTTGCTCACCGCTATATTTCCGAGGCAGAATTTGATTCTACAGATTTTATTGCGCAGACGGTATATGCCGGTACCAGGTATGGAATCTGCAAATCTGACATTGAAGAACATTTAAGCAAAACAGAAAATGTTACTATCGTAACGGACATCTGTGGCGCTGTTGCCCTAAAGCAAACCTATCCGACTCTCATCATTTTCTGCCGTAGAAGCAGGGAGCAGATGATTGAGTGTATTTTAGAAAAGGATATCAGTAATGCCGAAAAGAAATGGCGACTGCTTTCTATGGAAAACGAGTTAAAAAATGAAAATTTGTGTGATTATGCAGTCCGCACGGAAAATGTAACTGCTGCTGCAGATTCCATTATGCTTCTCTTCGAAAAGTAAAGCTGATTCATATTTGTAAATGGAGGTTGCCAGTATGAGGATTCAGCAGAATATGTCCCTTATGGAGAAGCTTGCCATCTTGTCTGATGCAGCTAAATACGATGTTTCGTGCACATCTTCCGGTGTTGACCGTAAAGGGAATGGAAAGGGCATGGGGAATTCGATTGCAGCGGGTATCTGCCACTCCTTTTCCGCAGACGGCAGATGCATCTCTCTCCTTAAGATTTTATTTACCAACGAGTGTATTTTTAATTGTTCCTACTGTCAGAACAACTGTAATTCCGACGTTCTACGCGCCTCTTTCACCCCGGAGGAAGTCTGTGAGCTTACGTTAGAGTTTTATCGCAGGAATTACATTGAAGGGTTATTCTTAAGTTCCGGTATTATGGTTAGCCCAAATTACACCATGGACTTAATTTATCAGACCCTATACAAGTTAAGGGTAGAACATCATTTTAACGGTTACATTCACGTAAAAGCTATTCCGGGCGCCGACCCGCTTCTTGTAGAAAAAACCGGCTTTTTAGCAGACCGAATGAGCATTAATCTAGAGCTCCCTACCGCAGACAGTCTAAAAAAGTTAGCGCCCTATAAGTCCCGCAATACTATCCTAAAACCGATGCGTCAGATACAAAACGGTATTATAGAAAACAAAAATGAACTAATGGTTTACCGTAAAACACCAAAGTTCGTTCCCGCCGGGCAGAGTACCCAGATGATTATCGGTGCAACGCCGGAAAATGATTATCAGATTATTAGCGTTGCAGAAAGTCTTTACAATAAATTTGATTTAAAGCGCGTTTTTTACTCCGCTTTTGTAAATGTAACGAATAATTCTGATTTACCTGCCCTGCCCGGAGGGCCGCCACTATTACGCGAGCATCGTCTCTATCAGGCCGACTGGCTTTTAAGATTTTATGATTTTAAGGCGGATGAATTGTTGTCGGAGGACAGACCTGACTTTAACATATTTCTGGACCCGAAGTGTGACTGGGCGATTCGTCACTTGGAATGTTTTCCTGTTGAAATTCATACGGCAGATTATCATACCTTACTTCGTGTACCGGGCATTGGTGTAAAGTCTGCCAAACGCATTGTGACAGCGCGACGTAACGGGCGGCTTGATTTTAATGATTTAAAGAAAATTGGTGTTGTATTAAAACGAGCACTTTATTTTATCACCTGTTCCGGTAAAATGATGTACCCGACAAAGTTAGAGGAAAATTATATCTGTCAAAATCTGATGGCCGACAAGACACAGATTCCAAAGGAAATCCGTGAAAGCGGTTATCAGCAAATAAGTTTATTTGATACAGAACTGGAGGGAAGTTTATGTATATCTTCATCTGCGAAGACAGCCTTGATGGGATTTTGACAGGCATCTACGATGCCTGGACCTATAAAATACAACATAAGGAGATTGCTCATGATGACATCCGACTCGCTTCCTGTGAGCCGGAAAATTATGAACTATTTAGTAACTATCTCCGTGTGGAACCCTCAGCCGAGAAAGCAGAAAAGGTCAGCCGTACCCTCTTTGGGAAATTAGGCAGCGAATTTTATGAAGCCATTGTATATGCCGCTTTATCAAGAGAACCTGCCGGAAAGGCAGATATGGATAAGGCTGATGCCATTTATAAAACAGTTGTCCTTGCACTGCGCTCTTCTGCCGAAGAAAAGGTACTTCTCTATTTAGGGGAACCCTGCATTTTCCGCGTTTTTACTCTTTCCCGTGCAACGCATAATGAAGCGCATCACCTAACCGGCTTTTTGCGTTTTTCCGAATTAAAAAATGGTGTATTGTTTTCTACCATACACCCCAAAAATCACGTCCTTCCGATTTTAGCAGAGCACTTTACCGACCGTTTTCCACAGGAAGATTTTATGATTTATGATGAAACGCGCCAGCTTGCAGCCGTACACCGTGCCGGTAAGAATTTTATGCTGGTAGATGCCTCAGACCTAAATCAGGAGATTATTCATAACTATTCCGAAGAAGAACAGCAATTCCGTGATTTGTGGCTGACCTTCTTCGACAGCATTGCCATTAAAGCACGTATCAATCCAAAGCTCCAGGCGCAAAACATCCCGAAACGGTTCTGGCCGGATGCATTAGAGCTGGCAAGAATGTCTTCCTAAATAATAAAAAGTACACTTTTCGAACCTTCTATTATCATAAACGAAATTACCGCCGGCGCATTCGCAACCGGCGGTAATTCTTATCCTAAAATAGTGCAGGAAACAGCATTGCAGGAATTGCAAGGAAGAAATCCGAAAATACAATCATAGCAACAAGTACTGCAACAGAGGAAAGGAAGTATGGTAACACTCCTTTGAAGGAGTCCTCAATTGTAATACCGCTAATGGATCCTGCAAGTAACAGGCACAGGCCATATGGCGGGGTGACCAGACCTAATGCCAGAGTAACAACAACGATAAGTCCTAAAATAATCGGGCTGATTCCAAGAGCAGTTGCACTCGGAAGAATAATTGGTACAAATAGAATCATGGCAGGTACTGCATCCATAAATGTTCCTACAAACATAAAGAAGAATACAACTACCACAAGGAATACCAGTTTGCCTCCCGGCATACCAAGGAAAAACTGCTGTACATAAAGGTTCAGCTGATAGTAACTTAAAAGTTCACCTAAAGCATTTGCTGTTGCAAGTGCAAACAGAGATAACGCTGACATTTTCATTGTCTCAACAAGAATGTGAGGCAGTCTGCTGATTTTAATTGATTTATAGAAAAATACACCAATCAAAAGAGCATAGACGCAAGCAAATGCTGCGGACTCTGTAGGGGTAAACCATCCGGTACAAATACCACCTATTAAGATAATCGGAGTCATCAGAGCCGGAAGAGAATGCCAAATCTGACGAAGCACTTCTTTTACCGGAACAGCTTCTCCTTTAGGAAAGTTCTTCTTTTTCGCGCCAAGTGCAACTACTGCCATTATAGCAAGTCCTAGAAGGATTCCCGGTACAAGTCCTGTCATGAATAGTGCACCTGTTCCCACATTTGCAATACCTGCATACACAACCATCGTTATAGATGGTGGAATAATAGATCCGAGTGTGGAAGATGCTGCTGTAACACCTACAGCTGTTTTTTTATCATATCCCTGCTTTTCCATAGCCGGAATCAGGATTTTTCCGATACCTGCCGTATCCGCCTGGGAAGAACCGGAAATACCGGCAAAAATCATAGATACGAGAATGTTTGCATGAGCCAGGCCACCACGGACACGGCCTACTGCTGAGTTACATACTTCAATTAATCGGTCACTGATGGAACCTTCATTCATAAGGTTCGCAGCCAGAATAAACAGTGGAACTGCCAATAATGTAAAACTGTTTAAACCATTAAACATTTTTGTAAACACAACTGTATTCGGAATGCTTGAAAGGCTTGCTATCCCTGCAAAGCTGACAAATCCAAGTGCAAAAGAAATCGGGACGCCAATAGCAACAAAGATAATAAAAAGTAATATTAATAATACTTGCATTTATTTTTCCCCCTTTGCAATGATTTTAATGGAATCTGCCAGCTGACCCAACAGATAAATAGCAGATGTTCCACCACAAATCGGTACACACATCCAGACCGGTCCTCGATTGAAACTTGGTATACTAGTCCACTTATAATTCCAGAACCGTTTTGTAATCTGAATGCCATATACAAGCATCAAAACCGAAAATGTTAACATCACCAAGGCAATCACTATTTCAAGAGCAGCTTTTGCTTTTGGCTTTTTGATAGAATCACTAATAGATGTAAAAGCAAAATGTTTTTTCTCATGTACCATTGCACCTGCCCCCATAAAGGCCGCCCATATAAAGGAATACATTGATACATCTTCTGTCCACGTGGCAACTAACCCTAAGTATCGGCTGCCCATCTGAATTACAACTGCAAGCAAAAAGATTGTCAGCATAACTGCACCCACTCCAATCTGTATTCGCTGCAAGGTATCCAATGCTTTTTTCATGGTTTCATCCTCCCCAATTAATATGCGGCATTCCGGATCATTTCAAGATATTCCTGCATGTTGTTCTCTTCTGCAAATTCATCCTGAATCGGTACTGCAATCGCCTTGAATGCATCAATATCAATATCTTCATAATTTGTTACAATAGCGCCGTCATCAATACAAATCTGTTTTGACTCTTCAAACATATTGATCGTAATTTCACGATTTGCTTCTGTTGCAATACGGCAAGCCTCGTCAAACCATCCTTTCTGTTCATCTGTCAGCTTCTCATAGTAGCTTCCTGTTGTAAGGAAAAGACGTGTCGTATAATCATGATGTGTTTCACAAATATATTTACTATTTTCTGTTTTATGATGCTCTTTTAGACGAAGACTTGTATAATCATTCTCAGCAGAATCAACAACACCCTGTGAAAGTGCCTGGTAAAGTTCTCCCCATGCTACAGTAGTCGGAATGGCACCACACTGTGTCCAGAAGTCCTGTACAACCGCAGTACTTTGTGTACGAATTGTCATACCTTTTAAATCTGCAGGAGTAGTGATTTCTTTTTTTCCATAATAATCACGAACAGAAGATGTCCAGTAACCTACTACTTTAAAGCGATTATCTGTTTTCTCACTAATCACTTCTTTCATAGCATCACCAAATTCTCCATCCATGCATGCTTCCCAGTGTTCAAAACTATCAAACAAGTAAAGCAAAGAGAAGATATCAATTTCTTTTACACCAATTGCTGTCATAAAGCCAGGAGATGCAACGGTTACATCAACTGCACCCATTTCCAATTTTTCAACAAGTTCACTTTCATTTTCTCCAAGATCTCCATTATGTACAGTGGCAGTAGCTCTTCCTCCTGATACTTCTTCCAAAGCCTCCTTAAATTTTAAAGCTGCCTGTGAATATGGATTTTCAGCAGAGGTCTGATTATGTGCGATTACAACATTTAATTCTACATTTGATGCCTGAGTGGAATTCACTCCCGTTGTATTACCTGATGTATTTGCGCCGCCACAAGCAACCATAGAAAGTGCCATTACGCCGGCCAGCATGATAGATACTAATTTTTTCATTTTACTTTTCTCCTTATACATTATATATATTTTTATATTATCTGATGGTACTGCTACATCGCAAGTACCTGGTTCCATTTTTCTTCTACTACAGGAATACCATTTGTCTTAAAGTCTGCAATGTTCTTTGTTTCCATTTCACTCGGATAGTACACTGCTCCACCTTCCTCTGCCGGAATACTGGTCTTAATATCTGCTAAAATGTCGTTTACAATATCGTCTGTCTGTTGAACACTATTTGCCTTTGTTGGATCAATAGCAATCATAATTTGGGTAAGGCCAACTTCATCACCAAAGGTACCAATGATATGAACAGAATTACCATTACTTAATACTGTTGCAATCAAGTCGAGACAAATGGAAAGACCGCTGCCCTTCCAATATCCCATTGGAAGTACTCTCCAGGTTTTTTCAATTTCTGCCGGATCTTTTGTTAACTCTCCGTTTGAATCATAGCCTCCATACACCGGCAAAGACAAACCTTTCAATCTGCAATCCTCGATTTTTCCATAACTGAACTGAGATACTGCACAGTCAATCATAACGTGCTCGCCATTGCTGCGAGGTATGGAAAGAATCAGTGGGTTGTTACCAATCTTTCTGTCTTTACCGCCCCATGCAGGCATGTTCGGGCAGGTATTTGACCAACAAATTCCGATGCATCCCTGGTCAGCAGCAAGCCATCCATATGTACCACCACGCATCCAGTGATTGTTATTACCTAAAGCAACAAGTCCGATACCATATTCCTTTGCCAACTCACAGGCGCGATCCATTGCCATCTTTGCATTAAGCGGACCGAATCCACGATGACCATTCCATCTTTCAAATGCTCCCATAGAAAGCTCGCAGGTTGCTTTTGCATTTGGATCAATTTCTCCTTTTTCAAGATACTCAACCAATCTTGGGAAACGATTTAATCCATGACTGAATACTCCTGCAAGACTGTTTTGAGCAAAGATAATTGCTGCATCTTCTGCACTTTTTTCATCAAATCCTCTGGCGGCCAATACTCTCTTAAACTGTGCTACCATTTCTTCGTAAGATACTCTCATTTTATCATTCTCCTTTTCCGTTTCAGATTATAAAGAACCAACTCTTATTTTAATTACAATTATTTTGATATCTTCCGGTCCATCCATCTGGCAAAGCGGACGATGTACATCTTCCGGGAAGAAAACTGCAAAGTCTCCTTCATGCATTGGAAGCATTTGTTCTGTAACTTCCTGATTTTCTTTATAAAAGATAGTATCGAATTCCTCTAAATGATCTTCTGCAATTTCATTATTTGCTTCATCCGGATAGAAACCGATAAAATCTTTTCCTTGGTACATAAACTGAAAATCCACAAATTCTTTATGAACTTCCGGGAAGTTCTGCTCTTTTGGTTTGGTAGTACGCTCATTTACCTGAACGATGAAATCATCGTCTATCGGATAACGTCCATCTTTCATCTGTGAAAAATCTGTTTTCCTGCAATATTCAATCGCTCTCATTACCTGCGCTGAATATGCACCATTTGAATGTTTCGCTGTAATATTGCTGTAAATCATATCTCTTCTCCTTTACTTTTTAGTTAACCGCTTAACTACTTTTGATGATATGAGTATACAACGTGCAAGTTCCCATTTCAATACACTTTATTTACAAATATAAATCAAAAAGTTTATGCAAAATATCCAAAAACGGCTCATTTTTACTTAATCGGTTGCTTTTTATGGCAAAAATTTATCCCCAACGCTTTTGCCGGGGATAACTATCATATCTTGATTAAGTTGTTTCGCGTTCCTGGATGGTACAGTATAACATAATCCGTTCCGGATTTTCTCTTCCTTGCAGGCAATCAATCAGTATTCTGCTTGCTTCATTGCTCAACTGCTCCATTCGGTTATTTAAACTGCTAAGCTTTGGATAACACATCTCACAACAGCTTGAGTTGTCTACTCCTATCAACGCTATTTCCTTAGGAATCCTCTTACCGGCATCATGCAGCGCGCGAATGGCACCTACTGCAGCCAAATCCTCAGCGCAAACCACACCTTCCACATCCGGATGATCCTTTAATATTTTCGTCATTATTTGATAGCCGTCTTCAACAGAGGTAGAAGCCTCATAAATCCACTGGCTTTCGCGGGCAACGCCCTGCCGCTCCATTTCTGTCTGAAATCCCTCCCGCTTATCTAAGTTACTGCGTGTACTATTCGGCAATACAAACGCCAGTTTATGATGCCCTTTATCTACGAGAAGTCGAACACAGTCTTCTATTCCTTCTTTCTCATTCACAAGGATCCCATGAACATTTGGTAACGGAAGATATCCGTTTGTCATAACCACAGGTATGTCTGACAGCGATTCCTTAATCGCATTTTTTACACTCTCACATTCGAAGGTAGAACCGACCAGTACGACTCCATCTACCCTGCGCTGTTCCATCAAGCGAATTGCTTCTACCTTTTTTTCATCAGAATGTCCTGTATTTAAGATAAGACTGCAATAACCATGTGGAAGCAATTCCGACTGAATATTGTACGCTATCTGTATATGAAAGGTATAACGAATATCCAGAATCAAAATTCCTATCAGCTTTGTTTCTTTGTTTGCCAGCCCACGGGCGGTCTCGTTTGGAGTATACCCATATTCATCTAATAATTTTTGTACTTTTTCTCTTGTCGCTTCGCTCATACCGGATTTTCCGTTAATAACACGGGAAACGGTACAAGCAGAAACTCCTGCTGCTTTCGCAATATCGTAAATTGTCATAAGAAACCCTCTTGATTAAGAAACTGTCTTGATTAATCGGTTAACTTTCATGTAAGTATAACACCTTTTTTCTCAATCGTAAAGGAGTTATTTTCACAAACCCCAAATAAAAAAGGAGCTTTAAAATGCTCCTTTTTTCATATTCTTTGTATTTAGCAGATCTCCGCTCCGCTTGGCATCTTCTTTTCCGGCACCATTAATGCTAACTCGCCATTTTCATCTTCGGCACAAAGCAACATGCCTTCAGACAGAACACCAGCTAATTTTGCCGGTTTTAAGTTTACTAAAACCATTACCTTCTTGCCCACCATTTCTTCCGGTGAGTAATCTTTGCGGATACCGGAAACAATCTGTTTTACCTGACTTCCGATTTTCACCTGAGAGCAAAGAAGCTTTTTCGATTTTGCAACTGCTTCGCAGGCAATGATTTCTCCAACCTGGAACTGCATTTTCATGAAGTCCTCATAAGTGATTTCTTCCTTGGCTTCAATATCAATTGCTGCCTCTTCCTCTTCTGCATTTGTCTCTGTGTCTGCTCCGCCGGCCAGTTTTTTCTGCTCAGCTTCGAACTCTGCCTTCTGGGCAGCCTGGATAGCTTCTACCTTTGGCATAATCTCTTTTATATCCAAACGGGCAAATAAAATTTCCGGTGTCTCGGTTACCTTAGTTCCGCTTTCATATAGACCAAATTTGTCCAAATCATCAAAATCACGTAAGCCGGTATGAAGCTGGGAAACAATACGCTCTGCCGTCTCCGGCAGGAAGCTGTGAAGTAAACTTGCACCGATGGTGATTGATTCGGTTAGGTTGTATAACACCTCTGCCAGACGGTCCTTGCTTGCCTCGTCTTTTGCAAGTGCCCAAGGGGTGGTCTCGTCGATATATTTGTTGCAGCGTCTGAACAAATCAAATACGATGGTAATCGCGTCTGCTACACGAAGCTTTTCCATCTTCTCTTCTACTTTTGCCCTGGTTCCGGTTACAACTGCTTTTAAGTCCTCATCTACCGCATCTGTTACGCCTGTGCTTTTTACCACGCCATCAAAGTATTTATTGCTCATGGAGATGGTACGGTTTACAAGGTTTCCTAAAATATTGGCAAGGTCGGAGTTGAAACGCTCTACGACCAGTTCCCAGGTGATGATACCATCGTTTTCAAACGGCATCTCGTGCAGTACGAAGTAACGGGTAGCATCCACGCCGAATAAATCTACCATATCATCGGCATAAATGACATTTCCCTTTGACTTACTCATCTTATCGCCGCCCTGCAATAACCATGGATGACCAAATACCTGTTTCGGCAACGGCAGGTCTAATGCCATCAAAAAGATTGGCCAGTAAATGGTGTGGAAACGCACGATGTCCTTTCCGATTAAGTGTAAATCTGCCGGCCAGTTTTTCTCAAACAGCTCGCTGGAACCGTCCGGGTCATATCCAATTTTTGTGATATAGTTGGTCAACGCATCAAGCCATACATAAACCACGTGTTTCGGGTCAAAGTCTACCGGAATTCCCCAGCTAAAGGAGGTTCTGGATACACAAAGGTCCTGTAAGCCCGGTAAGAGGAAGTTATTCATCATCTCGTTTTTACGGGATACCGGCTGAATGAAATCCGGATGGGTGTTGATATGCTCAATCAAACGATCTGCATATTTGCTCATCTTAAAGAAATAAGCTTCTTCCTTAGCCGGTTTTACTTCGCGTCCGCAGTCCGGGCACTTGCCGTCTACTAACTGGGACTCTGTCCAGAAGGATTCACACGGTGTACAGTAAAGTCCTTCGTAAGCGCCCTTGTAGATATCGCCCTGATCATATAATTTCTTGAAAATCTTCTTAACACATTTTTCATGGTCTTCATCGGTTGTACGGACAAAGTTGTCATAGTCTGTGTTCATCAAATCCCAGATTCTCTTTACTTCGCCAGCCACTTCATCTACATACTGCTTTGGTGTGATGCCTGCGGCTTCTGCCTTTTCCTGAATCTTCTGGCCATGCTCATCTGTTCCGGTCTGGAAGTATACGTCATAGCCCTCTGCTTTTTTGTATCTTGCAATGGCGTCTGCAAGTACGATTTCATAGGTGTTCCCAATATGCGGTTTGCCTGATGTGTAGGCAATCGCTGTTGTCATATAAAATTTTCCTTTATTGCTCATAATGAGTCCTCCCTTTTTCTCGTTCTTGTCCTGCTCTATAAACGCAGAAAATCCCGTCTTCTTAAATCTCTTTAAGAAGACGGGATACTAATATCTCGTGTTACCACTTCTCTTCGCTCATGCCTCACGACATACGCCTCATCAGGTGTCTCTATTCGCCGGATGCTTATACACCGTAAACCTCCATGCTCCTTTTAACATCTTCCGCTATAACAGGCGGTCCCGTCAGAACTTATCCTCATCGGTTCAGTCCTGCCACTCCAAAGCCATCTTCCATCTGTCCTTGCTCATTTCCTCTCAGCACATGCTGTCCCTTGCGCCTTACTGCCGCTTGTGACAACCGGGAAATCTCTCTGTAAAGTTTAAACAAATGTACTCTCTTTTTCCTCGTGTTTATTGTTTTACGCTTTTTTAAGATTAGCACGGAAAAATGGGAAAGTCAAGTGTCCGCAAAAACTACTCCCCGAACATATACAAATATTTCCCCGCCTGATACCGTAGTGTCTCTTCCACCCGCGCAAACTCTTCCTTCGTGTATCCGCAACATTTCCCGGCTTTCACATCCTCCTTGGTTAATAAAAGATCCTGTTTCAATTCCTCTACGACCTGTGTGATATTTCTTCTTGGAAAGGCAAACTTTAAGTAGCCTCCGTATAACGCTTCTGCTGCATCCAACTGCTCATCAAAATCTCTCGCAAATGGTTTTGCTGTAATCACCTCTCTGCACGCCATAAAATCCATGCCGATGGGATACGTCTCTCTGGTATCTGAAAAAAGTGACAAACCCATATCAAAAAACGGACACAGGCGATACTCTTTCCTCTCATTGTTATAAAGCAACGCAATGTTTTTCGTGTGGCGGTCTTCATTTAAGAAAAACGCATCTATCTCTAAAAGTTTTGCCAGATACTCACCAAAGTTCTCAAGCCCCGTTATATTCTGTACCAGTTCTTCTACATAAGAAATGCGTTCCTTTGCTCCTGTCATACGCGCCATCTGCTTCGCCAGTCCAAAGCCACTATAGCTTCGCGCCAGTCGCTCTAACGGAATCAGTTCTTCCTTTTCACCGCGGAAGTTTTTGCTGCGACAGCCCCGATACTCTTTGCCCTTATAGCGAATCAAAACCGGTTCATAAACGACGGTCTTTTGAATGCTTGACTGTAGTAACAGACGGGAAACTACAACTTCCGCCAGGCTCTCATAACCAAAGGCATCCGCCTTATACCACCATCCGTCCTGCTCCCATTTTAATTGGTTCCCTTTAGAAGAGTGTCCGATACTGATATCGACATTTGCCGTTCTCATCTCGATTATCTGCATCTTTTACTTCACCTCCGGTCTAAAATAGGTAATATCAATCCACTGTAAATCCTCAGCCATACGCCCTTTGGTCTTTTCAATAATTGCAAGCGGGTCATAGCTGTCCAGTCCCAAATCCTTTAGTACAAGACGCAAATGATCTCTTGTCCTTGGAAAGCAGCGGCTCTCCAGAAATTCCATAAAATCTTCCCAGGTTGGCTTTGCCTTTATCCCGAATGCCCGGTGAATAATGTCATCTGTCGTATTCACGATTGCAATTTGCTCTCGCCTAAAATCCACTAAAATCTGTGTACAGCATTCGTCCTCACACATAAAGTCCATGCGCATCACATAGTCTGCGGTATCAATTCCCCGGAATCTGTGGTTTATTTCTGCCCACTTACGATAGGTTTTGCAAATCTGCTCCATCTGTGCATCTTTGCGGTTTAAATAGCCGGAAAGAGTCTGACGGGATACACCATATTCCTCTGCCAATGCTGTCAAAGTCTCTCCTGCATCCTTACGCACTCTAATCTGCGCAATCACTTCATCACTTAGTGCCTGTTTTCTTCCCGCCCCCCGCTCGTTCTTTTTTGCCATATAAAGTACACTCCTTCCTCAACATTTTATCCCTATAAATATGTTATGATACAGCCGGTCAGTTTGTCAAGTTTTTAATTTCTTTACGTTCCGTGCAAAAATACAGTCAGACACAATTGCTATCTGTATCTGACTGCCTTATTTTTCCCTATTCCATTGTAGTATCTGTGACTGCTTCTTCCACAGTCTCCATTGGCTCCTCTGCTCCCACAGTCTCTTCCTCCATCACAGGAAGTTCAGCCGCAACTTTCAAAATCATGCGGTATGCGACAACAACCAAAACGATACTTGCTACGAAGAGCCCCCATACCACAGCACCGGCTTCTTCCGGAATTAATGACAATGCCATACCGGAAAGATTATATGCCATATGTAAAAGGATATTTGCTGTCAACGAATGGAATTTCTCAAATACCCAGATTAATACAAGACTAAAAATAAATGTGTAAATTGCCCAGATAATCGTACCGTGCATGGTACCAAATGCCAGTGAGGTAAGAATGGCTGCCGCAACGATTGGCATGCCTTTTTTTAGCCTGGTATACATCAGGCCTCTAAAGACCACTTCCTCTAACACCGGTGCCATCAGTACCGCTGTAAGCCATGCCGCCAATGAATTGTCAATAACAGAGGAATTCATCATATAGGAATCCATCCAGCTCTGTGGCCATGGCGCGAGTCCTATCAATACCGATGTAATCACATTGAAAGTGACTGCCAGTAATACAATCGGTAAAATTCCTTTTGTAGGAATCGGACGTATCATTACTTCTGCCGTCAGCTTTTTTTTGCGAATCAGGAAAATAACCCAGTAAATCAGTAATACTGCAATGCCGGAAATAAATGTCATAAGCATTGCCTGATCCATAACCGCTGCCGTTACCTGCTCTGTCAGAGCCATTACATCCAGTTCTTCACCGGTTGCCATCATTTCCATTGTCATCTTCGTTGATATGCTTACGCTAAATATCATGGACACAATCACCTGTACCAAAAGGTATACGCCAAAATATAGCACTGCTTTACCAACTGCCTTAAAAAATTCTTTCATCTCTCTTTTTCTCCTTTATCATTTTAGCTTCCCCTATTATCTTACTCTTTATCCTCTACATAGTCAAAGATGTAAAGAGAAAGCCTTACAGTCCATTTAACCATAAGGCTTTTATCCCGCTTATTCTTCTGTATGTTCCTCAACCGGTGGTTCTACTGTATCTTCTGTAACCGGTTCCTCCGAAACCACTTCTGCATCTACTACAACGTCATCTAATTTTGCTCCGCAGGCACTGCAATAGCAGTTATCAGCCGGAACTTTCTTACCACAGTTCGGGCACACTACCACGCCCTGAATATCAAGCATCTGCTGGTTCATACGTTCGATTTCATCCAACGCCTCTTTGATTACTGCAAACTGCTCTTCCTCTTCTGCACTTACATTATCCTTCTTTACTTCATAATAAGCTCTTCCAAGGATTGCAAACTGCTTTTCCACAAAGTCTTCTTTTGCATGAATATCCATCTTTAACTTTGCAACCTCAGATACTTCCTTTGCTTTCTGGCTCACATCACGGCCTGCTGCAAATAAACTGTCTTTAATATTTTCCCAATTTGCCATTGTTCCTACCTCCAGTTTTTAATTTCATATAAGTTATTATATACCATTTATACTCGCTACAAAAGTACTTCTTTCTTATAAAAATGATATTGCAGGTCCGCCGCAAGTGTGGGATAATCTTAATATCTATATAGTAAAATAAGGAAATAAAAAATGAGTAGTAATTTTAACTCCAATTTAGGAGAGCAATTTAAAAAAGCAGTATCGGAAGGTCTTGCCACAGGAGACTTCAGAGAACTCAACGTTCTGGTGAATGAAACGGTAAGTGAAGCCATTTCCCAGGCAGGCAAACAGGTAAAAAATGCCAACGTCTATCAAAACGCGCGCCGGTATGAAGAGCAGCAGCGTCAAAGGAATGCTGCCTACAAGCAAAATTCCTATCAGAAGACAGCGGTAACTCCACAGCGTTCTACCCTTCCGTCCACAAAAGTAAAAAATGTCGGACAGGTATCCAGCATTTTATATATGGTATTCGGCGGCATCGGAACCGGTGTCACCTCTGCGGTACTTCTGGCTGCGCTTATCTGTGCCCTGGTAGGTTTCATCTGGCCGGTTCCGGTACTTTGTATCCTCGGGTTGGCATGGGGCGGTTCCGTTTTTGCCATTCGCAAAGGTGTTGTTGAAAAAGAACGTTTAAGCAGAATGAAACGTTATGTTTCCCTCTGCGCCGGAAAAATGTATGTGAACATTACAGACTTGGCAAAAAGTGCCGGAAAAAGTACCAAGTACATTTTAAAAGACTTAAAAAAGATGCTGGCACTCGGATTTTTCCCCGAAGGCCATTTAGATACGAAGGAAACCTGCTTCATGTTAGATGATGCAACGTTTCGCGAGTATTTAAGAGTTGAAAAAGAGCGCAAAGCTCTTGAAATGAATACTACCACCCCGCCACAACAGGCCACACAGCCGACGAATGCGGATGATACCAATCAGGAATTGCAGACTATGATTCGGGAGGGACAAGACTATATACACAAGCTTCACGAATTGAATGACCAGATTCCGGGAGAAGTAATTTCCGAAAAGCTCTACCGCATGGAGCATCTGCTAAAAGAGATTTTTGAGCGTTTAGAAGACGACCCTGATCAAATGCCTCAGATGCATAAGCTGATGAATTATTATCTGCCTACGACGATCAAGCTTTTGCAGTCTTATGCGGAATTCGATATGGTAAGTGCACCGGGCGAGGAAATACTTTCTGCAAAGGCACAGATTGAATCAACTGTTGATACGATTAATGAAGCTTTTGCCGAACTTTTGAATAAGCTGTTTCAAGCTACGGTATTTGATGTTACTACAGATGCCCAGGTACTTCAGACGATGTTAGCAAAAGAAGGTTTAACTAAAAATAATTTTTCGGAGGATAAGAAATGAGCAAAGATTTAGATGAATTATTAAAGGAAGCCCCAACCCTGACCTTTGACCCGGTTGTGGATACCAAGGAAGAAATTGTCGTTACCACAGAAGCCAAAAAGGACGAACCGGAAAAGCTTGAAGTCGTGCTCACACCGGAGGAGCAAAAAATGGTAGACGACTTCGCTGCACAGATTGACCTGACCAATACACAGATGGTCATGCATTATGGTGCCGGTAGCCAGAAAAAAATTGCAGATTTTTCAGAAACCGCATTAAACAGCGTCCGTACCAAGGACATGGGTGAAATCGGCGACCTATTAACCGATGTTGTAGCAGAGCTTAAAAGTTTTGATGAAGAGGAAGAAAAAGGCTTTTTAGGGCTTTTCAAAAAAAGCAGTAATAAGCTTTCTAATCTGAAAGCCAAATATGACAAAGCAGAGGTTAACATTAATAAAATCTGTCAGGCAATGGAGACGCACCAGATTACATTGCTCAAAGATGTTGCCATGCTCGATAAAATGTATGAGCTGAACTTAAACTACTTCAAAGAACTATCTATGTACATCCTCGCCGGCAAGCAGAAATTAGAGCATGCAAAAAACGTAGAATTACCGGCATTACTTGCAAAGGCTGAACAAAGCGGTCTTCCGGAGGATACTCAGAAGGCAAAAGATTTTTCAGAAATGTGTAACCGCTTTGAAAAGAAAATTTATGATTTGGAATTATCCCGTACCGTATCCTTACAGATGGCTCCTCAGATTCGTCTGATTCAGAATAACGATACCGTGATGTCTGATAAAATCCAGTCCACTCTGGTAAATACCATTCCATTATGGAAGAGCCAGATGGTTATCGCCATTGGTGTCAGCCACGCAACAGATGCAGCTGCTGCGCAGCGCGAAGTAAGCGACATGACTAATGCTCTTCTTAAGAAAAATGCAGACCAACTTAAGATGGCAACCGTCGAAACAGCGAAAGAATCTGAGCGTGGCATCGTAGACATCGAAACACTTCAGGCTACCAACCAGACCCTGATCTCTACTTTAGATGAAGTAATGAAGATTCAGGAAGAGGGCCGCTCAAAACGTGCTGCTGCGGAAGCAGAACTTTTAAAGATTGAAGCAGAAATGAGACAGAAACTGCTTGAGATGAGCAAATAGAAGGGGTATTTAGTTAATAACTTAATTTGATAAAATATAGTGTGCCGGCGAAAGCCGGCACTTCCCAATTCATGATAATAGAAAGTTCTCAGAACATACTTTCTATTGGATATATTAAAACAGGGCATAAACATATCATTTTGAAGTGATTTTGCCCAACTTTATGAAGAATTGTCTTTATAGTGGGGCATCAGAATTCATTTTACATCTATTATGCCCCAGTACAAAGTTTAAAAGAGCTAATATTTTGCTACAGTAATTGTTTTTCTCTGATATACACTTTTATAAATCCAATTACTGGACTGATATGTAATGACCTTTGTCAAGTGTAAATTAACAGAGAATCACCACAA
>CALZGM010000016.1 GCA_945787015.1 uncultured Roseburia sp.
AGTGGTAATACTTTTCCTCCCATAACATCTTCCATCCTTTCCCTTAGTTTTTGCTCTTTTCTAAGTAAATGTCGCATAACCCGTTGCATCATTCTCAACAAATCGTGGAAAAGTCCTGTTTCATCCTCTTTTGTAATCTTTTCCAGATGTTCTATTATTTTTCTGTATTCTGCCAACAACTGATTGGTTCTCACACTATTACTAGCTATTTTGGAAAGTTCCTTCTCATAATTCATGATATAATACGGCAGTAAAATCAGCAAGTTCTTTTGAAAAATTTCCTCGATTTTGTAATCTTTTAGTTTCAAAACCGGAACCCGGTATGTAACACACTGTCCATCAGAAAAGATAACTTCCATGGATTCTTCTGATAACGTATTCTTTGTAGTACGAAGATAAATGATACTCGAACGTGGAAAATATATTTTTTCCTTATTTCCTGTTCTTATGCTTTCCGATAAGGCAATCATGAAATCATACTCTATCATTCTAATTACCATATTTCCATCCCTGGTGCTTTGGCACTCAAAATGATACGTTTTCCCATCTACTTCATTGCAGCTGTCTGCGATTACTTTTGCAAGCAGCTTTTGATGCTCCTCAGGCAAGCGGTTCACTCTTGTTTCCAATGGATAAGAAGTCTGAAACACTTCATTGATAAGTGGAATCAAAAGTTCCGGACGCCGCTCCTGGATTGTCCTTAGAACATCGTCAAAAATCGTTGTGTTTCCCATGTTTTCCTCCTGTTATGTAGTTGTAACTGTGATATAAAAAGCATGAATTTCCATCGCTCTTGTGAAATGTACCGTGCCTACTGTTCTGGCACCAGAAGTGTACTTTAGAAAGGGATTTTGTACCTTTGGTTATTTGCAATTTGATTTTTACCACCTAGAATTATAAAACACCATAGAAGGCTGCTTCAAAATTATGATTGAAGCCACGCCTCCTATGGTGTTTTCTACTCTGCGACGATTTCTCCCACATCACCAGAACCGGTCTCTTCCTGTGGCACTGCCGGCAAATCTCCCTGCGCCGTAGTATTATCTGCTACGCCCTCCGGGTCATATTCTCCGCCTTCTTTCTTCCAAAGTGATTCATATTCTTTCTGTTTCTCCTTCATAGCCGCCATCATAATCTGAGCCTGTTTTGCTTTTCCATAAAGGTCAGAATCATACTCCATCACTTTCTTTTCATCGCTGTATGGCACCTTGTCACCGGCACACATACGGGCAACGGTCGTCATTATTTTAGACAAGGTTGCTGCCATACCGGTTTCCGGATCCGCAAGGGCCCTGGCATTCTCTGCATTCGCAGCGGCGCACCATTGTTCTGTTAATCCGTCAAGGATTTTCTGATTTTCTTCAAATTCTTTCTTTGTTGCTTCTATTGAAAGTTCAAGGGTCGCTGCTTCATTAGACCATGCAGCATCTCCGGTTGCTTCAAACTTTGATTTTGCCGTATCTCTTTGTTTTACAAGGTCTCTGGTCTGGTTCACCAGCCTTTGTCTATATTCTCGGTAGATTGGCATAGCATCCTTTAATTTCATCGAATCACATCCTTCCCGCTATCCGCGAAAATCTATGTGCTGTCCCAGTGCACTTTCTTCTGCTGTTTGTACAGTATCACTCATCTGGTTGAAATAATAATCCTGTATCTTTTGCATCAGTTCTTCCATTGAATTCGCTATAATAGTAACGGTTTCTTCTCCGATATCTTTAGATTCATGAAGCCGTTCTTCCTTTTCCTTCTTCTCGGCTTTCTTTTCTGCTGCTTTTTTTGCTTCCTTTTTCTCAGCGGCTTTCTTTTCGATACGGGCTTTCTGGTCAGCGGCAGATTTTTTTAACACGGCAAAATAAGATGCTGTTCCGCTGTCATTTGCCTGCATTCCATATCCTTTTACATTTCCGCTTTGACCCGACGCTTCTATTTGCGATTTTAGCTGTGTCAATCCAGAGGCTGCATTTTTTATGATGCTCTCATATTGTTTGCGGTAGGTTTCATCAGTAGCCATGCGCTCGATTTTTTCTTCATCAATTAAAACAACCATTTTACTCGCATTTGCATAGGATGCGGCATTTGCCTGTGCATTCGCTTTCTGATCCTTACTGACGAGGATAAATTCCATATTGGAATATTTGTTTTTCAATTCCTCATAATACTTTGCGCCTTCTTCAGAAAGCTTTACATTCCCGATGGTTTTCCCATAGTTTTCTGTTATTTTTTCTGTCTGGGTGTTTTTGTAGTTATAGGATGGTTCATAACTGTTATTGATTTTCATATTGGACTCCTTTCCAACGATAGGTTGCAAATCCCTTTGCATATTCTTTGTTTGCTTTATAATTGGTATATCGGTACTGTTTTCATAATAGTTAATCCGCGTTGTGCATAAAAAATGGACATAGAAAATCTTCTTCTATGCCCAATATACATTCCAGTACAAAAGTTACAACTTCTTAATCCGCTCCAATGCAGTCACTGTATTCTCGTAGCTTCCGAATGCAGTCAATCTGAAGTAGCCTTCCCCGCTCGGTCCGAAGCCGGAGCCCGGTGTACCTACTACATTCGCATTTTCCAATAAGTAATCAAAGAATTCCCAGGAGGTCATCTGCTCCGGTGTCTTAAGCCAGATGTATGGTGCGTTTACACCGCCAAATACGGTATAACCGGCATCCTTTAATCCTTCCTTGATGGTCTTTGCATTGTTCATATAATATGCTACCTGCTGCTTTAATTCTGCCTTTCCGGCATCGGAGTAAACTGCCTCGCCTGCGCGCTGCACGATGTATGGTGCTCCGTTAAACTTGGTGCCGTGGCGTCTTGCCCACATCGCATGTAAGGAAACATCACCGCATTTTAATTCCTTTGGAACCACGGTAAAGCCTAAACGCACGCCGGTGAAGCCTGCGTTCTTAGAAAAACTGCGAAGCTCGATGGCACAGGTTTTTGCACCCTCACATTCGTAGATGGAATGTGCCACATCGTCCTCGGAAATATATGCTTCATAAGCAGCATCGTAAATGATGACTGCTCCGTTTTTATTTGCATAATCAACCCATTCCTGTAACTGGCTCTTTGTGATGGTCGTTCCGGTTGGATTATTCGGCAGACATAAGTAGATGATGTCCGGTGTCTCCTTCGGGAATTCCGGTACGAAATTATTTTCCATGGTGCATGGCATGTAAATGACATCGCTCCACATTTCTGTCTTCGGGTCATAAGTGCCTGTTCTGCCGGCCATTACGTTGGAATCTACATATACCGGATAAACAGGGTCGCAGACAGCAATTTTATTATCTACGGAAAAAATCTCCTGAATGTTACCGGAATCACTCTTTGCCCCATCGGACACGAAGATTTCATCTGCCGAAATATCACAGCCTCTTGCTACATAGTCATTTTTTGCAATGGCACTTCTTAAAAATTCGTAACCAAGGTCCGGTGCATAGCCATGGAAAGTAGCTGCATTTCCCATTTCATCCACTGCACTGTGCATTGCTGCAATAATGCTTGGTGCGATTGGCTGTGTTACATCACCAATTCCAAGACGGATGATGCTCTTTTGGGGATTTGCTGCGCTGTATGCATTTACTTTTTTTGCAATGGTGCTAAACAGATAGCTTCCCGGAAGCTTCTGATAATTATCGTTTACTTTAAACATTTGTCTGTCCTCCATTCTGTATCGGCTTCAACGTTGCCGATACTTAAGTCACATAAAACTTGCTAACAGTATAGCAGACAAATTTCCGGCTTGCAACACTTTTTTGTTTACTTGGAAACTATTTTTAATACCTTTTCATACTTCATCGGTCCGCCAAAAAGATCCAGCGCACTTCCAATTGTCACATTGACATGGTTCTGCCCAAGGTGCTTTAACTGCTCCAAATCCGAATAACTGCCCACGCCGCCTGCGTAAGTAACCGGGATTTCATCCCATTCCCCCAGCATACGGACCAGTTCTGTTTCGATACCGCTTGCCTTTCCCTCTACATCCACCGCATGGATTAGAAATTCATCGCAGCTGTCCTTTAACCTATTTAATAAGGAAAGCGTTACTTTTTCTTCGGTAAATTTCTGCCAGCGGTCTGTCACGATAAAATATCCCCCATCGCGTTTTCTACAGCTTAAGTCCAATACCAGGCGTTCTTTTCCGACAGCCGCAACTAATCTGTCCAGGCGCTCATAGTCAATGTGTCCGTCCCGGAATACATAGGAAGTCACAATTACATGGCTTGCTCCCGCCGCAAGAAATTCCTTCGCATTTTCTGCTGTAATGCCGCCGCCAATCTGCAAACCACCCGGATAAGCCGCCAGTGCTTTTAGCGCCTGCGCTTTGGTTGCTTCATAATATTCGCTTTCCTTTGCATTCAGCAAAATAATGTGTCCGCCGCGAATCCCCGCTTCTTTATACATATGTGCATAAAATGCCGCGTCCTGTTCGGACACAAAATTTTCTTTTGCAGCATTTCCTGCGTCTCTAAGGCTACCGCCCACAATCTGTTTTACTTTTCCATTATGAATATCGATACATGGCCGAAATTCCATCTTTTTTCCACCTTCCGAATCAACTTTAAAAAAAGCATAACATACTTACTTTTTTATGCAAATATTTTTTATAAAAAGAATTCGTTGTAAACATTGACAGACCACAAAATTTTTGCTATGATACCACAAATATACATGATGGGACACTTTATCATCTAAGTATCAAAGTGTCATATAATTATATACAACATACCTAATAAGAGAAAGCGAGGACAATGAAAAATGGGAACAATTATTGGTGAAGGCATTACTTTTGATGACGTACTTTTGGTACCGCAGTATTCTGAAGTAACTCCAAACATGGTTGATTTAACTACTCATCTTACAAAGAAAATCGTTTTAAACATTCCTATGATGAGCGCCGCTATGGATACCGTAACAGAACATAGAATGGCAATCGCCATGGCCAGACAGGGTGGTATTGGTATCATCCACAAAAATATGTCAATTCAGGAACAGGCAGATGAAGTAGACAAAGTAAAACGTTCTGAGAATGGCGTTATTACCGATCCATTTTTCCTTTCTCCAGACCATACCCTTCAGGATGCAGAAGACCTGATGCGTAAATTTCGTATCTCAGGTGTTCCAATCTGTAAAGACGATAAATTAGTTGGTATCATCACAAATCGTGACTTAAAATTCGAGACAGACTTCACAAAGAAAATCAGTGAAAGCATGACTTCTGAAGGTTTGATTACTGCTTTAGAAGGCACTACCTTAGAAGAAGCAAAAAAGATTCTTGCAAAGGCCAGAAAAGAAAAGCTTCCTATCGTAGATAAGGATTTCCACTTAAAGGGCTTAATCACCATTAAGGATATTGAAAAACAGATTAAGTATCCGCTCTCTGCAAAGGATGAACAGGGCCGTCTTCTTTGCGGTGCCGGTGTTGGTATTACTGCTAATATGATGGAACGTGTGGATGCACTAGTAAATGCCAAGGTTGACGTTATCGTCGTTGACTCTGCACATGGTCATTCTCACAATATTTTAGAAGCTGTTAAGAAAATCAAAGCTGCTTATCCGGATTTACAGGTAATTGCCGGTAACGTTGCTACCGGTGCTGCTACCCGCGATTTGATTGCTGCTGGTGCAGATGCTGTTAAGGTTGGTATCGGACCTGGTTCTATCTGTACCACACGTGTCGTTGCGGGTATCGGTGTTCCACAGATTTCTGCAATCATGGATTGTTATGAAGCCGCAAAGGAATCCGGTATTCCAATCATTGCGGATGGCGGTATCAAGTACTCCGGTGATATGACAAAAGCAATCGCTGCAGGTGCCAATGTTTGTATGATGGGAAGTATGTTTGCAGGCTGTGATGAAGCTCCGGGTACCTTTGAATTATTCCAGGGCAGAAAATTCAAGGTTTACCGTGGTATGGGTTCTATCGCTGCTATGGAAAACGGAAGCAAAGACCGTTACTTCCAGAACGATGCAAAGAAGCTTGTTCCGGAAGGTGTCGAAGGACGTGTTGCTTACAAAGGAATGTTGGAAGATACCATTTTCCAGTTGGTCGGCGGTATCCGTTCCGGTATGGGTTACTGTGGTTGCCCAACAATCGAAGACTTAAAGACAAAAGGAAAATTCGTGAAGATTTCAGCTGCTTCTTTGAAAGAAAGTCATCCACATGACATTCACATTACAAAAGAAGCTCCAAACTATAGTATTGACGAATAATTTTTAATAAGAAAGATTTTGAGGTGATTTATTTTTGGACACGGGTGACATAGTTTCGCTTATTATTCTTGCCATTTTACTTATTTTATCAGCATTTTTCTCTTCTGCAGAGACTGCGCTTACGACGGTAAATAAAATTCGTCTGCGTTCTCTTGCAGAAGCAGGTGACAAGCGTGCAAAACAGGTTCTTGCTATTACGGAGGACTCCGGTAAATTATTGAGTGCCATTTTAATTGGAAATAATATTGTAAACCTTTCTGCATCTTCTTTGGCTACAACCTTAGCGGTAAGTCTTTGGGGAAGCATTGGTGCCGGTATTGCTACAGGTATTCTAACCTTTCTGATTCTTATTTTTGGTGAAATTTCCCCAAAAACGCTGGCAACCATTCATGCAGAAAAGTTGTCATTAACTTATTCCGGTCCGATTTCCGTCATTATGAAGGTCTTGACTCCGGTTATTTTCATTATCAACAAACTGGCTATGGGCTTTTTGTTCCTGATTGGTGTAAAACCGGACGCTTCAGACGCCCAGATGACAGAAGAAGATCTTCTAACTATCATCGATGTTAGTAAGGAAGAAGGGGTCATTGAATCTGAAGAGCATGAAATGATTAATAATCTGTTTGATTTCGGTGATTCTCAGGCAAAAGAGGTAATGATTCCCCGAATTGATATGATTTTTGCAAATGTTGATAGTACTTACGACGAGTTAATCGCTATTTTCAAGGAAAATATGTTTACACGTCTTCCGGTTTACGAGGATAATACGGATAATGTAATCGGTATACTAAACATGAAAGACTTACTGCTATATACCGATAAGGAGCATTTTTCCATCCGTGAAATTATCCGTGAACCTTACTTTACTTATGAGCATAAGAATACAGCTGAGCTTTTTATGGAGATGCGTAAATCTTCCATTTCACTTGCAATTGTTTTAGATGAGTATGGTGCAACTGCCGGATTGATTACATTAGAAGACTTGCTTGAAGAAATCGTTGGTGAAATTCGTGATGAGTATGATACCGACGAAGAAGACCCTATCCATCAGATCAGCGAGCGCGAATTTCTTGTTTCCGGTTCTACGAACCTCGAGGATTTATGTGAGAAATTAGATTTGAATTTCACCTCTGACGACTATGATACCATCGGTGGTTATCTGATTGGTCTTTTAGACCATCTGCCGGAGAAAAACGAAATCATCATTACCGATGATGATGTGCTTCTTCGGGTAGACCAAATGGACAAAAATCGTATTGAAAAAATATATATTAAAAAACCTCTTCCACAGGAAGAAAGAGATGATGCCAAATAGCATCATCTCTTTTTTATAGCTGTTCTATCATTCGATTCATCGCGCAATCCAACTCTCGCAAAAAGTACCTGCGGGTTTCAGACACATAAAATGGTGCCTCTTTGCACATATAACGATCCAGGTGTCCCCTCTCACATGCCAGTTGAAATTCCGGATTAAAGGGTACGACTGCGATTTGCTCCGTTGGAATGCGATATAACCATTGTAATTTCTGTTGGTTGTAAAATGCTTCTTTTTGATAACAGCTAACCAGATAAACAGATTTTGCAGAAAATCTGACATGCTGTAAAAAGAAGGTATCAAAAGCTTTGGCAGTCTGGGGGAGATTGATTACCACAAGGTCAGCCTTCTTCATGAACTGCCTGGTCCATTCATCCGTCCGTTTTCCACAGTCAATAAATGTCATACTTCTCTGTTCATCTATGCTTCCTGTACTTCGCAAGAACATTCCTTTTCGCTGTGTTAACTCTAGTGCACTCTCAGTAAAATACGCACGCAAAGTAGTCCCTTCTGTCTGGCACAGGCTCATCCGATATCCATGGAAATACGCCATATAGCTCGCCAATGCCACCAGATTGGATGTGGTTCCACACGCTGCTTCCCCACCCCAGAATACAATCATGTTATTTTTAATTTTTTCCTTCACGCATCCTCCTGTCTTCGAACAGGTCTACGTGTTTATTAATCCAATGAAAAAGATAAAATTATCATACTTCCTTTTCTTTCAAATGTAAAGCCCAGAACGCCTCCATTTTTTCTGCCACATTATCAACTGTGCAGATATCGTAATTCTCCCACTCTCTCGGAAATAATGCACGATAGTCGCTTTGCAAAAAGCGCTCATCCAGTAATTCAATCACTCCTACATCCTCTGTGGTGCGAATCACGCGTCCGGCAGCCTGAAGCACCTTATTCATTCCAGGATAGCGGTATGCATAATCAAATCCCTGCCCTAAACGTTCCTCATAATAATTCATCAGAATCTCACGCTCATTGCTAATCTGCGGCAATCCTGTTCCGACTATGATTGCCCCAATCAACTGTTCATGTTTTAAGTCAATTCCTTCTCCGAAGATACCGCCCATCACGCAGAATGCCACGAGTGAGTGCATGCGCTCTTTTGCGAATTCTGCAAGAAAAAATTCACGTGCCTCTTCTTTCATCCCAACTTCCTGCAAAACAACATCAATTTCTTCTGTATCCAACTCCAGAAATGCATCGTACACCTGCTGCATCATTTTGTAAGACGGGAAAAATACCATATAGTTTCCCTGCCTGATAAGTACAGTTTTTCTAATATAAGAAGCAATTTTTGAAAACTCTGTCTGATTTCTTCTCGTATATTTGCTGCTGACATCCCTTCCTACCAAAAGAAGCTTCTGTTCTTCCGTAAAGGCAGTCTCTGCATATACTGCATAATTATCTTTCTTCGTCGAGAGCAGGCTCTTATAATATTGTATCGGCAGTAGAGTCGCAGAGAAGAAAATCGTGGCATTTCCCTTATTGATACAAGACTGCAGATTCAGCGATGGATCCACACAATAAAGCTTTAACATAAATCTGCCATCTTCCGTATGCTCTGAATAAATGACGTAATGGTTGTCCACCAATTCATGAATATTCAAAAAATTGCGCACGTTTAAATAGAACTCTGTTACGGTCTTACGTTCCGGGAACTCCATCGGTTTTTGTAAGAACTCATCCAGATTCGATGCCAGCCGCATCAATGCAAACATAAAGTTCCCTATATTATCATAAAGTACATACTTTTCGCATTCACGCTTATAGTCCAACAGGATTTTATTGCATTTGTTAAAATCAGCCTCAAGCTTTGGCTGATATCTTTTCATAATCTTCTTTATCTCTAAAAAGTCCTCTTTATAGAGTGTTGCGCTATACATCTCTCGGCTTCGCTCTACGAGATTATGTGCCTCGTCCACCAGAAAAATGTAATCTCCCTTTACTCCCTCTGCAAAGAAACGCTTCAGATACACATTTGGATCAAATACATAATTATAATCACAAATAATATTGTCACACCAGGTAGCGAGGTCAAGCCCCAGTTCAAATGGACAGACGCAGTACTCTGTTGCCTGCTGTAAAATCACTTCCCGTGTCAGCATATCTTCCTTTTGAAGCAGATCATATACAGCATCGTTTACTCTGTCATAATGTCCCTTGGCATAGGGGCAATGCACGGGATTACATTCCATCTCCTCACAAAGGCACATTTTTTCTTTTGCAGTTATCTGAATGACCTTCGCCTGATAACCACTTTTTCTTAAAAGATCAAAGGCCTCTCTAGCCACGGTTCCTGTAATCGTCTTAGCCGTTAAATAAAAAATGCGGTCTCCCAGTCCTTCTCCCACTGCTTTTACTGCAGGGAATACCGTTGAAATCGTCTTTCCCACACCGGTTGGTGCCTGAATAAAAAGATTCTTTTTGCGGTTTATGGTACGATAAACGCCCGCTGCCAATTCTTTCTGCCCTTTCCGATATTCATACGGAAACTGTAGTTTTTTTATAGACGCCTGCCGTAGCCTTCGCCATGCATATTCAAAGTCTGCCCATTTTTTATATTCATTGATCAGATTCGAAAACCATTCGCTTAACGCTTCAAAAGTCAACTCCTCTGTAAAATAACGAATGTCCTCTGTATCCAGATTACAATAGGTCATCTGAATGCGAATGTTTTTTATCTCATGTTGTAAGGCATAAATATAGGCATAGCACATGGCCTGTGCTTTGTGCACCATAACCGGCCCGTTCATGTGCTCTAACTTTTGATATACACCTTTGATTTCATCTATCATAACCTCCATGTCATCATTTATTTCCATGCGGTTAAAATTATCAGCATAGCTGATCTCTGCTCCCGTCCGACTTTGAATGCGTATTCCATCTGCCCTTCCTTCAATGACCAGGTCATAGTTTTCTTCACGAAGCACCAGCCGAAGCGGGACTTCAGCATGATAATCACTTCCCATACGGCGTTGGATTTTACGGTGGATACGACTTCCTTCCTGCATCGCTTCTGCAGAGGCTCCCCGGCCCACACGATTATCAATATCTCCTTCCCGCATGATAAATTCTACGAGGTTACGCACAGAAATTTTAATGACGCTCCGCTCTTCGTTTTGCTCTTTTTTCCCTTTCATGCGCTCCCTCCTTTTCTATCTGACTGCAATGCACTGTCAATTGCTATGACTTATATACAACATTATACTCGAACTGATGTATGGGGGCAAGCGTATGTGTTGGTTATGCTTTGATTCATGATAATGGAAGTTCTCAGCGCGTATCTTCTATTATTGTCTGGCGCTACACCCGTAGAGTTCGATTTAGGCATATGCGTATCAAATTTGTATTTTATGCCTAAAATCAAACCTCAATTAGGCATCATAGTACTCAAATTTTCTATATGCCTAATTTTTACAAATAACCTGTTCAAAACGCTAAATATAGATGTTTTTTTAGGCACAGTACTACCTTTTTCTTCTCCTATGCCTAACCAAAGTAATGTTCAATTGTTTTCTCGACCATTTCTGTAGTTAGTGGACTTTCTTTTGTTTCATAAGTAGTAATCAATTGAACGGATGGTATAATTCCATGTGTACTGTAGTCATACAGTTTTTTACAGGTCTTCTTCACATAGGCATTGTCATCCATCATTCCAAAATGCTCCCAATAATACAATTTTCCTGTTTTGGGATGCCGAATCGTAAAATCCGGATACACTAATTGTCTTCCCAAACACAATTCACATTCATATCGAAATGGAATTTTATTTTTATACAAAAACATATCAATGAGTGCCTCTGATTTTGAGCGCACAATGTTACCGGAACTGGCTTTTACTGTTAATTGTTCAGGATATTTTTTACTACGGTTATAAGGGGAATTTTGCCAATCAAGAAGTTCTTGAGAGATGGGTTTAAAAAAGGGAGAAAGTAATTTCTGATATTCAGATGGTTCAGCAAGTAACTGTTCCGCTAGACCAAAATCTGTTTTATGATATTTCAGATATGATTCAATTGCTTTCTTTTCCTGCTCTAGATCTTTTTCTAAAAGTAATAAGTATTTTTTTACTGCAAGTTGTTCCGCAAGATGGCGATTTTTTTTAGGAATATAACTGTTTGTTTTTCCATTGCTCTGATACCACTTACTGTATCCGTCGTGTTCCGTGCAAATGAGTTTTCCTTCTGGAAATGCCTTTAACTGCTTTTCCAACATATCAATTTTTTTCTCTATTTCCTGTTTGTCATTTCGTAACCTTTCATATTGCATTCTTTCTACACCTCCTTCTTTTGTTTTTATTCTCTTATTAAACCATAAAATATTCTTATAGTAAAGGGAAAAAAGAAAGCTGCCCGCTTCTCTAAACGAAAAGCCGGCAGCTTCTTTTTCTTTTCTATATTAGGGTTTTACACATATTTCTCAAGTGTCTTTGCCACAGCACCAGGTCCTGTAATCATCTGTGCGAAGTAATCGCATACTAAAGATGCCATGCCAATTTCATGCAGGTCAACACCCCAGATTTTCTTGTTGCCAAGAATGTCTTTCAAAACTGTTGCAACATCCACGCTGTCACCAAGCTTGATATCAGCAACAACCGGGCAAACCTCTGTAAGCATTGGATCCGGGCTTAATTCAAATTTATTTCCGTTGTCGTCGATTGCCATAAGGTAACGTAACCATCCGGCAAATACAAGCGGAATCAGTTTTAAGTCTGCTACATTTAATTCCGGTGAAGCAGCATATGCTTTGATTGTTTCGCCAAAACGAATTGCTAATTTCTGTGATGTATCGGTAGCAATACGCTGTGGGGTATCAGGCATAAATGGGTTCGGAATACGTGTATTTACTACAGTATCAATGAACTCCTTCGGATCAAGGATACCCGGGTTAATAACTACCGGAAGTCCCTCTTTGTAACCGATACCTTCTACTAATTTCTTTAATACCGGATTCTGCATTTCTTTAGAGATTAAATCATATCCCAATAAGCATCCGTAAACAGCAAGTGTTGTATGAAGTGGATTTAAGCAGGTACATACCTTCATCTTCTCAACTTTGTCTACGGTCTCGCGTTCTGTAAAGATAATGCCGCCTTTTGTCAACTCTGTCGGGCATCCGTTCGGGAATGCATTTTCAATTACTAAGTATTCACATTCTTCTGCATTAACGAATGGAGCTACATAAGTATTCTTGCTGGTGATAACCGGCTCTAAGCCTTCAATGTTATCCTTCTTAAGCATTGCTTCGATGGAAGCGTCCGGTCTCGGTGTGATTTTATCAATCATTGACCATGGGAAGGAAACCTTTGATTTGTCATTAATATACGCATCAAAACCAGCATCTGCCAAACCATTTTTGCACCACTCTTTTGAGTATGCAGAAATAGCTGCATATAATTTATCACCATTATGAGAGCAGTTATCCATAGAAACCATGGCGATTGGCTTTGCGCCTGCCTGGTAACGAGCGTAAAGTAAGGATGCTACTTTGCCGATGTAGCTGCCCGGTTTGTTTGGTCCGGCTGTCATATCAGCTGCAACATATGGAAGATAGCTTCCGTCCGGTGCCCAAAGATTATATCCTTTTTCTGTGATTGTAAAACTTGCCATCTGTAAGGAATCCTTTGTAAAGATTTCTTTTAAGCGGTCATACTCTGTCTGGTTTTCTGAGTCTAAAGTCAAGGATTCTACAACGGAACCTACTACTGTTTTTTCAACGGAGCCGTTTGCTTTTAATGTTACTAAAATGGTGTAATCATCATGCGGATGATTCATTTTCTCTACAATTTCATAGTCAAAGCCTTCTGCTACGATAAGACCACGGTCCATAATGCCTTCATTTAAGATGTTCTGTAAAACATTTGCCTGGAATGCACGGAAAATGTTACCTGCACCAAAATGAATCCAGAATGGATTTTCTTTTGTGTTCTTTGTAACCTGTTCACGGTCAAATTTTGGAAGCGAATATCCTGCTGCTTCCCATGCTGCTCTGTTTTCTAAGCCTGCTTTGTTTAACTGCATTTTAAAACCCTCCATTAATCATTTTTTATTATTTGTTTTCATTAAAAACTGTGGCTTTCGTACTACCTCAGTTGTTAATTTTATTATATCCCAAAATTTTAGTTTTCAAATTGAGAGAATTGTTGCATACATTGCAAATCTTGTGGTATGCTTATGATGGTAGCTTTCAAATATGCATCATTGCACAAGGAGAAATGTAAATGAATAAAAACCTGCAATCTCCCTTCAATCCAAGACAGTATATGCTGTCCAAAGATTATGAACTTTATTATTATAACGACACCTATTCGCAAAAAATGGAAGACCACTCTCATAGCTATTATGAATTCTATTTCTTTTTAGAAGGAAAGGTCTCTCTGCAAATTGAAAATAAAACTTACTCCCTGTCTTACGGGGACATGGTGCTGATTCCGCCCGGCATCAAGCATCACGCCATCATACATGATACAACGGTACCTTATCGGCGCTTTGTCTTTTGGATTGGGCAGGATTATTATCATAAGCTTTTGTCTGAATCTGCGTCCTATGGCTATCTGACACAGTATGTCCTTTCCACCGGCAACCACCGTTTTCGAAATGACCTGATTACCTTCAATGCAATTCAGTTCCAGATTTTCCAGCTTATTGAAGAAATCCAGTTTGAACGTTTTGGTAAAGAAGCCCGCATTCCCCTTGCTGTCAACTCTCTCATTCTGCAATTAAACCGTATCGTTTACGAACAGCAGAACCCAAAGACGGAGCGTGAACAGCAGAGTCTCTATCAGAATCTCATCTACTATATCGATGACCATTTAGAGGAAGATTTATCACTGGAGGAACTGGCAAATGCATTTTTCTTAAGCAAATACTATATTGCCCATACCTTTAAAGAGCACAGCGGTATGTCCGTCCATCAATACATTATGAAAAAACGTCTGCAGCTTTCCCGTGAAGCCATCTTAGGTGGTCAGGCAATCAGTGAAGCCTACCTGGCTTGTGGATTTAAAGATTACTCCAGTTTTTTCCGCGCCTTTAAAAAGGAATATGGGATTTCCCCAAAAGAATATCAGGAGACCTCTATTCTATAACCTCAATTTTATTACGGCCATTTTTTTTCGCCTGATAAAGTGCTCTGTCAGCAGCGGCAAACAGACTTGCATAATCTGTAAAGCCGGCTGTTGATAAGGCAATCCCTATACTTGCGCAGACTGCAATGGTAACATTCCGTTCGGATGTTTCTTTTGCAATCTCCTGACGTAAAAATTCTGCCTGTATCAGTAACGTAGAAATGTCTTTTACATTCTTTATAAAAATGGCAAACTCATCGCCACCGATTCGTCCACACAACACATCTTCTTTGAAAAACTTTTGAATAATCATTGCCGTATCTAACAAAACAGCATCTCCGGCCAAATGTCCTAATGTATCATTCATCTGCTTAAAATGGTCCATATCTATGACCAGTACAGCAGTCACCTCATCCTTATCCTTCTGTTTTAAATATTCTTCCGCAAGAAACTCAAGTGTATATTTATTCAAAAGCCCTGTCATTGGATCCAGCTTACTCCGTTGTTCCATCTTATCTGATAAGTTTTTTTCCTCATGCAGATATTCAACATAGTCAAAACTATATCTTTTTGCATTCTGCTGTTCTTCCTCATATTGGGGCAGAATCGCCATCCAGTCCTTGACCGCTTCCCACTGTTCCTCTTCTGTTCCGCACTTCTTTGCATACAGAATCTCATAATTGCAGACACGATATTTCAAATAAGCCAATGGAAATTTTTCAAGATGTTGCTTCATAAATAAAAGAATTCTGTGCAGTTCCTCATATAATTCCTCATCCCATAGAAATGCACATATATCCAGATAAAATTCTCCACTCTCTACAAAATCTTCTTCCAGCATTTCCGAATTTATCAATTCATCCATGCATTTTTCAAAAGCCTGCCGATTCCCCTGATGATAATTGATACGCAGTTTCAAATCCAGTGCAGCCGGCAATAGCAGTTTTGTATGCTCCTGATGCTGAATGTTCCATTCATCATTACCAAGCTTGCTTTGTATGATTCCATAACATGCAAGGCAGACCGCATGCATCCTGCCCCCCTCATCTTCGCATTCCTTAAGCAGTGCAAGCGCCTGTTCCTCATATGCCTGTGCAGCTTCTAAATCTCCCAGTTTCTGATGCAAAAAGCCAAGATTCATATAGCTTTGAATCATACATTCCTTTGTATCATATTCCTCGCCAAGTCTTAAAGCTTTTATCAGATTTTCTTTAGACAGAGTCTCCTGATTCAGATATCCGTAAATCAGCCCCAGCATATTATAGACTTTCACATCTAATTCCCGGTTTTCTTTGCTTTTCGGTGCACGGATACAGCGCACCAGTATATCTAATGCTTTCTCAAACTGCCCCTGCCCATAATTGGTTTTAGCATCCGAAAGCAAACGGTTCGCAAGTTCATCCATTGTATTCAAATCAATTTGTTCCATCCTATTTTACCCTGTACTGTCAAACCTCCATAAAACTCCGGAAGCCACTGATTTCTTTCGCTTTCTTCACAATCTCCATCTGATTCATCTGAAGGTATTTTTCCAACATCACGATTTCATCTGCTTCAAAGCCGGTGCTTTTTGTAATTTTGCAGTCAGGAATAGCCCCTTCCGCAGTTGCATCTCCCGCTTCAAAAACAACCGAAATCTTCTTTTTCCCATTTGATACTACGATTCCCGAATAGGTCATCTTCATTTCTTCCTTGTTTCCCATCCTGTAAACCTCCTTGTTTTACATGCATGTTCCACACTATGCGCGTCCCGGGCAATAATCTCCTGCATCCTCGTTTTTCGCATTTTTATAAGCCAAAAGTGCCGCGACTGTCTTAGCATCCTGAATTCTGCCCTGATAAATCAAATCACACAAGTCATTAATATCCCATGCTTCGACATTGATTTCCTCTGCCTCGTCTAAATGCTGCTTTGTTTTTATTAGTTTTCTTGCAAGGTACACATCAATAAATTCATCGCAAAAGGCAACGGTTGTCTTTAACGAAATCAGAAATGAAATCTGTTCTGCACGAAATCCGGTTTCCTCTTCCAATTCTCTGGCAGCACATACCTTGGTATCCTCTGTTACACTGTCTCTTGATCCAGCCGGAATTTCCAACGTTTCGCGTTCCAATGCCGGACGATACTGGCGTACCATTAATATTTTACCATCATCCCGAACTGCTACGACTGCTGCTGCACCTTTTCTATGAGATACAAAATCCCACTCCTCGGTGTTTCCGTCCGGAAGCTGCATGGTATCTTTATAGATATCTAAAATAGTCCCCTTATGAATCAGTTCTCTTTTTATTCTGGTAATCTGCTCTTTCATAACATGCACTCCTTTTCCTATTCTTCCACGCGAATCTCATAATATGCTTCAAATATCTTTCCTGCTTCCAGCATGTTTCCCCATTCACGTTCATTAAGACTTCCTTCGTAACCAACCATATCACATCTTCCATACCATGGTTCAATGCAGACAAATGGCGAACCTTCTTTGTTTGGCGACCAGAGCGCCACAAGCGGTGTATCAAAGTTCACTGTTATGTATGGTTCTCTCTCCGGTGTAAGCAAAGACATTTCCTGTAGCTGCTTGTTTTCAAAAATATAGGTATCTACATCAAAGAAGCCTTTTTTCAACCGGCAGCAATTATTTTCTAATTCTAACGTATGCTCCTGTGGCAGGCATAGTCCCAGTTCCAGATTCGGTGTACGATAAATTAATTTTTCTTTCTTTTCAAAGCGCACCAGATACTGACTCTGCTCTTTTCCTTCCTCTAATGGACAAAGGAAAGCGGGATGTGCCCCAATTGAAAAATACATTGGCTCTTCTGCTGCCGTATTTATCACTTTCCAAAGCACACGCACGGTATTTTCAATAAGTCGGTACCCGATTTCCAGTCGGAAATCAAAAGGATATTTCGCCTTTGTTTCCACTGTAGATTCTATAGCAAACCAGATTTCATCTTCCTTTTGTGATACAAGAGAAAACTCCATATCCCTTGCAAACCCGTGTTGTCCCATCGGGTATTCCACACCCTTATATCGGTATTTTCCTCCACTCACCTTGCCGACGAAAGGAAAAAGTACCGGTGAATGTCTCCCCCAATATTTACTGTCACCGCACCATAAGTATTCTCTGCCACTTGCATCCTTTAAGGAAATCATTTCCGCTCCAAAGCTCTCAAATGTAGCATCGATTTTATCATTTTTTAAATGATACTGCATAACCTCTTCTCCTTTACACTATTCTGTTTTATCTGTAACACTGCCATCGCTGTTTACATAGCTTTTTTCAGAAATTTCATTCATATAAGTATATAATTTTTCTGCCTCTGCGCTTTCCATTGCCTGTGTCTGTCCATTCACCGCAAAAGCCGGTATCAAACTATATTCTACTGTATCATCTGCCTTTATTATAACTTTTACCAGCATCGTCTTTGGAATACTGTTACTGAAAATATAATTTCCCAGGCTATAAAAAACCGGCTTTCCATCTATAAATTCAATGCCCTGCAATACATGTGGATGTGCCCCGATGATTACATCCGCTCCGGCTTCCACACAGTGCTTTGCTATCACATTCTGATACTCCTGCGGATATTCTTCCCGCTCAATTCCCCAATGTACATAAACGGTCAGAAAATCACATTCCTCTTTGGATTCCCTGATACGTTCTACAAGTCTTGTATCGTCATATGTGGTAAATAACCCCGGCTGTTTATTCCTGACATCCCAGCCTGCTACCGGAATCACACGCGTTGCTGCCAAAAAGCCAAACTTTTTACCATTTGCTTCAATAACCTGCAATTCCTCTGCCCGCTCTTTGCTATCGCCTGCACCCGCATACAAAATACCTGCCTCATCCAGCGTAGCAAAGGTATCCAGTAATGCATCCTGCCCAAAATCCAGGCTGTGATTATTGGCAAGACTTACAATATCAATTCCCAAATCCAGTAAAATCTGCACATTCTTTGGATCCGTCTGAAAGGTAAACTGTTTATCCTCCATCGGCTCCCCTCTGGTGCTGAGCTGAAATTCATGATTCACCATCATAATGTCGGCATTTTGCATTTCGGCAAGAATCTCTTCCGAAACCAGCCCTGTCACGCCATTCTTTTTATAAATGCTCTCTGTAGATGCCTTTATCAAAACATCTCCTCCAAAGAGGAGTACCGTATCTTTCTGATTAGCTTCGGTTTCGGTCTCCGTTTCGCCCTCCTGCGCCGACTCGGTCGTAAGTTCCGTTTCTACTCCTGCCGCTTTTTCCGTTTCCAAAACCATTTCTGTCTGTTCTGCTACATTGTCCTGCTTTGTACTTACCGGCTTTTGTATTCTGCCATGAAATATCAGCAGGGCAAACACCAAAGCAGTTGCCGATAAAGAAAGCAAATACAGCAGAACTCTTACCTTTTTGTTCATTCCTCAATGCCTCTTTTTTTAAACCTAATAGTTACTTAGATTTTATCACATTAGGTACTTTATTACTAGGAGTAAGTTGAAGTTTTATGTGACAAAAAACTCCGCCATGTGACTGCGGAGTTTTCTCTTTGCCTATATATTCCAGTACCGGTCTACCCTGTCTTTTGCCTGCTCCTTACTCAAATCAAAAATAAAAATTTAATGGTGTCAGGCACCTTTTGCCTATTATTCCCAAGTAAAAAATACCCCCACAAAATAGCGAAGGTATTTCAATTTACGCATAGGGAACGAATTCCCTCTGTTGTTGAATAGTAAGAGACTTAGAAATTTCTTCCATCTTCTCCTTTTCAACTTTGGTCAACCATTTTGTGGTTCTGTTAAGTTGGCTTAATATCCTAGCGAATGCTGCTTCAATCTCTTCATCAGAAGCAAATACTAAGGCATTAAACTTTGTAAAAATTGCAGATTCCGCAATTTTTTTATATCCTAATTCAGTAGTTTCAACTCGATTACTCCATTTAGAAGCCCTTGTTGTTTGTGGCAAACGGACATAATATTTTTCACCTGTATATTCACTTCTTTCTATCTGTAATCCAATCTTTTCTAATGGGGACATTATTCGATTACACATTGCATCAAAATTACTATTGGTCTGTTCAACACTAATATTAACTAAATCTTTTTTCCCAAAATGATAATTTTTGTTTGTCAAACAATAACATCCTATATTTTGCATAAATACCTTACAGTTCATTCCAAAATATAATGGATATATGTAATCACTATTTTTTATCATAAAACGTATAGAAGGACCATTCATACCGATTATACTAATGTCCCCATCTGATATTCTAGCATTAAATCGTTTTAAGTGGCTTTGAACAAACTCTGTCTCATAGCAATATTTCAAAGTTTCTGTATTAAGCAATCCGCCATTTTTCATAACCGCTTCCCAAATATCATTATGATTGCTATTTAACCAATCTGCCAATCCTTTTCTACAAACTAAAAGCTGCCCTTTGTTTCGTTGATATATGTTTTCAGCTTCTTTTTTACATTTTTTTAAAAGAGTTTTTAACTCAAAATACTGTTTCTTTACATATGTTATCTCTCCTCCGCTCTTAATATATGTTGTTTTAAGAGAATTTAAGTTATATAGTAGTGTTTCAATATCATGAAATAATTTATATGGCAAAAGAATTTTAAAATTTTTAAACCATTCTTCGGATTCCTTAATATAATTGATATCTGTCAAGTCGATCTCATCAAATTCAATTCGCCTTTTAGATTCTGCCTGATATTTTTGTTGTTCATTGTGAGTGCGCCTAATTTTTGCGACATTTTCAATACCCGGGAATTTCTTTATACACTCTGAACCAACATTTAATTCATTATCGTTCAACTTATTGTGTATATAAAAAACTAACTTATTCTTTGTTCTACATAATTGACATCGAATTTCCCCTGTCGCCTCATCATTGCACCCTATACCACTCCATTCATTTTTTATTTCATCAAACAATATTTTTTTGTTATTTAAAATAACCGCACGTGCCTTATCATCTAATGTTTGACTTTTATTAAATTCATCCTCACTAAGTACATCGTATGTTTGTAGGGCAGCAAAAAGATTTCCATATAAATCAAAATTTTTTCCCGCTTCACTATTCTTTAGTAAAATCATTTCATCTCTTCTGATTAACAGTTTTGCCACTATATCCCTTCTCTCTGAATCGAATGTATGTTTGTCTAAATTATAAATCTACATGTGTCTAAAGTCAAGGTAATAAATAGTAACAAAAGGGACTGCTACACTAAAAATTACTTAGTGTGCTAGTCCCTTTGTTGAAAATCTTTTTTGGCATTTAGTTTAATTTTCCCAGAAAAGGTTTTTATTGTTCCTAAGAAAGATTAACCAATTCTTCCACTTCCTCTATAGAAAGACAAGATACTTCCGCAATCTCTTCTACTGCCTTGCACACGCTTTTTCGACCTCCTTCTGTTTCCTTGAAATGCCTGACCTGCTTTGCCAATAACAGATAATACATATCCTCTGAGCTTGTGCATCTAAAATCATGCATCAGCTTCCCAATTGGGTCATCATCATCTTTATAACTGCCATTCACATATATAATATGCGAACCATCTCCAAAACTGCTCCCTGATCTGTTCGCTGCACTTCTATATCGTAAACCTTATCATCAACATCTTTGGCATAAATGTCAATCTTAATAGAACGGCCTCCCGACATTGGATTTTTATATTCCCTTTGGGCTGCAACCTCCAGTACTTTTAAATCAGTACGTTACAATAACCTGTAACTCTTCCTGCATTCTTATATCTTGTAAAGTCTGATTTTCCATGTAAGTCTTCCTTTCTTATTATAACCATTTTTAAATTAATGCACAACAGCTAATGCTTCCTGTAAAGATTATTTATTAGTAAATCTATTATCATATTAGCATCCTTTCTAACGTATATTTTCGTATATACGTATTTTGATGCAAAAAATTATTTTCTTTTTCGTTATTCATATCTTTTAGTGCTTCCATATAGCCGAGTAGCTTTCTCTGACAATTTCCATCAAGGTTCTGATAACTTTCAATCAGCATACCTAACTCTGTTCCCTTATCTATGACATACGTAACATTCTCCCGGCTACGTACCCCGATATGTTCTGCTCCTGACAACAAATCATACGGTGTCACACCCAACACTTCGCAAATAATAAAAATCTTGTCTGATACCGGATTCGTCTTTTTCTTCTTCCAGTCACTAATCGTCTGCATCTTCTGCTTCCTTCCCAATGCTCTTTCTTTGCAGCAATCTCTCCATACACCTGCTTATGAAATTTAATGGTGTCAGGCACCAATGTGGTCCAGTTGACGCAAAATACATTTTGTGATAACATTTCAAAGTAAGAATATGATTATTCTAATGTAAAATATCGTTTTAAACTGGTTTTCGGAGGACTTATGAAAAAATTATCTATTGATAAACTTGTTAGAAACGTCATTCAATCAAGAAAAGCCAAAGGAATGACACAGGTTCAGCTTGCCGAAGCAACAGGCATCAACCGTGCGATGATTGGCCGCTTGGAAAAAGCTGATTATATCCCATCTGTAGAGCAGCTCCAACGTCTTGGAGAAGTTTTAGAATTTGAAGTGGTAGACCTCTTTGTTGATGAAGAAGTAGATACACCAAAAGCAATGGTACTTGATCGAAAATACAAAATCGCCGTCGCCGGTACCGGGTACGTAGGACTTTCTATTGCGACCTTACTTGCACAGCACAACCATGTCACTGCTGTTGATATCATTCCTGAAAAAGTCGAACTGATTAATAACAAAAAATCACCGATTCAGGATGAATACATAGAAAAATACCTGAAAGAAAAGGAACTGGATTTGACCGCTACACTCGATGGAGAAGCTGCGTATAAAAATGCTGACTTTGTCGTCATCGCTGCACCGACCAACTACGATAGCAAGAAAAACTTCTTCGACTGTTCCGCCGTGGAAGCTGTTATTGAGCTGGTACATAAAACAAATCCGGATGCCATGATGGTCATCAAATCCACCATACCGGTTGGATACACCGCTTCCGTCCGTGAAAAATATCATACAAAAAACATTATCTTTAGTCCTGAATTTTTGCGCGAATCTAAAGCCTTATATGATAACCTGTATCCTTCCCGCATCATCGTTTCCTGTGACGAAGCATCTGCAGAAAAGGCACATCTTTTCGCTGCACTTTTACAGCAGGGTGCCATCAAAGAAGACATTGACACCCTATTCATGGGATTTACCGAAGCAGAAGCCGTAAAACTCTTTGCCAATACCTATCTGGCTCTACGTGTTTCCTACTTCAATGAACTGGATACTTATGCAGAATCAAAAGGACTAAACACACAGGAAATTATCAACGGTGTCTGCCTGGATCCCCGTATTGGAACTCACTACAACAATCCTTCCTTCGGATATGGCGGATATTGTTTACCAAAGGATACCAAACAGCTTCTGGCAAACTTTTCAGATGTTCCACAAAATATGATGACAGCTATCGTGGAATCTAACCGGACCAGAAAAGACTTCATTGCAGACCGTGTACTAGAAATTGCAGGTGCTTATGAAGCAAACAGTAGCTGGGATGTAAATAAGGAAAAAGAAGTCATCATTGGAGTCTATCGTCTTACCATGAAGAGTAATTCTGACAACTTCCGCCAGTCTTCCATTCAAGGTGTCATGAAACGAATTAAGGCGAAAGGCGCTACCGTTGTCATCTATGAACCAACCCTTCCGGCAGGCTCCACCTTCTACGGAAGCCGTGTCATCGGCGACTTGACAGAGTTTAAACGTATTTCCCAGGCGATCATCGCCAATCGTTATGATTCCTGTTTAGATGATGTAGCAGAGAAGGTCTACACTCGTGACTTATTTAGAAGAGATTAGAGGAAAAAAACATGCAACATATAGACTTAAAAAACAAAACCATTTTTATCACCGGTTCTGCCGGATTTATCGGAAGTAACCTCGTACTGGAACTATTAAGAACACAGTCTCCAATTACAATAATCGGACTCGATAATATGAATCATTATTATGATGTCAGCATCAAAGAATGGAGACTTGCTGAAATCGAAAAGTGTGTTGCGGAACACAACGAATCCACTTACAAGTTTTATCAGGGCGATCTTGCGGATAAAGCTCTGATTGACAAAATTTTTGCAGAACATAAACCACAAATTGTAGTCAATTTGGCTGCGCAGGCAGGTGTCCGTTATTCCATCACCAATCCGGATGCTTATATACAATCCAATGTGATTGGCTTTTACAATATTTTAGAAGCTTGCAGACATTCCTATGACAACGAAGCTACGGGTGTCGAACACCTCGTATACGCTTCCTCCTCTTCTGTCTATGGAACCAATAAAAAAGTGCCTTACAACACAGAAGATAAAGTGGACAACCCGGTATCACTTTATGCTGCTACCAAGAAAAGTAACGAACTAATGGCTCACTCTTACTCTAAGTTATATAACATTCCTTCTACCGGGCTTCGTTTCTTCACGGTATATGGTCCAGCCGGAAGGCCGGATATGGCTTACTTTGGTTTTACCAACAAACTGTTAAAAGGAGATAACATACAGATTTTCAACTATGGAAACTGTAAACGAGACTTTACCTATATCGATGATATCGTAGAAGGAGTAAAACGTGTCATGCAAGGAGCTCCGGAAAAGAAAACCGGCGAAGACGGTCTTCCGATTCCGCCATATGCTGTCTACAACATCGGTAACAGTAATCCGGAAAACCTTCTGGACTTTGTCGATATCTTACAGCAGGAACTGATTCGTGCCAAGGTACTCCCGAGCGATTATGATTTCGAAGCACACAAAGAACTGGTACCGATGCAGCCGGGAGATGTACCTGTAACATACGCTGACACCACTCCACTCGAGCGTGATTACGGCTTTAAACCCAATACACCTTTACGGGATGGATTACGGAAATTTGCAGAATGGTATAAAGAATTTTATAAAATCAGCTAATAAAAATAGGGCCAGTCAAGGTTAACAACCTGGCTGGTCCTTCTTTCCAAACACTTCCTTTTCCTTTACTGCGAGTACTTCTGACACATCTATTCCAAGTATCTCTGCTGTCTCTTCCGGAGATCTCTTTTTCAAAACATTCCTGATCAGTTCTGCTTTTCCTTGCTCCAGCCCTTGCTCCAGCCCTTGCTCCAGCCCTTGCTCCAGTCCTTCTCTGATTGCCTCTTCTCTCTCCAATGCTATCTGCCTGTCAAACGTATAATCCAGTTGTGTCACCTTCACCACCTCCGAACGATGCTCCATCAAAAACTGCCTCAATACATTTTCCTCTATGCATCTATTGATTGCATTATTAATTGCCGTTTCCAGATTTTTATAGCCTTCCTGCTTATGGTATTCCCTTACATAATCGACAAATATCATGTACTGCTTTAATACCGGGCAGCGCTCCAGTAATTCCTTATTACGTCCGTTATTGATATTATACACTCGGCATGTTAATTCCACTTCCGGATGCGCTACCGGTTTTTCAAACGCATCCGAAAGCTTAAGGTCATATTGCTCCGGCTGATCTTCCGTTCCATTATAAAAAATAGCAAATTTCGGAATCGGAATTCTTATTAAGGAGCGTCCGTAAATGTTACGATTTCTTAAGATATGCTCCAAAATATTTACAAAATAAATCAAGCACCGCACCGGCATGTTCGGGCAGACGCTGGATTGATGCTCATAAATACTTAGGCTGGCATCCAAGACAAACGCCGCATCATTTCTTACCGTAAGTGATACCCCCTTATCAAGGGTATGCATTTCTACCTGTTCCGGATCAGAATAATCCGAACCATTCATTGCATTGTAAAGCTGCAGCGCATTCTTCTTGTCCTCCATTAGCATGCTGAACACATCGCTCTTGTACTCTCTGTTTCCTGCCATATTCCATTCTCCTCTTTCGTAATAGTGAGGCAGGAATCTTGTTACTGTTCACAGACAAGCCAGTAAAAAGTAACGGAATCTTTCATTACATTTCAAGAAAATCCCTGCCTTAGATTAATTAGTGACTGTAAAAGCATAGACTTTCGGTGATTTGTAATAAAATATGATAAAGATATGTATAAGATCGTGCAGCCCCTAATGGCCACGCCTGCTATGAAAATCTGCTTTTTATTAATTATAGCATTGAAATACAACCTATACAAGAGTGTTTTTAATCCCACAGAGTGTTATTTCTGTAAAGATTTATTTTATGTAAACTCGCCTTCCATACTTTTTGGCATATTCTGCAGTAATAAGTGCACCACTACCATGTCCGGCTCCTATTACAACAACCTCATCCGACCATGCACATATCAATCGATTTCTTCTTGGAAATCTGTATTGACTTGGTTGCACTCCCGGAGGGTACTCCGATAATACTACACCCGTTTCAATGATTTTTTCCATGAGTGTATCATGTTCTTTGGGATAACATATATCAAGACCATTTGCTAATATTGCAATCGTATATCCACCTGATTTGATGCATGCAGTATGTGCATAGGAATCTACCCCTTTCGCCATGCCACTAATTACCGTAACATCACGCGTAGCATATTCTTTTGCACACTCTATCGCAGCATGCCTTGCTTCACGTGAGCATCGCCTTGCACCTACTATGCTAACTGATTGTTCTATCTTCTTATACCGGCTTGTCTGAAGAAAATACTCATCTGTTTCTACTAAACATGACTTATATCTTCCTTCAAATAAATGCCCTTTATAACCATGTTTTTTGTTGAAATAGATTGCATAACAATTTGCTAACTGCTTCATGAATTTTGACACATCTACATCGCTTGTCTCAAGCAACAGATGAAAATGGTTCGTCATCATACAATATGCCTGTAACCTACATCCATATTTTTCAAGGCATTTTTCCAGTATCGCCTTAAATATTTGATAATCTCCTTCTTCCTCATATATGGCCTGTCTACGGATTCCTCGTTCCATAATATGAAAGGTTGCTCCCGGAAACCATATACGTCTTTTTCTCGCTATCTCTCTTTCACCCATTTCTTTTTCAGTATTTATTCTATTATGCGAATTGTTGACTTTAGAAAAAAGCAGATATTTCAATCTACTTTTATCCGCTACAAAATTCAAACTAACTCCATAAAATTTTCATCTTGTTCGTAAAATTTTCAAGTGTATGAAAAATTCCCAGTATGTACACATTGTCATCAGAAACTTTGTAAATAATTATATAATCCATTTCAGGAATCTTGGCTTCATGATATCCCAAAGCTTTCATAAAAGGATCCTCGCTGAGTCTATATATGTTTGGGTTGCTTTCCAAGTTATCATATATCTGCGAAACTCCATCTAGCAGATGCTTTGCAGCCTGCTCACTCTCAAATTTCTCCAAGAGATATTTTACGCAGTTGTGTAATAGCCTATCCATTTCATCAGTAGAAATAATATTATAAATCATATTTCTCCCTTACTAACTTAAGTGATTCCTTTGCATCATGAACTTTTCCTTCTCTTATCTGCTGTTCAGAATTCATTAAGCTCTGATACATATTAAGTTTTGCAGAAACTCTTTCGAAAGTCTCCATACTCATAATAACCATATCTCCGTATCCATTTTTTGTAATATAAACTGGTTCAGAGGTACTATGACATAATTCAGAAATCTCAGAAGTATTTTTCAAGTCTTTAATTGGAATAATCTGTGGCATTTTCATCACCTCTCTATTATTATGGTCTAATCATACCACAATTATACCATTCTTTCAATTCTTTTTGATTGATTGAATTTTATATATATGTATTTATTCTTTTATACGTATTGTCCTGCTCAGAAAAAAGCAGATATCCCTATCTACTTTTTTTCCTGAAGTTCTTTCAACGCCTCCATATATCCCATGAGTTTCTTCTGCATATTAATATCAAGATTCTGGTAATTCTCCACCAATATCCCTAGTTCTGTTCCTTTCTCTATGACATATATTAAATTGTCACGACTACGTTCCCCTATATGCTCTGCTCCCGTTAGTAATTCATAAGGTGTAACTCCCAATACCTCACATATTATCAGAATCTTATCCGATACAGGATTTGTTTTCTTCTTCTTCCAATCACTAATCGTGCTTTCCGCTATTCCTGTTTTCTGAGCAAATTCCTTCTGTGACATATTCCGTTCTTTTAATAATTCGAATATTTTACAACTAATTGTCTGCATGATTCTACTATACCTACACCCTTACTATTACAATCTTCTAAACCTTCCATCTCAACAAGAAGTACTTTGAATATCATATTACTACAATCTTTTAAATTTGTAAATACGTATTTTATCGTTTATAAAAATTTAATAGTACCTGTCACCTTTGTACCCAATGCCATTAGTTTCATCCGGCTAAACAGCTTTTTCTCAAGAATAATTAAAACCCCCTGATTATCTAGCATCCTGTTTCCATTCTTTTAACTAACGTCTGGCACCAATTTAACATTTTTGTAACATTTTTTCTTTCTTTTTTATATTTTTTTGTTTTTCCTATTGACAGGACATAAAAAATGTGCGGCCGCCTTATCTGATGTAATCAGATAAGGCGGCCCTTAGATTATCAAATCGTTTTGACACCACTCAAAAACAAATAATCTAAGGAGCACACTACTATTATGAACGACTATCCAACAAATGTAAAACAAAAATTAAACTCTATTATCCAAAATATGGCCAATCATCATTGGCTATTTACCCAAAATCCTGGCCGTGACTTTTCACGACAGCATCTTGGTAAGCTTTCCTTCTATGATACCATGCGCATGATCATCGGTATGGGAAAAGGCAGCACTTCGGATGAAATCATGGATTATTTTGATCTGGATCCTTCTCTTATTCCTTCTCAGTCTGCGTTTACACAGCGAAGAGCTCAGATTTCTCTATCGGCTTTTGAGTATCTCTTTTCTGAATTTTCCTCTTCATTTCCTGCAACTACTAACAAGTTTAAAGACCATTGTATCTTAGCTTTCGATGGATGCCATGTTGTCCATACTACCAATGCTGAAATATTAGAGGATTATAATAAGCCTCGTCTTGTAGATTACAAAGGTTACAATCATATGCATCTTAATGGCTTTGTAGATGTCATTAGTAAAGTATTCTTAGATGTCGTAATCCAGCCCGGACAGCATCCGGATGAACGCGCTGCAATGCGCGCCATGCTTGACCACTTTAGTCCTGATGAACCGGAAAAATATATCATCACCGCTGATCGGGGATACGAATCCTATGACCTTATCTTCCAGTGCGAACTCAAAAAACTAAACTATGTTTTTCGTGTGAAGTCACCATCATCTTGCAGAAGTATGCTGTCTTCATACATCTCGGAGCTCCCTGATGATCAGGAAGAATTTGACGTTATCGTCAAAAGATTCTTCACTGACAAATACACAAAAATCATGAAAGAACAGGGCGATGTATACCACTATATGAATCCATACAAAACCATTCCAAACTTTCAAAAACTGCTTGCCGGTAACCACCTTCGCTATCTGCAATTTCGTGTCTTAAAAATCAAGACAGCTGAAAACACTTACGAATATATCATTACAAATCTTCCCTTCTCCTTTGACCTTAATGACATCAAAGATATCTACCACTGGAGATGGGGTATCGAAGTATCCTTCCGTTACCTGAAGCATGCCAATGGCCTTCTTCACTTCCATTGCAAAAAGCCGGAATTCCTCAAGCAGGAAATATATGCAAATCTGGTGCTATACAACTTCGGAATCTTCCTTGCTAACGAAGCTGCTGAAGAAAACAATCGTAAAAAACGAAATGCAAACAACAAATACACTTATGATGTCGATATTTCAACCGCACTTAAACTGGCAAGGAAATACTTTATACGAAGCGACACAGGCAAAGGCATCGATATCATCAAACTTATGACCAAATACGTCCATGCCGTCAAAACCGAATTTCGACAATTCAGCAGACCGCTTCGCGGAATAGGGGCAATCCACTTCGGATACAGGTAAATCAAGTAACTGAATATCTTCCTCTGGCAGATGAAATAACATCTGCCTATTTGTGGTGCCTCAATTCTATAAAAAATCCGGTATTTCACTCAAAACTGCTATCTTGTTCAATGTTAGGTGTGTCTCGAACACTTTATCGAACATCTAGCTTAATGGCATTGCCTATGTACCTACAGGAATATTCGTAAAGGCTGCTACGCACCGCAGATGCGGCAAGGCTTTGACTTGTTTATTGTATACTTTGGATATTCTTGCCTCAAGAAACCATGAATCCGATAATATGGAAACCGGTATTCCGGAGCGGAAACCGCCATTGATTGGCTTGATTACAATTCATAAGAAATTGAACTAATGTCAAGCCCAGAGCCGCTTTGCGGGGCGTAAGCCGGCTTTACATTGGTGAGATTTCTTGTATCCTACATAATTGCCAATCGGTTTCCTGATGACCGGACAGTATGGACTTCGAGACCGGAATATTCATACTTAAAATACCACTTTTGGGAAAGCATTCTGCATTTTTTGGTATTTAGGGCTTGCAAAAAACACCTTGACTAATATTCCTATAGAAATGGACACGTAATCAAGCACAAAAAAGACGATTTCCAAATTTCCGGATTCGCGATTTCGAGCCACGGTTCTTCCGCAATTTTACGTTTTTTGTTCCAACCCATTTTGAGGAATGCTGATTAACACTGACATTCTAATGTTTTAAAATTATAAAACACGGATGTTTGCGGAAGAACCCGAGCCACAAGAATATTCATTGGTAAAAAGTTATTAATTACCAATTTTCTTCACAAACTCTAACAAAGAATTTACACTCATATCTTGACCAAAGTCCTCCGAACCAATTAATGCCGTGTGGCAACCTGCTGCCAATCCGGCTTTAACGTCATTCTCACCATCACCTATCATCCAACTGTTTGCAAGATCTATATTTAACTCTTTTGCAGCCTGCAATAGCAGTCCTGGTTTCGGTTTTCTACACTCACAATCAATTTTCAACTCGACCACTTCTCCTACATAACCTTTATGTGGATGATGTGGGCAATAATAAATTCCATCAAGATATGCCCCTTGCCGTCCAAGAAGTGTCTCCATCTTGTCGTGAATGGTATTAAGTTCAGAAATAGTAACTTCTCCCCTTGCAATGACTGGCTGATTTGTTACTACCACGGCAAGATAACCACTGCTGTTTATTTTCTTTATAGCATCTGCCACGCCATCTATTAATTCAAACTGCTCTTTATCTTTCAAAAAACCTACATACTTATTAATCGTACCATCACGATCTAAAAATATCGCTTTCTGCTTATTAGACAGATTCTTTGCTTTAACGGTTCCTCGTTTATAGTCTTTAACTACTGAGTTAAATCTCTCTGGTGTTCCCATATCCTTTACATACTCAGGAGAGTCATAGCAGAACATTTCTCCTGTTCCTGACAATGGCTTAAGTATTTGTCTATCCAAATCAACCTTAACAATCTTTCCATTCTCGTCTATTTCTCCAATTTTACTTCCATCTATTCTTTCCAAAACCATTGGAGAAATAACATGTAGACCAGCATTTACACGATTTTTATAATAGAGAGGACGATCATCTTCTTTTGCAATCCACCTTTCTACCCTTCCCCTTTCATCAGCTATTATGAGTCCGGAATCATAAGGATGAGAATTTGGATGAGTAAAAAGTGTAACGAGACCTCTATGTGCTTTGTGAAAGGATACCATTCTATTAAAGTCCACATCAAACACAGCGTCTGCATTGAGTAGAAGAAAATCCTCATTCAGTTCCAATTTAAAAAGGGCTCCGGCATTTCCAAGTGGCGTCTCCTCTATGAAATATTCTATTTTTACGCCCCACCTGCTTCCATCTCCGAAGAAATCCATTATCTTATCCGCCATATAAGAAACGGTAAGAATAATATCCTTAAATCCTTGATTTCTTAAAGAGATTATCTCCCTTTCAAGAACCGGAACATTTTGAATAGGTATGAGTGGTTTAGGTATATCAGGAAAGAGTTTAGAGATTCTAGTACCTCTTCCTCCAGCCATAATTACTACTTTCATAATTTGGTATCCTTCCTTAAAAAGCTAACAAATCATCATGCTCTATATATGGGTTTCAGCAATTGCGGTAATCCATCAAAATAACTAATTTTAATCTCCCCCTGAATCAACGTCTGAATATAATCAATGAACTCTGTTGTAATTTCGTTACCATTTACTATCCATTTTTCTGGGAGTTTTTTACTTGTTTTATTGCTCCATATAATAAAGCATGCTACTCTGCACCAATTGCAAACCGCATATAATTTACAATTGATATATAACATGTATCTAATATGAATAAAATGCAAATGTTATTTCAATTCTCTTTCAGCACACTCCAGTGCAGATGCAATTACAGCATCCATGTCATAATATTTATACTTACCCAAACGTCCACCGAAAATAATTTTCTCTTCTTTATCTGCTAACTCTTTGTACTTCCTATAAAGCTCGCTATTCTTTTCATCATTTACTGGATAGTAAGGTACATCACCAAATTTCCATTCTGAAGAATATTCTCTAGAAATAATTGTCTTTGGTAAATCATTTCCATTTTCATCTTTACCGAACTCAAACCATTTAAGCTCAATGATTCTAGTCCATGGTGTTTCACGGTCTGTATAGTTGATAACAGCGTTCCCCTGAAAATTCGGCTGATTTAGGACTTCATTTTCAAAGCGAACAGATCTATACTCAAGATTGCCTAATGAATAATTGAAATATTCATCAATGGCTCCTGTATAAACAACTTTTTCTGCCATTACATCATATTCAGACTTTTTCTCGTTATAGTCTTCACCAAGCTTCACTTCAATTCCATCAAGCATGTTCTCAACAAGCTTTGTGTACCCCCCATTGGAATGCCCTGAAAAAGTGCATTAAAGTAGTTATTATCAAAAGTGAAACGAACTGGAAGACGCTTAATAATAAAAGCAGGAAGCTCTTTGCAATCTCTTCCCCACTGTTTTTCAGTGTAACCTTTAACCAACTTATCATAGATGTCACAACCAACAAGTGAAATAGCTTGTTCTTCGAGATTCTGTGGTTCGCCCGTTATTACTTTTTTCTGTTCTTCAATCTTTGCAGCTGCCTCTTCTGGAGTTATTATACCCCACATTTTATTAAATGTGTACATGTTAAATGGCAAAGAGTATAATTCGCCTTTGTAATTAGCAACTGGACTATTTGTATATCGATTAAATGTAGCAAATTGGGTTATGTAATTCCATACCTTAGCGTTGTTTGTATGAAAGATATGAGCTCCATATTTATGGAAGTTAATACCTTCTACTTTTTCTGTATAAACATTTCCTGCAATATGATTTCTACGTTCAATAACTAAAACAGATTTTCCTGCTACTTTTGCCTGTTGAGCAAACACCGCACCAAATAAACCTGCTCCTACTACTAAATAATTGTACATACTATTTTTTCACCCTCTTTAATATTTTAGACATAATCTGATTAAATAAAACAAGAGTCAACTCTTCTTTTGTAATCAGAAGCATTACTACATAAACTGCAAAGAAAAACACTCCTGAAATTAGAAGCGTCATAAAGTTTCCATAATTCAAATTCCTAACCCAGCACGTTGTAACACATGAAACTAATAGCGCAGATATTATTTTGATAATTTTAATGTTCTTAAAAGCTTCTCTTACTATACCCTTAAGGGCAATACATTCATATACTAAAACCACCAATTCTGCAACCAGTGTTCCTATGGCGGCTCCAGACGATGCAAATCTTGGAATAAGTATTGCATTAATAATCAAATCAGCTATAGCTCCTAATATCTCTGCAAATAATACTGTTTTTTCTTTACCTAAAGGTACTAGTATTTGAATTCCTAGAACATTAGATAAACCAATAATTAATAGGGTTGGCATTATAATTTGCATTGGTACTATTGAATTATCATAAGCTCTACCTGATATGAGCCTTACTCCTTCTTGTGCATATATAATAAAATATACTGTCATCGGCAAAGAAATTATTAATACGAAGTTCAATGCTTTTTGGGTCAAATTTTTAAAATCATCTAATAATTGGTGTTCAATATAATATGAAAGCCTTGGAAGCATAACTACTCCTAATGCAGTCACAACCCTAACCAATACCGACTTTAATTTAACAGCAGCATTATAAAAACCTACCTCCTCATTATTTCTCATAAATCCTAACATAACAGTATCTAAATTTGTATATACTGTTGTTGCACAGGCCATAGCGAAAAAAATAAATACAGGTTTTAAATGACGTATAAAATTATATTTTCCAACCGGTTTTAATGAAATATATCTATGTACATTTATAAGATTAAAAATATTTGATATAGAAGCAGCAAAAATAGTTAAAGCTCCATAGATTAAATAATCTCCCTCATGATGAATTAATAAAAACATGCCAATAAGTGCTATAAACTTAAAAATGACAGATCTTATTGTAATATACGTATACTGTTCTAATGCCTTATATAACCATTCCATACCAATCGAGTTCAAAATGATAGTGGCACTAACAATTATATACAATGTGCTCTCTTGTCTAATTTTCGGTATCAATATTATAGCTAAAGCTAATGCTATATACACTATGGCATCCATAATTAAATTTATAATTAATAATTCCTGTGCTGTCCTTGTTAATTCTTCTTGATTATCTCTTACTTGAGCACACACTCTAATTCCGTATGTTGGTATTCCTAATTGCGCAAACATATCAAAATATGCAATAAGGGAAGTGGCTAATGATACCTTACCTGTTCCCGAAGGTAAAAGAATCCTCGAAACATAGGGAAACGATATAAGTGGAAATATAACCGATGATACCGTTAATAAAATATTCATAACTGCATTTAACTTTAATGACTTTTGTTTCATTTATAATCCTATCGAAAGACCTTTCTTATCAAACAACACCCTTACATATAAACCAACTGCCATCTACAGCAAAAAATGTGCCGATGGCAGTTTAGTTCAAATACTCTTATTATTACGTTGTTTTTTATTATTGGTTTTTTTAGCTAAAATGAGTAGACCAATGCCTATGTGATTTGTGATATAAAACACAATTCGAAGCTAATATTCTACCAACCTCAAAATTATCTTGTTAGGAAGCTTTCCCCTTTACCAACTTTTGCTCTCCAATAATCAAGGAGATCATGCATAGTTTTCTCAAATGGAATTTCCGGTTCCCACCCAGTATGCGCTTTGAACTTTCTACAATCAGGGACTTGCAAATCTGCATCAATCGGGCGAAGTCTCTCCGGATCAGTTACCACTCGAATCTCATCCTTCATTGTAGAATACGAAATCAGAGTATTAAGTGTGTCTCCTACTTCACATGTGTAAGAGCCACCAATATTATAATACTCACCTGCTACAGGATTTACTGTAACAAGCATGTAATATGCACGAACAGCATCACGTACATCAGCATATGTACGAAGCGACTTCAAATTACCAACCATAACCTTTGGCTCAATAAGACCAGCTTCAATCATTGCTATCTGCTTTGCAAAAGTAGACTCATGGAATACATCTCCACGGCGTGGACCTGTGTGAGTAAACATACGAGTGGTCATAACTGTCATTCCGTATGCTTCAGCATAGTATCTTCCGAGAAGATCTGTCCCCACTTTAGAAATAGCATAAGGAGATGCTGGATGAAAAGGACACTCCTCATGAATACCACTTTCAGGTTTCTTTGCGGCTGGAATCTTACCAAACACTTCAGATGAAGCACACACATGAATAACTGGTTTATAATTCTTATCTTCGACCATAGCAAGATGTATCGCCTCCAATAGGCGGCATGTACCAATAATATTAGTATTTAATGTATCAATTGGTGCAGTAAAGCTTGTCTGAGGATAACTCTGTGCAGCAAGATGAAAGACATAATCTGGTTTTACTTTATTGATTACTGTGATGAGAGACATCTCATCATTCAAATCTGCATAGTCAAAGAAAAGTCTATCTTTTCTATTAACTCTATCCAAAAGATGTGAAACGTTATCTAAAGGAGATCTCCATCTGCAAATGCCATAAATATCCCAACCCGTATTCTCAAGTAAGAAGTCAGCAAGATGAGATCCAACCATACCAGTGACACCTGTAATTAATGCTCTTGTCATTTTTCTATTCCTCCATTTCCAAACAAATCAATTTCCACAAGTTCTTTTTTTATTTTTTCTGTAAAAGTGTTATCTTCTAAAATCTTGTATTTTTGAATGTACAAGCTCTTCATTTGAGTAATCTTAGGTCTATTCTGATAAAAATCATCACCAGGTGACGTAATTATATATTTCAACCTATTTCCTAGATGCCGATTTAACTCGTCAGCTATTCTCACACGACTAACCAATTCTTTCCCTGCAACATTTAAGGCAAATGGTTCATATTCATTCCAATGCTGTATAAACCATGACACAACATCTACTACATCACTGACTACAATCACATTTCTATAAAATGGATGAAAAATATCTGCCATTTCTCCGCTCTTTATACAAGACAAGCAGTATGAAACAAATCTATCTTTTTCCGATGCAACATACGATAGTCTAATCGCTTTGAAGTTTGGGTTACCTTTAAACTCGTCTTCTACAGCCTTCTTCATTCGACCATATGGTGTTTCAGCTTTTGTTTCTGAGTTCTCATCATAAATCATTCCCGGAACATTTCCAAAAACTGCATCACTTGAAAAAAACAAAACTTTACATCCTCTTAAAATAGCTTCTCGGATAAAATATGTTGTTCCAATAACATTAATATTCCAACATTGTTCAAAATCTTTTGCACATTTATCAGGTCCAGATACAGCAGCAGTAAATACAATATAGTCAATACTATCTAAAACTGAATAATCAAATTTTTCTGGTTTTTGCAAATTAAGAAAAGCATCTGCCGATTCATTTTGGTCAATTTTCAAGACCTTACTAACAAAAGACTCACTTTTGAGCCTCTTCAAAAGATAACCTGCTATATATCCGGAACTTCCTACAATTGCTATATTCATGTTTTATTCCTTTCCAAAAAACCTATCCTCGAGCATTAAGCACAGACAATGATAAACCGGAAGATGTAATTCCTGAATCATATAGGTTTCATTTTCAGGTACTTTAATAGCCACATCAGCAACTTGCGCAAGTTCGCCACCTTTTGCTCCCGTAAGTCCTATTACTTTAATACCAAGAGCTCTTGCCACAACTGTTGCACTCATGACATTTTTACTATTTCCTGAAGTAGAAATTCCAAAGAACACATCGCCTGGTCTACCAAAACCATACAACTGCTGAGCAAACACACCAAGGCCATCAACATCATTTATATAAGCAGTGGAAAGTGCCTCGTGAGCAACAAGTGGAATAGCCATTAATCCTCTTTCAAGATTCTTAGCGAGGCTTTCTCCTCTCTCCTCATCTATCTCCTTTAACTTCTCAGCAAACTCTTGAGTAACAGGTCTCGGCGTCTTGAAACGTTTCATTAACTCTCCAGCAATATGCTCAGAGTCTGCTGCTGAACCACCATTTCCAGCTATCAGGAGCTTTCCATCATTTTCATAAGATTCTTCCATAATAAGATATGCACTCTCTATATCTTGAACGCACCGACTTAATACAGGATATCTCTCAATCAGCAAATCAATGTGCTTTTGTATTCTTCCTTCTAACATATTTATTCCTCAACTCTTAACTCAAATTCCTCTGGACAGTAATGAATAACTCTTGTCCCACCATCTTCAAATCTGAATGGTATGTACATCAGCTCTTTCATTGCCTCTCTTACTGCCTTTTGTTTCTCTGGTTGAACATAGAAAATCAAGAAACCTCCGCCGCCTGCTCCAAGTAGTTTTCCTCCAAGTGCACCTGCAGCAATTCCTTTTTCATATAATCCATCAATACTATTTGTACTTATTGATTCACCTGTCCCCTTTTTCAATTTCCACGTGGTATCAAGAAGTCGCCCAAAATCATCTAAATCTCTAGACTTATCTGTGAGAACAGATTCAGCTTCATCAACTAATTCGTATATTTTCTTTAGTTTTGCTCTTTTATCTTCTGTTCCGATAACATTGTTTGCTTTCTGAACTTCAGAAGAGAAACGAGTAAAACCTGTGAAGAACATCATTAGATTATTATTAAGCTGGCGTTTTCTTTCTGGACTAATAATAACTGGTAAAACCTCATAGCCATCAGTTCCAAAATTAATTCTATTAAATCCACCGAACGAAGCTGCTATTTGATCTTGCCAACCACCAGCTTCGTTACAAAGAACTCGTTCAAGATAAATCGCTTCATCTGCCAGTTTCTTTTTATCAACGTATTTACCTTTTAATGAATAGAATGCATTTAGCATACCTACGGCAAAAGAGCTGCTGGTTCCTAATCCAGAACGCGCAGGGAGATCTGATTCATAAGTCAAACGCAACTCATGCATATCTAGCATTCTCATTCCCTCGCGTATTAAAGGATGGTTTATTTCCTCGTATGAATTAACATATTCCATTTTTGAATAGGTTAAATGAGTTTTATAATCAAAAAATCTCGGCAAGTGTCTAACTGTTACATAACAATATTTGTCAAATGTAGTTGAAAGAACTGCGCCACTATTTTCTCTAAAGTAATCTTGCATATCAGTTCCTCCGCCAAAAAAAGACATACGGAACGGTGTTTTAGTAATTATCATTGTGTTTCCCCATAATTTCTATTTGATTGAATTTTTCGGTTAAGAAGCATAAGAACTATAAATATTGCCATATTTGTATACGTAACAATTGTTATAAAAAACATTACTAAAAATAACGCTTCAAAAGCCAACGCCGAATAATCTTTTTGGCTTAGAGAAGCTTTAATACCGCGAAAAGCACTTATAAAGTAAAAAGCCCCAAAACAAATCCCTCCATCAGATAAAAGCTGCATAATCGAATTGCTAAATCCCCTATTATTAGAACGAAATCCTGACATATATTTTTGAATATGCTCTAAATTTTCAAGGCCATTTCCAAAAAACATATTATCTTTCCAAGAAAGAAAACCTGCTATAAAATCATCCATGCGAGTACCACCCGATGCAGTCTCCAATTTATTGAAAAAAATAATCCATACAGCAACCAATGCTATAAAAACAACAAAAAGCGCCATAAACTTAAGCATAACCTTTGTTTTTGTGTTTGGTTTAAAAATTATTATTTTCAAACACAAAACAAGAAGCAATATAATATATCCTGTTGTGCACACAGTCGTTAAAATTGCAATGCAGTAAATCGTCCTAATAATCCAAGACTTTCCCCTTAGAATATACTCATATCCAATAAGCCCAATGCAAAATACAAAAGAACACATAGGAGCTTCAGTAAAAAATGCACAATTTCTTATCAACACTTTACCCGTAAATAAGCTATATGCTGTTTGCGGTTCAAAATAAATATAATAATACCCTTTTACATTTCTTTCATTCCATTCTGAATACATCTGTAAATTAGGTTCGATAATAGAAAGCTGCGAACCAGCTACCCAAAAAATCAATGATATAAGAATAATAATTAAAATAATTCTATGTAATTTGGTAAAAACTCTTATAATATCCTCATTTGAATTAATACAGCCAGCAATAAATAAAATGATAGAAAAAATAGCGACATCTAATCTAAACAAACCATCTGCATTATAACCAGTAATTAAAAATATGATAAAAAGAAATATTGATATAACAATCCAAAGAAATATTGCATTTACTGTATCCTTTATTCTGATTATAGGACTAAAAAGCACACAACCAACTGCACCTATAACTAATAGAACAATATTTATATATGTAAAATAATTTCTTATACCAGTTGAATAAGACCAGATGGTTCTGCAATGAAGAATTAACGCAACTACCAACAAATATTCAAAGATATTGTATATTGTTGATTTTTTGATTGTCATTCTTTATCCTCCTGCTTTTTTGTTCAATTCACTACTTATAATGCTTTATAATTACTTTTTGGACAATTCGATAAAAAAAATATTTTGTACATCTTAGCAATTGTATTAAACGTCCAATTTTACCAGTTTCTGTCATCATGTTATAAACATCAATGTTATGAGACTTTATTAAATTGTCAAATTCTATAAACTCATTTTTTGAGTCATCTTTAAGCATGATGACTCTTGCTACAACATTAGAATTCTGAGCAACATATTTTTTAATATACCCATAATTTATAGAGTTTTTAGAATTAGTACAAAAATCCAGCAAACGTTTTTCTATCATATACAATTTATCTAAGTTTCTAACCATAGATTGTGCGCTTATTGTTTGACCATTATTTCCTAAGCGGTAACAATATACCGGAAAATTCACATACGAAACTATTTTGACTAAAATAATAGGTTCAATGCTATATATCGCATCAGTATAAAAAATGTGTTCAGGCAACTTTAGCCCACATTTTTTTAAAATTGACGTTTTATAACAAATAGCATGCATTCCTATCCAATCATTTTGTCTACTCATACTGTCTACATTACTATTAACTATAATATGGCTCTGCTCAACTACTAGCTTTTTATTATCCCCATTCACTCGATAGTATGGTATTATAACGATATCACTTTCATTTGATTTCAAAAAATGAACCAATTTTACAATTCCATCTTTTTCAAACCAGTCATCACCATCTAATAACTTAAAAAATTTACCAGTTGCATGCTCAATGCTATAATTCACTGTAGATCCGTATCCACCATTTTCTTTATGAATCGCATGTATACTATTTGGGAATTTTTCTTCATAATTTTTCGCAATACTCAAAGTATTGTCCTTGCCCCCATCGTCTATAATAAAAATTTCCAAATCGTCAATAATGTCTGGATTCAAAAGTGACGAGAGCGTTTCTTCAATATAACTTTCTACATTATAAGCAGCAATTGATATAGTCAATATTTTTTCCATTATCCAAAACCTTTCTTGCTTATTATCTAAAGAAATACTTATTACTCATACGGACGACATCTATATTTCTCTCCTTTACAAAAACTGCAGGATTCCCACAATATACGGACTTTTTCTGAGTTTCTCCCTTAAAAACAGAGTTTGCTCCTATAACAGAATAATCTGCCACTAGCTAACCAGGCAGAATTACAGCATTAGCACATATCCATACTCCATCACCAATAATTGTTTTCTTTGAATATGCTTCAAATTGTTCTGAATTTATTCTGTGACTAGCACTATAGACATATGAAGCATATGAAATAGAACAATTATTACCAATAATGATACCGCCCCTTCCATCTATTACACATTTTTCATTTATTACAGTAGAATTGCCAATTTCTATCTTCCACGGTGAAAAAATAGTAACTCTCATATTAATCCTTGAATTCTTACCAATTTTCATTCCACATAAGATATACATATACTTTCTAATTGTCCAACTAGGAATATACGCAATAAAATAGTTCACAAAACAATATGCTAAATCATATAATAATTTTTTCATACTTAATTCCTTGTGTTAACGATTTTCTTAAACTCATTCAAGTAATCCTTGCAAAAATGTGAAATTTCAAATTCATCTTTCAAGTAAGAGTATCCAATCTCCCCCATTTTTTTTCTGCGCATAGGATCATCAACTAACTCATCTATGGCTTTTGCTAATTCTATTGGATTATTCTTTTCTACTACTAATCCTCCATCACTTACGTATTCAGGGAATACGCCTGCATCACTCGATATAACTGGCTTTTTAAAAGAAAATGCTTGAATAACTGTTGATGTACCAGTTGCATCCCTATAAGGCATTACCACAACCTTTGATTGTTGTATCATTTCTGCTAATTTATCGTCTGGGACAAATTCATTAATAAAAGTAACATTTGTATCTTTTCCAACTTCAAAATATGGTTTCCCCTTTCCAACTATTAAGCATGAATATTTTTTAGAAGTATATTTTAACGCATCTAATAAAATATCAATACCTTTGTAATACTCAATCCTTCCAAAAAAGATAATGTCATACTTCTCATCTGTGTCAATCAAATCATTGTTTATTAAATTGCTTAATGCCGCAAACTTTCTAGAAAAGATTTTATCTGAATCCACATTATATGTTTCTATTAACTCCTGTTTTAATCTTTTTCCAGAAACAAAAATCTTATCACAGTACTTAAAATACAATTTTTTTTGTATTTCAGAAACTATACGTTCGGTTATTTTAGTTCCTGAGTGTGGAACAGGATTATGAATCTGAACTGCTAATGGATAGTAAGACGCATACTTAATTAATGGAATATTATTTGGATGCGGCGAAAAGAACAGTATTAAATCTGGCTTCACCTGATCAATAAATCTTTTTGCCTTAATTACCTTTGATAATGATAAGTAACTCCATGGTTCTTTTCTTCTATAATGTAAATGCAAAACATTAGCAGTTCCTAAAGACTCATCCTGAACATTATCATTTGTAATACAATAAACATCTGACAGTTTTGTCCACTCATGGCAATATTCCTCAAACATTTCTTTTAAGAGTCCAGTTGTCCTTAAACTAATAATTAATAATTTCATTTTGATTCTCCAGAAGCAATTTCATTCTGATATACATCTAATGCTCTTCTTACTACATCATCCATATCGTAGTATTTGTATTCAGCAAGTCTTCCTAAGAAAATTACATTCTCCTCTTTAGCAGAAAGATCTCTATACTGCTGTGCGAGTGCTTTCCACTCAGCAGTTGGGAATGTATAGAATGGTTCTTCACCATCACAAGGTATTTCTTTCAAAATAGTTGTCTTATCATTTTTCTGGCCAGTCAGTTTTTTAAATTCTGTAATTCTTGTATACTCATAATCCATTGGCCAACGAGTGCTTGCTACTGGCTGATATGAATCACAATCATGAGTTTCAAAAATAAATTTGATACTACGCCATTTCAGTTTTCCAAGTTTATAATCAAAATAATAGTCAACCGGCCCAGTGTATATCAATTTTTCATATTCAACATCATCAATTATCTCTTTATAGTCAGTATTAAGTATAATTTTAATCTCAGGATGGTTAAGCATATTTTTACACATCTGAGTGAATCCACCTTTAGGATTTCCTTGATATTGATCTGTAAAATACCTTGTATCTCTATTTTTTCTAAAAGGGATTCGGCTAATTACAGATTTATCTAGTTGTGATGGATCAACTCCCCACTGTTTAATAGTAAAGTACTTAAAGAACTTTTCATAAATATCTTTACCGCCTTGACTTAATACCACATCTTCGCTCGTCTTTATATCATCAATCTTTACTTTTCGGCTCTCAATAAATGCTTCCATTTCATCTTCTGAAAGATTCATGTTGTAAAGTTGATTGATTGTTTCCAACGAAATAGGCATTGGAACAAAATTACCATTAACATATGACATTACTCTGTGCTGATATTCATGCCACTTTGTATACTGACAAATATAATCAAATACCTCTTTATCATTAGTATGGAATGTATGAGGACCATACTTCTGAATTAAAATACCAGCATCATCATATTCATCAAAAACATTTCCACCAATATGATTCCTTTTCTCAATAATAAGTACCTTTTCATGAAGTTGTGTTGCAATTCTTTCTGCAACAGTTATTCCCGCTAAGCCTGCACCCACAATTACATATTTAAACTTCACTTTGACTCCTCCTTAAAAACTTGCACCGTATTTCTTTTTAAAAAACTTTGCAGAAATGAAAGATTTAATTTTCTTTGACCAATTAACATCTTCAGTATATGGAAGTTCTTTAATATCCTCTGAAGAAACAACCCCCATTTCCATTTTATGAATAAGCCAAACATTAAACAGTCTTTCACTTATTCTACCGCAAAAGCGTTTATCAAAATCACTCATTCCAGTTTGATCAACTCTGCTATAAAGTTCCAAAAGAATAGTAAATAACCAATCACAATAGTCATTCATCAGATATCTTGGCATAATCATCATGTTAAAAATAAACCCGCTTCTACGACGCATATATTTATCGAACGCATTAGAATATTCTGGAGTAAACTCTTCAATAATTGTTTTCGTTAATTCAAGTTCTTCTTTACCACCATTCATCGTATTCACATATTGGTCGTAAATCGTAGAAATATAATATTTTCTTTTTTGGGGAACAATTACTTTATATTTATCAAGTAACGGTTCTAGTTGCTTTCTTGACAAAATACTATCCAACCGATTGTCCTTATCAACTTTTTTTTCAGTAAAGTATCTTCTATAATGGACAAGACCCAAATACTCAGCATCAAGGTTCTTCCATGCCCAATACAAACCCGTCTGTGAGCCGAAGCAATAATTAAGTTTTGATATATTATCCCCAGAATTATCCTTAACATATCCAAAGTCTAGAGGAATACCATTCTCATTCGTTTTACCTTCTGCACCAACATGTACCGGTAAATATATGTCATCTTTAGGCATTTCATATTTTTTGTGAGTAGCGACAATTATTTTAATATCTTTCATAAATTCTCCTAATCTATTATAATCACGCTATATTTTATTCGGATGCAAAATAAGTATTGCATCTATAAGCTATTTGAAGTCTCTCATAGATTTACTGTGCCCCCTCTGCCGTCAACACCACTTTTACTGTCTTTAACAAAATCTTAAAATCCAGCATTCCAGAAAAATGCCCTATATAATACAACTCCATCTCTTGGCGTTTTCCCGACTCGTAAGTCACATTATTTCTTCCAAAAGCCTGCCAATATCCGGTTAACCCCGGTTTTAAACTTAAAAGCAAATCCTGATTATCCGGATAATTTTCTTCCAACTCTTTCTTAAGAATAGGCCTCGGCCCTATCATTGCCATATCACCTTTTAGAATATTGAAAAACTGTGGTAGTTCGTCAATACTATGTTTTCGGATAAATTTTCCTACTTTTGTAATTCGCGGATCATTATCTAACTTATATTCTTTATAGTATCTCTCCAACTCTTCCGGTGTCAAAATGTCTTCTAATTTATCTGCATTCAGTTTCATGCTTCTGAATTTATAAATATTAAATTCTTTTCCATATTGCCCCATTCGTTTGGAGACATAAAAAATCGGACCACCATCCTCGAGTTTAATTGCAATCGCCGTTAGAAGTGTAATTGGAAGTGTCAGAATGATAGCTGCAAGCGCTACCACAATATCCTGAATTCTCTTTACAATTACGAGACCAAGCGATTTTTCCTTCTCTCTGATACAAAGTGTCTGATATCCATTCATCTCTTCCACCTTGTAACGGTAAGAGCGCTTTTCCAAATTTCGAAGCATACGATATACCACTATTTTTTTACGCACCAAGTGATCAATATAATCATTTACATAGGTACCTTGCAAATGGACAAAGACACAATTCACATTATGATTCTCCACATATTCTAACAAATCGTCCCTATATCCGATTACCGGGATTCCGCCGATTTCTTTTTTATCGCTTTTTTCATAAGTTATGATACCGGTTGCAATCAATCCACTATCTGCCTTATTGGTAAAGTACGCAATTCTGCGTTCCGCATCTTCCTCATGAATGAAAATCAGATTCTCACCCTGCGTTTTCTTTACCGCTTTTCTTACCTGCTCTTTTCTAAGGAGACGCAGCAAAAAAGTGGCAGGCAGTGTCCATGCAAAAAAAGTAAGCAGAACCGCTCTTGAATAGTCTTCCGTTGATTTTGAAATAAAACAATAAAGTGTTAAAGATACAAAAATTCCGGTCACCAATGCAAATACGCTTTTCATCTCTTCAAAAAAATTTCTCCGTATAATGCCGGAGTATATATTCCAAAACATAACAATAACCAGGAAGGATATTGCCACGATTCCGGCCATTAATAGGTATTTATCTAAGGATTTTATAAAGGCTTCATATCGAATTTGGCACGCTATAAAAAATGATACTTCCACACAAACAAAATCAATTATTAGGAAATCAAGATGCTTCAATATACTGTAATTTTGTTTTTTCCTAACTTTTTCCATTACTGTGCTCTCCTCGTAAGTTCCTCATATCGTAACCACAAAGAATAGTGTTTCCGTTCGAAAGCTCCTATGTCGGCACTTATAGTGCTCCGTATGTGTATTTATTGAAAAATAATCGCAAAAAAAGCAGACAACTGTCTGTTCCACCATAATAGAATACTCCGTTTTATTGGAATATTCTATCAGAACATAATCGCTCCCCTAGTGTAAGGTGTCTGCCGTGTTGCATATTATTGATTATTCCACTATTCGTATGGTGCTTACAATCTAAATACAACAATGTAGCTTAAGAAACATCTTCCCCAAAAATCGTCTATTGATAGATGATTATTATCTACATTTTATTCCATTTTTTGACACGTTAGAAATATTTTAGACCATATCCTTACAAATGTCAATAATTCCTAAAACTGCACAGCTAACAAAAGTTAGATTTTATTTTTTTCTCTTCTAGCCCCACACTACTTGTGAAAATCTACCAAACTTTTTCGTGAAGCATTGACATACTGCCAATCATCCTGTACAATCAAAAAACTCAACAGCTTGAATCTCTTGAACAGAAATTGAATTCTATAGAGAAAAATAAACTGCAAAGGAAACCGCCACAGGTGATGCTCTAAATGATTTTAGAATATGCTATCGTGGCGGTTTTCTTACATTATTTTTCGTGATTAAAATCTATTTTCTCCATCGAATTTAATATTTTAGTAATTACTGTCTTCTTTTTATAACCGCTAGCCAATTCACTTTTGGAGTACTTCAATTCTCCCATACCTATTGTCATCTGTGTAAGTAAATAAGTAAAGTAACGTTCCCAACTGAACCATCGTATCGTATCTACATAATTTTCTGGTTCTGCTAAGATTTTATCCAAACTTATATTTTGCGGTGAACGTATTATCTTTGATTTTAATAGTAACCATTCGAATGATTCCGGTGTATACAAATAAAAATTGTCATATCTTTTTAATTTAGCCATCACCTCATTCATTTCGGGACCAAATGCTGCACCATCCACTATGATTAGTGTCTTCTCTTTATAATTAGGCGTTATGAATTTTTTTACATTTGACTTGCCTTTAGCACTTTTACACGTATATCCAAACTGTTTTCCTACCTCTTCAAAGAATTGAAAGCCAGAATTTGTATCCTCTGTAATAACACATTTCGGATTTTCTACCATAGGTCCATTTGCTTTACCATATAAATTATATATTTCATTATATGTTTGTGTAGTAACTCCATACCGCTTAGACTCTCTTATTCCATATATTTCATTTATACTATAAGGTAAATTAGAAAGTTTTTCACGGGTTATTATTACGTAATAATTATCAGAATATTTTATTTGTTCAGCAAACTCTGTTTGCTGAACAAATCTATTTCCTTCATCGATGAATATAATAGAATTTGTCACATGATCCAATTGGCTCTTCCAATTCTTACCCTCTATAACAATACACTCTTTATTACATTGTACCTCTACTCCAGAGTCAGTCCCATAATTATTATACGCCCTAATCATATCTACTAATTGTGTTTTTCCTTTTGCACTATCACCTGATATGATTGTAATTTGTCTGCGAATTTCAAAGTCATATTGCAGTCTTTTAGATTTTACAATAATTCTATATGCTCCTACCATAGACTCCTCCATTAATCACAAAATGTTATCCGTAATTGGAAATAATTCTTCTGTATTATGCACTATTTCTTTTGTGTTTTCTACATATATCTCAAAAGGTCCATCTCCAAAGTCCATGAAGTGTCTCAAATTAATGGTAATGTCTTTTATTTTTCCAATTTCTAATAACCATTTTGCGCAATTATCCCCACAGGTAGAAGCATTAAATATTGTGTTTGGCTCATTCATTATTAGCAATAGTGTTTTTGTACCACCGGATAATTTTGTTGGTGGAATTTGTCCAAGCACAGGGCTTTCAATACATTCTCCGCTTACTACCTCTGAATGGTCTATATCTTTAATTATCTTCTTAGCCATTGTGTCTTCAAGCCATTTTGGCTCATAAGTGTTATCAAATCTAACCGAAGTATTGTATACAAATTTATCCTCTTGCATATCTCCATAATATACTTTTAACATTTTGCACCCCCGCAGTTATATTGTAGGTAAATTTAATACAACTACTATATACCGCCAAATATATAGTAAAAACATTATACTACATTTTTTCTTTCTTTCAAATAAGATTTATCCTCTATGAAAAGAGTCCAAAAGAATTTAAAAAGCATCCAAATGAATATTTGCACTATTCTAAACAGGTATTTAATACCGGTTTAAAATTAAATCTACTACAGGAATACATCATGATTCCTCTTGACATTTTTCATCAGAACATGGACAATAAAAGCATAGAAACACCGCTAGAAGCATGGCTTACCTTCCTGTCCGATGACAGGCCGGAGAAAATCATTGAATTAATCACAGAATATCCGGAATTTAAAGCTATGTATGAAACCCTTTATCAAATGTGTCAAAATATAGAAAAGGTGATGGGAATGTTTTCAGAGGAATTACGGATACTAGACAGAAATACAGTAAAATATATGGTGGAAGAACAACAGCAGGAAAATGATGCACTTCGAGCTGAAAAAAACGAATTGCAAATGCAGGTTGAGAAACAAAGTGTTCAAATCAAGCAACAGAGTGCCCAGATCGAACAACAGAATAATACAATCCTGACATTAAATCAGCGACTTGCATCTCTTGAACAAAAAATAGACTCTTTAGAAAAGAACTAACTATGCATAAAACCGCCACAGGTGATGTTCTAAATGATTTTAGAATATCCTATCGTGGCGGTTTTTATTTTTCCAATATATTTTAATCAAAATCCTTGATATTTGTTTCTCCCAGTAATGTACCCACTACCAGCCATCTGTTGTTCGGCTTTCCTCCAATACAGGTCGATAAGGTAATCAGACGTCCATCCTCCGGCACTTCCATTTCTTCCTGAATTTGGTTATTCATCGCTCTGGCCTCTTTCAAATCTTCCATGAACGAAGCGATAGCTTCCGCTTTTGTAAAATCATATTTATAAAGTAAATGGGCATTGGTAAATTCGCATGCCGCATAAATTTCGTAAACCAGCACCTTTTCAGGTGTATATACATAGATATAGCGATTTTCTGCAAAGAACTCGCCATCTTCAAAATAGTGCAGGGTCTTAAACATGGAACCATCCTTCATATTATGTCCATAAAGGATTGTGTTTCTGTCTGAAAAGTCTTTTGCATTTATATTTTGTGTATAGATACTTCCCGGCAACCCCTTACTATGGTCCAAATTATGATCCAGATAATAGTCTGTTTCCGTTTCATGCTGCAGAACCGGATAATTGACTTTGGTTTCCGGAATATAAATCCACGCATAAATGTCTTCGTTTTCCTCAGCTAGCGCATTCCAATCTAAGTCCAGCTTCGGAATATCGATTCCGCGCTCTGCAAGAGGATCCGGTATTTTCGTTTCAGTCTCAGTTTCCACTACTTCGATTTCCGTTTCTGATTCCACTGGCAGAACATTCTGTGCCAGTTCTTCATACTGCTTTTGGGCTTCTTTTTTCACAAGATAATCGCGAATCACAAGTCCCATACAAAAAAGAAATCCCACGCTAAATACCACCATGAGAATTTGATATACTTTCTTTTTTTGTTTTTCCATTTTTATTCCTCTTTCTAAAGTATCCGGGCCACTTACGTGACCCGGATTTACCACATGTTTTTGTAAGCGTAAAAACACTTTTGTCCCGCACCCCTATAGTCAGGTGCGAGAGATTTTCTGTATATCCTTTAAAGGAAATACAAATTAGTTAAATTTAACTTTTTTTCCACAAACTGCTGCGCCTGCTAAGCAGATACCTGCTGCGATTGCTGCAACTGGAAGTACGCCTGTCTTTGGAGATGCAGGTGTTTCATCAGTTGTTGTTGCTGGTGGTGTTACTGTTGTTGTAGCAACAGTATAGGTAATAACCATAACCGGTGAAAGATGTGTAAATGTAGCTTCTACTTTACCATCAGCGATAGCTTTTGCATTCTTTACAGAATCTGTCTTCCATCCACCATCATGATAGTTAAGAACCATTACATTGTCACCAGCCTTTACGCCATCAACTGACATTACAATAGTGATAGGGTTTGTTTCACTAGCTGGTGTACCAGTAACTGTAATTTCAGTAAGTGCTGCTACTTTTGCAGTTTCTACATTTGCAACTTTATTTACTTCTGTCTTTGCTGCTTCAGTAGCTGTTGATGTAGCTGCTGTATCAGTAACTACTGCAGGAGTAACTACAACTTCCTTACCGTCTTTATCTGTAGCGGTACTTTCAACAGGTGCATTAACCTTTTCGTCCATTGTTGGGCTTACAGCTGCAAATACAGTTGTAGCACCCATAGTCATTACTAAAACGGTTGCTAATAATGCTGCGATTTTTCTTTTCATTGGAATCATTCCTCCTTTCTTTCGTATTTACATGTGGTTTATATCAAATCCCGATGCTGCTATTACTGCAGAATCGAAATCTAATACCTTTTCTTTATTCTACAACTTCCTCGTAAAAGATGTCCAGTATCATTTCATAGAGTGCATCCTCATCGACATAATACTCTTCGTAAATCTCACCCATAACAGTCTCGCCGGGAACATTGTACATTCTTGACTCATCGAAACCATATTCGGATGCATCCTCTGCCAGTTTTACAAAATCAATACTGGTTACAAGATAATCTTTGATCTGCTCGTGAATCTTTAAGATAGAAGATTCACTTGCCAGCGCAGTATGTTGTACCTTTTTAAATAAAGAAAGCAGATACTGGTTCTGACGCTCTAAACGTCTGCTGGCACTGTCAAACTCGTTAGTGTCTCTGGAACGTATATAGACATATGCTTCGTTTCCATTTAAGGTAACGGTTTCACCTTTCTTTAAGTCAACACCAAGAGATGCATTGGTAAGGTCATCCATGACTTCAACCGTTACACCGCCTAATGCATCGTTTAAAATCGGAATTCCATCCATATTTAAGGACAGATACCCGCTAATCGGTATATTATAAAAAAGTCGTGAAACAGCATCCACGGAGCGAAGACAGCTGCTTCTAGCCCCATCTCCATACGCATGCTGTAAGCAAATCTGCATTTCCTTCTGTTCTACACAGTTATCCAACAAATCATAGACATCCACCATCGTCATTGTATTGCGATGAATTGATATCACAGAGAGTGTTTCCTCTCTTTGATTTGTCACAAGAAGAAACATCGCATCCGACTGTCCGCCGGTTAATCCGTTTGAGGACTCATCCACCGTTCCTGATTTATCAATACCCATAAATAAATAGGCCTTTATCGAAGAATTGTAGCGGTATTTTTTCCCATTATAGCTGACATCACCCTCCTGCCATTTTTCAACAGTAGTAGTGCCTTGTGTCTGTCCAGTCAAGTCGCCGTCAGCAGGCTTTTTTTCTTTTCCCTTCCACATTATAAGCACAATCGCCAGTGTTACGATGAATGCCAGTAGAAGTACACCTAATAATATATTAAAACTAATTTTTTTCTTATCTTCCATGTTCTGTCTTTTCTGTTAAAATACGCCCTACTGCCCGGTCGATAACTTCTTCCGGAATTGCCTGTGTCATAGCGGCAGCAAGGACTGAATCATACACCTCTGTAAAGTGTTCTGTTACGCAGAGCATATCTGCTCCGTTTTGTATCGCAACCACGGCAAGCGGAATTTCTTCTCCCACAAGGTAGCAGGCAAGAGGGGCTTCGATTTGTTCTACGTCAAACTGTTCTGCCTCTTCGCTCAGCGAAATCTGCATAAGCGCTTCTAGGTCCGCGTCTTCTACTGCTTCATTTGCACCGACAAACTGCGCCAGCAGTTCTTCATCACCGTTTTGCCCTGTAACAAGAACCGTTTCTTCTTCTGTTTCTAAAAGTACTCCGGTAAATAGATATCGGCCACTTTGTTCATAACTCATAGTCTGTGCGCCGTTTAGCAGCTCCATCATCTGTTCCTGACTTCTATAATTGGTCCTTGCATAGAGGAAACCACCCACCGGATAATCAGCTAGGGCACTACGTGTTCCTTCCCCGGCGATGGTCACCCGGTTCTTGCCGGTCAACGCTTCCGGTGACACGAAAAATAACTGTGCTACCTTCTGCTCTGTTGTCATTTCAGCTAGCAGTGCTTCTATCTCCTCTGAGAATATACCCGCCGGTTCCTCCGTGTCGGTTGCAGCCTCGGTCTCACCTGTATCAGTCGAAGTCGTCTCAATTAGATTGTTTTGTGTACTTACCATATAATTTTCCGGTTCTTCTGATCCCTTGATTTGCTTTACCAATCCAAGCAGAATCATAAGAATCAGTACAACAATTTCACCCGCTATCAGCAGATGTATAAGACCTCTTTCCGATTTCATGCTTAGTCCTCATCACTCTTCTTGTAATAGTTACCGTAATAGCTGCCGTAGTACTTGCCATAGTACTTACCATAATATTTGCCATAATGGCTGCTTTCCATCTTAACTTTGTTAAGAATTGCGCCCAATATCCGCACTCCGGATGCCTCCAGCTGTTTTTTGACGCTAAGAATCAGTCTGCTGTTAACCTCACCCTGACCGATAACAATGACTGCCCCATCACATTTTTTTGCAATAACAGCAGCATCGATTGCCGCACCAATCGGAGCACTATCAATAAGGATGTAATCAAACTGTTTTTTTGCAAATTCCAACAATTCATCAAAATATTTCTTTTCCAAAATTTCTGTCGGATTCGGAACAGACGGACCTGCAAAGATCATCATCAGCTTTGGTATCTGTGTTGCATATAAAACATCCGATAACTTGCTCTGTCCTGACAAATAATGAGATAATCCGCGTATTTCTCTATTATCTTCTGACTTTGCACGCAAACGTCCCACCAAGACGGATTTACGAATATCGCTATCGATTAACAAGACGCTCTTTCCTGACTCAGTAAGAGAACGTGCAAGGTCAAATACAACGGTGCTCTTACCTTCGTCCGGCAGTGAACTGGTAAAAACAATTGTCTTCACATCATCTCCGCAGAACTGCAGGTTTGTCTTGAGTGCGCGGAGAGACTCTTTTCTCGCATAACTATGGTCATTTATATTTCTAAGTTCTACTGTTTCCATCTTTTGCTCCTCTTACGCGCTCTTTCTCCGCGGCTTGTTTTTCTGTGACTTGCTTTTCTTTTGCGTATTCTTCTTTTTGGAATTCTTGGTCACCAAATCTTCCTCTGATTCTTCAAACGGAAGTGTTCCAAGAAGGTTCAAGCCAAGCTTTCTCTCAACATCCTCTGCATTTGTAATCGTATCATTTAATAAGTATGTAAGAACTACGATTCCCATTGCCAAAAATGCCCCAAGTAAGCCGCCGATTGCTGTATTTTTTAACACACTTGGGCTCACCGGTTTTTCATCTGCATAACCATAGGAAATGATGGTTGGAGGATCCTGATCCATTTTTACAGAAATAAAGTTCGATGCAACTGTTGCAATCTCATCGGTTATCAGTTTTGCCCGATTTGGATCCGGATCTGTCACAGTAATTTCCAAAATACGGGAATTGGTAGGATTATTGAGTGTCACCTTTTCGCTTAAACTTCGATAAGTTTCTTCTATCTGTAAATTTTGGACAACCTGCTCTAATACAGGTCTCCCTTTTACGACTACCATATAGTCGTTGGTCAAGTTTGATCCCATCTGGATATCTGCAAGACTGGTAATGGAAGTACTTTTGGATAATACATATAATTCAGAGGTTGACTCATACAGCGGTGTAATAAGAAATACACTGATAACAAAAGCAATCACTCCCACCAGAACCGTAGAGAGTAATATCATCTTCCAATGATTTAAGAGTTCAAAGAGCAGTGCCCCTAAATCAATTTCTATTTCATCCTCTTTATAATTTTCGTTCATTTCGCTCTCCTTTATCTGTTCTCTAAAATCCGCATTGGGTTGTCACAAAACAGCAGCTTTGCGTATTCGCTGCCATATTTTTTTTCTATATAAGCCCTGCACTCCTTAAGATTGCATGCACGGTCTGTCAGATTATGTGCGTCGCTGGCAACAATATCCACCCAGCCATTTTTTAGCACTTTTTTACAAAACTGCTTTGCCGAAAAACCGGCTCGTCCCAAAACGCTGTCGGCATTTATCTGAATTAACGCCCCTTTGTTGGCTAATTCTGCACACAACACAGGTTTCTTTTGCATACACTGATAACGCTCCACATGTGCAATTACCGGGATATAACCACAAGAAAACAGGCGGTTCGTATATTCTACCATCGCAGAATATTCCGTTTGATAAGAATATTCTGTCAGAATATAATCGCTCCCCCCTAATGTCAAGCATCTTCCCGATTGTACATGTTCGACAATCTCACTATTTACATGGTATTCGCAGCCTAAATATAACTCAATATCAAGTCCGGCTGCCTCTACCTTTAGCTTCTCGAAGTTTTCTTTTATTTTTTCAAGTGGATAGGAAAACATGCCTCGTCTGTAATGTGGTGTAAGGATTATCTTTCTGATATCCTGCTCCCTCGCAGCAACCAGCATCTCTACGGACTCGTCCATGCTTTGAGCACCGTCATCTACCCCAAACAAGGTATGGTTATGGATGTCTATTATCATTTTCTTGTCCCATTTTTCTATACTTTGAATAAAATATTAGACCATATTCGCCTAAAAGTCAATAACGGATATGGTCTATGTCTTTTTTTATTCTTCAATTGTCAATTTTACATCACCCATGGAGCTGTTTAAGTAAATGTCCGCTTTTGCATGCTCACTATCACGGCAATAGGATCCCTGCATATCATTATGGTGTTTTTCCTTATTATAATATACACTTCCCATACTTGTTGAAATGTCTACATTATAATCCTTTTCATTTCCCTCTATTTCTGCTATTGCATCACCCATAGAGGTGGTCAAGGTAAGGTCACCTTCTGTCACTCCATAGAATTCGACATTTCCCATGTTGGAATCTAAGCTTGCACCTTTGAAATATCCATCATCTACTGTAACATTTCCCATTGCGGTATGTGCATCGTATGCTCCATCAATGCGACAGCGGTTCGTTTTGATATCTCCCATGGCAGTATACAAATTTACTCGTGTGCATCCTTTTGTCAGATCTGCCAGCACGATATCACCCATCGCATTTTCTACGGTAATCGTCTTCATTTCCCAGCTTTCAGGAATATAGATTGAGATATCCGGACCCTCTTTAAAGTTATGAGAATTCGTCTCATAGCTTATCTCTAAGGTGTCGGTATCCTCTACTTCTTCCTCATAGTAGCGCAGGTATCCTTTTTCCATTCTGACGGTTAATTTCTCAACATTTTCCGTCTTGATAGTAATATCTGCAAGGTCTGTTTCGATTTTAAGGTGCTTTATTTCATCGCCATAAGTATTTTCACAGCTTTCATTGCCTCTGGCTAATTCTGTAATTCCAATATGGGGTGAAAAATAAAAACCATCCTCAAAGTGCCAGTCGCCGAAGTTGAGTTCTCCGTTTCTAGCCATCTTATAAATCTGTGAAATTCCTCCGCCCATCATACTTGCTGCTATCATAAGTGCCAAACCGACAGTAGCCAAAACTGCTGCGATTGTTAACATTATTTTTGTCATTTTTTTCATACTGCCTTAAGCCTCCTTCTTCTTTTCAAAAGGTTTTTTGCAAAGTCGGTAAATTCCTTTGCACACCCATGGCAGGAATCTTCCAAATATCTCTATGTCTGCTAGCAAAAGCAGTACTGCAAGTGCCAGCACAAAAAGGCCTGCTCCTATAAATGCAATTCCTGCCAATGCTGATACACTCACAAGCATCGTAAGACCGGCTCCAACAAATGCGATTCCTACTACAAACATCGCAAAGGTGATTGCAATAAGTGCAACGGAAAGTCCAAAGATTGTACCAATTAATCCTGTAAGAATTCCAAGCCATGCCGGGCTGGTAAGAACTCCAAGGACAATGACCAGTACCAGAATGATAGTGTTCTTTCGCTCATTTTCCCGCTTTGCTTCTTCGCTGTCAGCGTAAGTCCCGTAGGTGGTTCCCTGTGCACTCTCAGTGCAATTTTCACTGTTCACGTCATCAGCATTCACCTCTGTCGTACATACCATGCCCAGGTCCCTCTTAATAATCTCTGCCACTTTTTCCGGCGATTCTAATTCTGCCAGTATTTTTTCTTCATTTCCCATTCCCGCATCTTCAAAATAACTGCGGTAAAATGCCATCGCCTCAGCACGCTCTTCTGCTGAGATATCGGCAAGTAACATTTCCAATTGTTCTAAAAACTCTTCTTTCCTCATCCTCTATCCCTATGCCTTTCCTTCAAATAAAGCCGTAATGTTGGAGGAATATTCCTCCCATTCACTTCGATACATCGCAAGCTTCTCATTACCGGCTTCTGTAATCTGATAATACCGCCGGTTTCTTCCGCCGCATTCTCTGTCATATACAATCAGATATCCATCCTTCTGCAATCGCCTGAGTACAGGATAGAGTGTTGACTCGGATACCTCTATCGCACGCCTCACATCCTGCGTAATTTTATACCCATATGTCCCTTCCTCTTCCTTCGAGACAACCGCAAGAACAATCGCATCCAGTAGCGTCGCTCCTGTATTAAAAACCATGCAATCACTCCTTTTCTTATTCATGTTAGTAGAAAGTTCTCAGATCGTACTTTCTATTATTGATTTTATAATATCTATATTTCTATAATATTATTTATCTAGTAATACTATATGTCATATAATATTATTTGTCAACAAAAATATTTATTAATGATATCATCAACTGTTTCTACACTAAGTGGATGCTTTTTTGTTTCATAGGTGGTGATTAATTGAATACTTGGCACAATCTCGTGCATCGTATAGAGTTGTAATTTATGATAAGCTTTATGATAGTAGGCAGAATCATCCATGCGTCCAAAATGTTCCCAATAATAGATTTGCCCGGTTTTCGGATGTTTGACAGTAAAATCCGGATAGACAATCGTTTCTCCTAATGTCAATTCACATTCATAACGAAACGGAATCTGCTTCATACGCAATGCCATATCTATTATTGCCTCCGACTTCGAACGTACACAATAATCACTAAGCGTTTTATGTGTAAGCTGTTCAGGGAAATATGGATTTTTTCGATAGGGAGTATTTAGCCATTCTTGTATGTCCTGTTCAAGGGACTTTGAAGTCTGTAGTGATGTTTTCAAATCATAGTACGAATAAGTGGATAGCAATTCTCGAAAATCAGCATTTTCTTGCAGGAAACGTTCTGCCTGTCCTACATGCGAATCATATTGTTGCACATATAGGTCAATTGCTTTTTTCTCATTGCGCAAATCTTCTAATAGAAGTGATAAGTATCCTTTCATTGCTAATTGTTCTGCTAATTTTCGTTCTTTTTTGGGAAGATAAGTGGAAGTGTGTCCATCGCTTTGGTACCATTTTGTGTAGTTTCCGTTGCGAGTACAGCTGATTTTTCCTTTCGGAAATGTTGTTAGCTGTGTTTCAATAGATTTGATTTTTTCTTCCAGCCATTGTCGCCTGACCAGCATTTGTTCATAAATCGTAAATAACTCCTCCTTTATTAAGTTGATATTGGTTATAAAAGCATAAAACTGCTTTCTCCTCTTTCGTCTGGCACTTTGTGGGGAAAATAGCCACCAAATAATAAAAAATCCCCAACCCAAGTCCATTATTGTAGTTATGTAAACCATATTCTCAAAAAATTGTCTAGAATCTGCATATTAAATGCTCATATCCCCAGCTTTTTTCAATATCTGGGGATATGTTGCAAAAAACTAGTCATTTTAGAAAATTTCAGAATCATTTTTCCGAAAATCTTATGGGGAATTGATTATCTTGGGGAAAATTGTCTGTTAAGAGTTATTTTTACCCATCCATCCGTTTTCTACGTTTGCAGTGGACATTTCCCCACAGTTACGTGCATTCATTTGCATTTATTTGCCATTTCCACGAGTTTCTTTACTACCTACTTATTCATTCTAGTTTCTATCTCTTCCAGCTCCTTCAACCAAATCCGCGCACTGGCATCCGAAGGCATACGCAAATCGCCTCTCGGTGACACCGCAACGCTACCGACCTTCGGTCCGTCCGGCAGGCAGGAACGTTTAAACTGCTGGCTGAAAAATCTGCGATAGAAATTCCTAAGCCATTTTAAAATGGTCTCATCATCGTAAGCACCTGCAAAAGCATATCGAGCCAGACGATAGATTTTCTCCGGTCCGTAGCCAAGACGCAGCATATGATAAAGGAAAAAATCGTGAAGTTCATACGGTCCCACTAAATCTTCTGTCTTCTGCGATATCTTACCATCCTCAGGCGGCAGAAGCTCCGGCGACACCGGAGTATCCAACACGTCTAATAAGACGGCTTCTAAAGCTTTGTCTCCACAGGTATCTGCATAATAACGCACAAGGTGACGCACTAAAGTCTTCGGTACAGAACTGTTGACCGCATACATTGACATATGATCGCCATTATAAGTTGCCCAGCCTAAAGCAAGCTCCGACAAATCCCCTGTTCCGATTACCATACCGCCTGTTTTATTCGCAAGGTCCATCAGTATCTGAGTCCGTTCTCTCGCCTGGCTGTTTTCATAAGTCACATCATGCACATTCATATCATGTCCGATATCCTCAAAATGCACCTTCACAGCTTCTTTAATAGAAATCTCATGAAAATCTGCGCCTAAAGAATGAATCAATTTTACAGCATTCTCGTAAGTGCGATCCGTCGTACCAAATCCCGGCATAGTAACTGCCTTAATATTCTCGTGTGACATTCCAAGCAAATCAAAAGCCCGCACCGTTACGAGCAATGCCAGTGTCGAATCTAAGCCGCCAGAAATGCCAATGACTGCGGATTTGCAATGGGCATGCTCCAAACGTTTTTTTAGTCCCATCGCCTGCATGTTAAAGATCTCTTCGCAACGTTTTTTTCTATCCTGCTCACCCTTTGGAACGAATGGCATCGTCTCAATGACTCGGGTAAGCTTCGTTTCTGTTACTTTAAGGGAAAATGGAATCTCTTTGTATCCATCGAATCTCGTCTCAAAGGTAGACATTCTGCGTCGTTCCATCTCTAAACGAAATACATCAATTTCTGAATAGATTGTCTCATTTTTAAAACGCTCTGCTTCTGCCAGAACCTTTCCGTTTTCTGCAATCAGATTATGGGCGGAGTAAACCACATCCTGCGTTGATTCTCCGTCTCCGGCACTGGCATATATATAACCGCAAAGCAGTCTTGCAGACTGCCCGCTTACGAGACTCTTGCGATAGGTATCTTTTCCTGTCGTCTCATTGGATGCTGATAAATTCACGATGATGCTGGCACCGTTTAATGCATGCAAAATGCTTGGTGGCATTGGACTCCACAAATCCTCACAGATTTCCACACCCACCTTAAGTTCCGGCAGTTCGCTGCAGGAAAACAGTAGTTTTGTTCCCATTGGCACCGTAACACCTTCTGCAAACGCCACCTCAACGACTTCCTGCATTCCCTTTGTGAAATGACGCCCCTCATAAAATTCGTTGTAGGTCGGAATATAACTTTTGGGCACCAATCCAAGAATCTTTCCCTTTGAAACTGCTGCTGCCACATTATATAATTTTCCATGATATACATATGGAAGTCCAACAAAAATCAGGCAATCCATATCGCTTGTAAAACCTGCAATTTTTAAAAGTGCATTCTTTGCCTCAGAGAGCAGCTTTTCCTGTAAGAAAAGGTCGCCACAGGTATAACCGGTGATACAAAGTTCCGGAAGGGCAATGATTTTTGCGCCTCCCGCTGCCGCTTTGGCAATGCAGTCACAAATAAGATCTGTATTATAAGAAGGGTCTGCCACTACAATTTTCGGTGTTACTGCCGCTACCTTTATAAATCCGTGTTTCACTATTTTCTCATCTCCTTTAAGTCTTCAATGGAAAACTGATATGCCCGGTTACAGAACTGGCATTTTACTTCAATCGACTCACCATCGTTAATAATATCGTCCAAATCTTTTCGGCTTAAAGTTGCAATTGCTCTGGATACACGCTCCTTAGAGCAGTCACAGCGGAATGCCGCCGGCATGGTATCTGTAATTTCTAACCCAAACTCTCCTAAAATAATCTCTAAGATTTCCTCCGGTGTATTTCCATCCTCCAACATTTCCGTCACGGATTTAATCTCACCGATTTTTTTCTCCAGTTTCTCAATGATATCATCCGGTGTAAAAGGCATCAGCTGGATGATAAAACCTCCGGCCTGCTTTACGGAGCTGTCTTTTTCCACTAACACACCAAGTCCCACTGCCGAAGGAATCTGTTCGGAAGTTGCAAAATAATAAGTCAAATCCTCTGCAATTTCACCCGTCTGTAATACAGTCTGTCCCACATAAGGCTCTTTTAACCCCATATCCTTAATTACACTCATCACACCAAGTCCGAGTGCCCCGCCTACATCCAGTTTTCCCAGTGCATTGGGTGGCAGTACGACATCGGAAACCTTTGGAAATCCTTTCACATGTCCGGCAGAGTCTGCCGTTACCGTCAGTCCCTGCGCAGGGCCGCTGCACTGAATCTGAATGGTAAGCAAGTCCTTTTCTCCCTTCATCATACTGCCCATCATAGAAGCAGCTGATAATAACCGCCCAAGGGCTGCCGTTATCACCGGTGTTGTATGATGATGTTCTCTCGCCTCTTCTACCATATTTTTAGAAGTAATGGCAAAGGCCCGGATGGAACTGTCTGCTGCCGTTGCTCTTACAATGTAATCGTTCATGCTATGTTTTTCTCCTGTTCTCTCGCTATAATATAAATCCGTTCGCTATCCTCCCTTACCGGCTCTCTGGTAAAGGCGTCATAGGCTGCCACAAACATAAGACCGGCTTCCTTTAGCAAACGTTTTACTGTCTCTAACTCATACACCTTCTGGAAATGGGTTTCTTCATATTTTCTGTACAAATCTCCCTCTTCCCGGATGAAAAGTGTTAAATCATACTGATTGATGCCATCTTCTTCATCGAAATAATTATCCCAGATAAAACTACCTTCTTCACGGTTTTCACTAATGGTCGTCTCCCCTAAAAGCGTTTCGTATTTGTATCTGGTATTTAAATCAAAAATAAATAATCCCCCCGGGTCCAGATAATTATTCACCAATTTAAATACGGCAAGCAGCTCCTCTTCCTCTAAAAGATAATTCATGGAATCGCAGATACTGATGACTGCACGAACGGTTCCATAAAGTTCAAACTCCCGCATGTCCTGTAAGAGGTAAAGGATGCTGTCATCTTCTGGGGAATCGTCTGATGCCTCGCCGGCATCTTCATATTGATGCTCTCTGGCAATCTCTAACATTTCTTCCGAATTATCAATTCCAATCATGTCGTAACCGGCTTTCGAAAGCAGTCTCGTCATCTTTCCTGTACCACAGCCAAGGTCTGCCACCAGCCCATCCTTAATTCCAGCTTCCACAAGAAGGGATATTACATATTCACTCCACTCATCATAAGGCACATTGTCCATAAACAGATCATAAACCTGTGCAAAACTTGTATATGCTTCCACGATTCACCGCCTGCTTTTTCGCATAATTAATAAGTATTGGTTCTGTCTTTTGGCGTCCTTGCCGACATGACCTTACTCTATAGGCAAGTGTACCAATTTTCCTAAAGAAAAGCAAGTTTCACCCATTGTCTGCTTGATTATTTTTTTTCGAACCATTATACTTAACTTGCAGTTTACAGAAAGGCATGGTTTATTTGAATGCAGGAAAATTATGACCATTACATTTCACGGAATATAAAAGCATATTATAAACGCAGATTGTTTTCTCCTATTGTATATCTGATACTGTTATTAGGTCTGTGGTTTTTCCTTTCACTTGGTGATTTATTCTTTCCTGATACCCTCACCGCGGATGCCACATTAGACAGTGCATACCGCAATGATGAAAAATACGTCAGTGCCACGTTGACGGATTTACATTTTACCGGCTATACCAGAACGTTTTTAGGAAACACAACAGGTTACTATTACTACACCGTCCGCAATGAGGAATGTTTTATTGTTCTTCTTTCACCAAAATCCTGTGAGGAAGGGCTACCTACGATATCCAAAATTACCTTCTCAGCAGAACTGCTAAAAGGCGGCGACACGTTTTATCTTCTTCTTGATAACATTGCAAAGGATTTGGAATGGACTGACAATGGTATTAAAAGTAAAGTCTCACCTTATTATTTAAGTGAACCTGACTACAGCCCAATTGGGAATTCGCTACTTTTATTATTTATCCTTGTTTCCGGCGGTTATGCATTGATTTCTATTATTTTATCGCTTGCCTTTATTTGTTGGCCGCAACTCTCGCCAACATGTCAGGACCTCGGTCTCTATGGCAATGCCAAAGAGCTGTTGGAGCAGGCAGAAGAAGAATTGGCTACACTCCCACAGTTAGCAACCGAAGATATTTTTATCACCGAACATTTTTTTATTCTGACTTCCATTTACGGAAATGCAATAATTCCTATTAAGGAAATTATATGGATTTACAAATACTCTACCTTGCACAAATTCTTATGGTATCACTTTAGTATCTCCTACACACTGCACATTACTGCAAGGAAATACCTGTATGTACAGTGTCCAAAGAATATTAAGTCTAATATCGATGGTATTATGGATTATCTTTCCGAAGCCAATCACGATATTTTAGTAGGGTTTAGTGAAGAAAACCGCTTGCGGGTGCAGGAAATTCAGGGAACACCTTTAAAGATTGAAAAAGTCGTAAATTTTTTGAAGAAACGTATTTAAAGAGTAACAATGTCAATCCCGTTTTAGGTAAAGCAAAATGATGTTTGTAATAGCTCCACATATGAATGCTGCCGCACAATACTTACCATAGGAAACAACATAGTCCATGTTTTCTCTTAAATACTGCACCATTCGTATTCCTACTGCAATCTGAGCCGGTATTTGCTCTGTTTTATCCCAAAAGCCTGAACCTTCTACTCCACGTAGCACAAAATACCAAATCAGCGCAGCCAGCAATAACAATATCATTTTTGCTATACCATGTGGATGGTTTTTTCTCTTTTTTTCTGTTTTTTCACAGTTATTCAAGTCCTCTAAAAGTTCCATGCAGGACTGATATCGGTCTTCGGGATTTATCTGTGTACACTTCCGGATAATTTTCTCAAGTCTGCCCGATACATCCGCTCTGCAATCTCCGATGGAAGGCAGCCTGTATGGCGGATTTCCCGGGGGATCTCCGGTAAGCAAATGATAAAGTGTCGCTCCCATGCCATAGATATCAGTCCTTCTATCGGTCTGACCTTTTCCGAAAAATTGTTCCGGTGCAGCATATCCCCTTGTGCCCAGACATACCGTATCTTCTAAATGTTGTTCTTTATACTCGCGTGCAATACCAAAGTCAATCAGTTTTATATTTCCATCCGGCAGAAGCATAATATTTGCGGGTTTCATATCACGATAGATAATCGGCGGTTTCTGCGTATGTAAGTAGTGGAGTACTCTGCACAAGTCCTTTGCCCACCGGATTACCTCTTTCTGCGGCCTCGCTCCTTTTTCCTTAAGAATACTGCTTAACGGTTGTCCTTCTATGTAATCCATGACGACATAAAATACATCCGTCTGATCGATGATAAGCTCAATCTGCGGTAGAAGAGGATGGTCGAGCTTCTTTAGTACCTTCACTTCTGCCATCGCACTATGAAAGGCGTTTTCCTTCTTCTCAATCTCCTTCATTGCATATTTCTTACCTTCCCGGTCCATGACTAAATACACATGAGACATACCACCCTTGCCGATTAACTTTAATATTTCATATTTTCCCCCAATCATTGTCCCCGTTTTAAGCATGTCTTTCCTTCTTTCCTTAAATGATTCGAATCAGGAATTTTCGTCAGATTACTTTGACCTGTGACATTCCAAGCGCTTCCTAAATCCGCTTAGAATGAAAAGATATTTCTATAGAAAAAATGCCGGAAAAGGAGGTTTTTCAACCTGCCTTTCCGACATTATAACACATATTTTTAAAAAGTAAATCCTATTTCACTGTTACTTTATCAAGCTTCCAGATATCATCCACATATTCCTGTATGGTTCTGTCAGATGAGAATTTACCGGAGCATGCAATGTTTAAGATTGCACTCTTTGCCCAGGAAGCCTCGTCTTTGTAAAGATTCATAATCTTCTCCTGTGCTGCTGCATAGGAACGGAAGTCTTTTAAGATGAAGTAGGTGTCCGCATACTGGGATGACTGTGTATTTAATAAAGAATTATAAAGTACACGGAATAGCTCATGGTCACCAGGAGCATAAGTTCCATCAATCATCTGTGTTAATACACGGCGGATTGCCTCATCATGATTGAAGATTTCCATTGGATTGTAATCCCGTTTGTGCTCATGCTCGATTACTTCGTCAGAGCTCATACCGAAAATCACCATATTCTCCGGTCCTACTTCTTCATACATTTCTACATTTGCGCCATCCATGGTACCAATCGTGATTGCACCATTTAGCATAAACTTCATATTACCGGTTCCGGATGCTTCCTTCGATGCGGTAGAAATCTGTTCGCTGACATCTGCTGCTGCAAAAATCCATTCTGCATTGGATACCTTGTAATCCTCAATGAATACCACTTTAATCTTACCACCGATGCTACTGTCATTATTAATCACATCAGCAACGCTGTTAATTAACTTAATGGTTAATTTTGCATTTCGATAACCGGCTGCTGCCTTTGCTCCAAAAATAAAGGTTCTTGGGACAAAATCCATACCCGGATTGGCTTTTAAGTTATTATACAAATACATCACATGTAAAATGTTTAAAAGCTGACGTTTGTACTCGTGGAGACGTTTTACCTGAACATCGAAAATAGAATTCGGATCTACATCGATGCCATTATGCTCTTTGATGTATTTTGCAAGACGTACCTTGTTAGCGTATTTAATCTTTCGGAATTCTTCCTGCGCTTTTTTATCGTCTGCATATTTTTTCAGCTTAGAAAGCTGTGAAAGGTCTGTAATCCAGCCATCTCCCACACGTTTTGTTACCCAGTCGGCAAGCAGTGGATTCCCGTGCAGTAAGAAACGTCTCTGTGTAATACCGTTTGTCTTATTGTTAAACTTCTCCGGCATCATTTCATAAAAATCTTTTAACTGCTCGTTCTTTAAAATTTCTGTATGAAGTCTTGCAACACCATTGACAGAATAGCCGGCTGCAATCGCCATATTTGCCATGCGAACCTGACCATCGTAAAGGATAGCCATCTTTTTCACCTTTTCTTCATTCCATGGATATCTTTCACGTATCTGGTTTTCAAATCTACGCGCAATTTCCTCTACAATCTGGTATACACGCGGCAATAAGGTCTTAAAGATTTCAATTGGCCATTTTTCCAATGCTTCTGCCATAATGGTATGATTGGTATATGCACAGGAACGGGTTGTGATATCCCATGCTTCCTCCCAGCTTAAGCCTTCCTCATCCACTAAAATACGCATAAGTTCCGCAACCGCTACGGTCGGATGGGTATCATTCATCTGGAAGGTTACTTTTTCCGGAAGCTTGTGAATGTCATCATGGTGCTTTTTGTATCTTGCGATTGCACGCTGTAAGCTTGCAGATACAAAGAAATACTGCTGTTTTAAACGAAGTTCTTTTCCTTTTCTGTGATTATCGTTTGGATACAGTACTTCCACGAGGTTACGTGCAAGGTTTTCTTCTTCTACTGCCTTATCGTAATCACCCTTATCAAAAGAGTCTAAGGCGAATCCTTTTACCGGTTCTGCATCCCAGATCATTAAGGTATTTATCATGTGGTTGCCGTATCCTACGATTGGCATATCATAAGGAACTGCCATAACAGACTGATAATTCTCATGTACCCATTTCGCATTGCCATATTCATCGGATGTCTGACGAACACTTCCGCCAAATTTTACTTCATAGGTATATTCAGATCTGCGCAGTTCAAACGGATATCCGTTTTTTAACCAGTTATCCGGTACTTCAATCTGGAATCCATCGGAAATCTGCTGTTTAAACATTCCGTAACGGTAACGAATACCACAGCCATATGCTGCATACCCTAAGGTCGCCAAGGACTCCATAAAGCAGGCAGCCAGACGTCCAAGACCACCATTTCCAAGTGCCGGATCCGGCTCCTGATCTTCGATCACATCAAGATTTAATCCAATTTCTTCCAAGGCTTCTTTTACTTCCTTGTAAGCCTTCATGTTAATTAAGTTATTACCCAATGCACGACCCATCAGAAATTCCATGGACATATAGTACAAAATCTTTGGATCCTGTTTGTCAAATGCCTTCTGTGTGGCAATCCAGTCATCCATAACAATGTCTTTTACAAAACTTGAAACGGTTTGAAATATTTCCTGCTGGCTTGCTTCTGCTAATTCTTTTCTATATAGAAAACGAACACCATCTTCAATTTTTGCAATAAATTCCTTCTTAGTAAACTCTGTTTTTTTCATACTGCCTCCAAAAATCCCTTTTTCTTTTAGTTCTCACGTTTTACACCAAGGAGCACTGTCTCTCCATTGATGTTCCACTCTTTCTGATGTCCATCCATGTTATCAGAAATAATATCTAAGCCAAGTACATCGCCTTTAATCGTCTCGCCATACTTTGCAAAAATATCTGCTACTTTGTTATCTGCCTTAAAGTAGATGACAATCTTATCCATGACCTCAAAGCCAGCTTCCTTACGCATCGTCTGAATCTTACTGATAATTTCACGTACAAAGCCTTCTTCCAATAATTCTTCGGTCAGGTTGGTATCAAGTACAACAGTAACGGTATTATCGCCCTCTGTTACATAACCTTCCATCTGAGTCATGGTAATGAGTAAATCTTCTTCTGCAAGCTTCACTTCTTCGCTCACACTTGGAAGAGAAAGTACACCGTTTGCCTTTAATTCTGCCATAGCTGCATTGCCATCCAGTTCGCTAAGAGCTTTTTGAATCTGACCTAAGAACTTTCCATATTTTGGTCCTACGGTACGAAGCTGCGGCTTAAAGGTGTAGCTTGTATATGCACTTACATCGTCGCTGAAGGTTACTTTCTTTACATTTAATTCGTCCTCAATAATCTCGGTGAAGAATTCCGGTAATACCTCAGGCGCTTTTACAAACATATTGCCGATTGGCTGACGGTTCTTGATATTTGCTGCATTACGGCATGCACGGCCCATCACAACAATCTTTAGGACTGCATCCATGTTTTTCTCTAATTCGGCATCAATATAGCTTTCATTTGCAACCGGGAAGTCACATAAATGAATGCTTTCCGGTGCAGTCTGATCAATCGAGCATACCAGATTACGATAAATATCTTCCGTCATAAACGGAACCATCGGTGCTGCACATTTTGAAATCGTAACTAATGCGGTATAAAGTGTCATATAAGCATTAATCTTATCCTGTTCCATGCCCTTTGCCCAGAAACGTTCACGGGAACGTCTGACATACCAGTTACTCATATCATCTACGAATTCATCCAATGCTCTTGCAGCTTCCGGAATCCGATAGTTTCCAAGGTGGTTATCTACTGCTTTTACAACCGTATTCAGTTTCGATAACAGCCATTTATCCATAACGGATAATTTATCATATTCCAACGTATATTTTGTTGCATCAAAATCATCAATATTCGCATACAAAACAAAAAATGCATAGGTATTCCATAAGGTGCTTAAGAATTTACGCTGTCCTTCCTGTACTGCTTTTCCGTGGAAACGATTTGGCAGCCATGGTGCACTATTGATATAGAAATACCAACGGATTGCATCTGCGCCATAGGTCTCTAATGCTTCGAACGGATCGACTGCATTTCCTTTTGATTTCGACATCTTCTGTCCGTTTTCATCCTGTACGTGTCCTAAAACAATGACGTTCTCATAAGGAGCCTTATTGAATAACAGGGTAGACTCTGCCATTAAGGAATGAAACCACCCTCGTGTCTGGTCTACTGCTTCAGAAATAAACTGTGCCGGGAACTGTTTCTCAAACACTTCTTTATTTTCAAATGGATAGTGATGCTGTGCAAACGGCATTGCTCCTGAGTCAAACCAGCAGTCAAGTACCTCCGGTACACGGTGCATTACCTTACCACAGTCCGGACATACCATGGTTACTTCATCAATATATGGTCTGTGAAGTTCTACCTTTGCTGCATCCGGGTTACCGTTTCTCTCAGCCAGCTCTGCGCGGCTTCCGATACATTCCTGATGACCGCATTCACATTCCCAGATATTTAACGGAGTACCCCAGTAACGGTTACGGGAAATTGCCCAGTCCTGAATATTTTCCAACCAGTTTCCGAAACGTCCCTTACCGATAGATTCCGGAATCCAGTTTACGGTATTATTATTGCGGATTAAGTCATCCTTAACAGCCGTTTCCTTGATGTACCAGGATTCTCTTGCATAATAAATAAGCGGAGTGTCACATCTCCAGCAGTGTGGATATTCATGTTCAAATTTCGGTGCATCAAACAGTTTTCCTTCTGCATCCAAGTCCTTTAATACTTCCGGGTCTGCCTTCTTAACAAAAAGTCCGGCATACGGAGTATCCTCGGTCATTTCACCCTTACCGTTTACAAACTGTACGAACGGAAGATCATACTTACGTCCTACCTGCGCATCATCTTCACCAAAAGCAGGTGCAATATGAACAATACCTGTACCATCTGACATGGTTACATAACCGTCACAGGTCACATAATGTCCTTTTTTATTCTGTTTTTTCACAGCTTCTGCTGTGCAGGCAAATAACGCCTCGTATTCTTTATATTCTAAGTCACTGCCCTTATAGGTTTCTAATACCTCATATGCTGCTTCGCCCTCTTTTGCCAGTTTGCCAAGCACCGTATCTAATAGTGCTTCTGCCATATAGTAGGTATAGCCGTCAGCAGCTTTTACTCTACAGTAGGTTTCATCCGGGTTCACACAAAGTGCAACGTTAGATGGAAGAGTCCACGGTGTTGTGGTCCATGCAAGGAAATAAGCATCCTCGCCTACTACTTTAAAACGTACCACAGCGGAACGCTCTTTTACAGTCTTATAGCCCTGTGATACTTCAGCTGTAGACAGTGGAGTTCCACATCTTGGACAGTAAGGCACAATCTTAAAGCCCTTGTATAATAAGCCCTTGTTCCAGATTTCTTTTAATGCCCACCATTCAGATTCAATAAAGTTATCATCATAGGTAACATATGGATCATCCATATCAGCCCAGAAACCAACGGTGCCGGAGAAATCCTCCCACATTCCCTTATACTTCCAGACAGATTCTTTACACTTCTCAATAAATGGTTCCATACCATATTCTTCAATCTGATCTTTTCCATTTAACCCAAGAAGCTTTTCTACTTCCAGTTCCACCGGAAGGCCATGGGTGTCCCATCCGGCTTTACGTGGAACATATTTCCCCTTCATGGTCTGGTATCTTGGAATCATATCCTTGATGACACGGGTTAACACATGTCCGATATGCGGCTTTCCATTTGCAGTTGGCGGTCCGTCATAAAAGGTATAGGTCTCGCCTTCCTTACGGTTTTCCATGGACTTACGGAAAATATCATTTTCTTTCCAGAACTGCTCTGTCTGTTTTTCTCTTTCAACGAAGTTCATGTTCGTTTCAACTTTGTTATACATCGCTTACCTCCATAATTTATTCAATGAATTGAAAAAAAGGCTCACATCCTGTACATAGGACGAGAGCCTTATTATCGTTATACCACCTAAATACAATCGTACTCTGCCAAAAACGGCATTCATACCACGTTCCCTTAACGCGGGAAATACGTCAGTGCTTACTCTGGCAGACCAAGGTTTACCTCTGTCATTTCAGGCTGAAGCTTAGAAGTGATGTTCTTTCAATGAATACTCGTATCGGATTCCCACCAGCACCGACTCTCTGCGCCTTTTTCCAAAGAAATACTGTCTTCGTCATCGCTTTTCTTTTATAAATCTAAAATATTATACCTTTTATGCCAAAAAAAGTCAACAATCAGACTTTTTTTCTTCTTCAATTACCTGTAAAAAACGCTCCTGAATCTGGGTAATCAAAATGGTTACGTCTTTTGCATTTCCCGAAAACGGAACAAAGCCTCCTGCCATCGCAGCATGACCTCCGCCATTTCCGATTCCTTCCAGTGCCTTACTTACAATTCTTCCGGCATCTAACGTCTTTAGTTCACTGCGCACAGATAATTTGATTCCATCCTTTCGCCGCGAGTATACAACAGAAAATGTCACTCCCACAAGCGCTAAAATAAAATCGGATACATTGGCAACTAAAGCCTCCGGGCAATCCTTTCCTGTGTCAGCAAATGCAGTACTGTCAAACACCTGCATACTGCTGATTGCTTTTGAATATGCCATCAAATCCTCAAAATATAAGCTGCTATTTTCCAGCATATGGATAATACCCTGGTCACATTCATCAAATAACTGATACATCATCTGAATGTCCATTTTTGAAACGCCTCTGGTTAGATTCGCGGTATCTGTATGAATCCCAAAGGTCAGCGCAGTCGCGATATTCTTTGTAAACGGCACATTATTTTCCACAAAATAGCTCGCAATAATGGACGCGCAAGCCCCTACCTGCGGTCTGATATCCGCAAACTGATAGGTACATTCACAAAAGGTTGGATGATGATCAATACAAATAATCTCATCACCTGCCATATCCACAATATTCGCATTTCCCTTCTGCGCATCCACTAAAATAACTTCATCCTCGTCTGTCGGAGTAATATCCACATCCAGATTTTTAATTTCAATTCCAAGAAGTTCCACTAATTTTTCTGTGCTGTATCGGTCAATTTTTCCGCGATAACAAATTGTGGCATAAATTCCTCTGCTCTTTAACAGTTCCTGCATGCCGAATGCACTTGCGATTGCATCCGGATCAGGGAAATTGTGTGTCTGGATATATACATGTTCTTTTGTAATTTTTGATATCAGTTCATCTAATTTTGTCATAATACCATCCTACCGTTTAAAATAAATATTTGCAGTTTCCGGTAACTCTGAGAAACTATTTATCTTTAAAACTTCTGTACCGATTGTTCCAAATCCATATGCTGCATGGATAAATCCTACTCCCGCCTGCATACTCGCATCGTAGTCTCCCTGAATATCCCCTACATACACGGCTTCGTCCAATCCGTTGCGGTCTGCCAGAAGGCGGATATTTTCTCCCTTCTGTCTGAGATTATTTCCGTAACATTCGATATCCCTGAAATAATTCCAGAAGCCATAGTGGTCTAAAAATGCTTCAATATAGCCTGCCTGGCAGTTACTTACAATATAAAGCGGATACGTTTCACCAAGCTTTTGTAATGTTTCAACAAGCTTTGGGTAAAGCACACCGCCATGCTCTCTTAAATATTCGTTTTCCTTTTTACAGCAGGCATCAAGCAGATTCATTCGGTCTTCTTTGCTCAATTCCGGAAATAAGGCATCTGCAATCTTATCCATTGTTTTTCCCATGACACCCTGAATGTCCGAAGTAGAAAGTTCACGCCGGGTAAGTCCGCTTTCACTTATGGCAATGTTCCAGGAAACGGCTACATTCTCCGCCGAATCCCAAAGTGTCCCATCCATGTCAAAAATGATTCCCTGTTTCACTTCTTTTATCCTCTCTATTTTTCCAACCCATACACCTTGGTGTATTTTTCTTTAAAATAACGAATAATTGGTTCCGCTGTTACTTCCTTTCCGCAAACCGCACTTAAGGTCTCTTTCGGAGTACGTGTACTTCCAAAACGATGGATCTTTTCATTCAGCCATTTGGTAATCTCTAAAATACGGCCTTCTGCCAAAATTGTGTCAATGGAACCAAGGTCTTTCTCTATCTGTTCTAAATACATTCCATCATAAATGCTTCCTAATAAATAGCTTGGGAAGTAACCAAAGGAGCCTCCGGACCAATGCATATCCTGTAAAATACCTTCTGCATCATTTGCCGGTGTAATTTTTAAATACTCCTGCATTTTTCGGTTCCAGAGTGCCGGCAATTCTTCTACACTTACTCCCTCCCGGAAGATTGCCTTTTCTATTTCATAACGAATAATAATATGGAAACAATAAGTGAGTTCATCCGCCTCTGTACGGATAAAACTGTTTCTTACATGATTGATTTCACGATAGAACTCATCCAGCGTAATCTCTTTAAACTGTGGAAGCAATTCTCCTAATTTTTCATAAATCGGGAGCCAGAAATTTTTATTTCTTCCTAACACATTTTCATAAAAACGTGACTGGCTTTCATGAAGTCCCATATACCGACAACTTCCGGCTATGGTGCCGTCATATTCCGGATTTACATTCTGCTCAAAAATCGCATGTCCTCCCTCGTGAATCGCAGAAAACATGGAACTAATCGGCATATCTTCATAATAATGATTCGTGATACGCACATCCTTTGAAGAAAAGTTTAAAGTAAACGGGTGCTCCGTGGTGCCGACTGCACCCTTCTCCCATGAAAAACCAATGTAATCCAGCAGCATCTTTTGTACCTTAGCCTGTGCATCTACATCAAAGCTTCCATGAAATTTGCTGTCATCCGGTTCCTTTGCTGCAAGAATCTGTTCCACAAGCGGTACCAGTTCTTTTTTCAATTCTCCGAAGATATGGTCAATGGTTGCAGAATCCATTCCCTCTTCATATTGATTTAACAGTGCATCGTATACCTCTTTATCCGGGTCTGTGTATGCGGTTATTTCCTTGGTAAGCGCAATCATTTCCTTTAAATGAGGTGCAAAAACTGCATAGTCGGATGTATTCTTGGCCTCTTCCCATGCATGCTCAGACTCTGCCTGGGCTCTTACGAAACGTTCATACAATTCCTTCGGAATACGTTTGTCTCTGTCATAGTCTTCCTTCATTTTCTTTACGACAAACTTCCATTTATCATCCAGCTTTTCATATTCTTCCGGCACAGAAAGTTCTGCCAACAGGCTTCCCAGTTCTTCGGAAGTGCCCATTTGAAATGCCTCTGTCGAAAAATAGGTCATTGCATCCGCATGACGTTCAAACCCTTCCTTTGGCGCAACAGTACGCAAATCCCAGTAAAGTAAATTTGCCACATGATTAAAACGGTTCATTTTTTCCAGATACTGCTGCAAACTTTTCAATTTTTCACTCATATCTATTATCACTCCTCTAAACAACACATAAAAATACCATGTGAAAGTATTACTGCTTTCACACGGTATCATCTTATCATAGCTTTCCTGTCATGTCACATTATTTTTTCGGTACCAGCTTTGTCTTTCCACCCATGTATGGCTGCAATGCAACCGGAATATTAACGCTTCCGTCTGCATTCAGATTATTCTCTAAGAATGCAATTAACATACGTGGTGGTGCTACTACCGTATTATTTAAGGTATGAGCAAAGTATTTGTTATTATCTTTATCCTTTACGCGGATTTTTAATCTTCTGGCCTGTGCATCGCCTAAGTTAGAGCAGCTGCCGACTTCAAAGTATTTCTTCTGTCTCGGAGACCATGCTTCAACGTCACAGGATTTTACCTTAAGATCTGCCAAATCTCCAGAGCAGCACTCTAAGGTACGAACCGGAATATCCAAGCTTCTGAATAAATCTACGGTATTCTTCCATAAAATGTCATAGTATTTTGGAGATTCCTCCGGTTTACATACAACAATCATTTCCTGCTTTTCGAACTGGTGAATACGATAAACACCACGTTCTTCAATACCATGGGCGCCTTTTTCCTTACGGAAACATGGTGAGTAAGAAGTCAGTGTATATGGCAATTTTTCTTCGTCATTTAAAGTATCAATAAATTTACCAATCATAGAATGCTCAGAGGTACCGATTAAATAAAGGTCTTCGCCTTCAATTTTGTACATCATGGCATCCATCTCTTCAAAACTCATTACGCCTGTTACCACATTGGAACGAATCATGTAAGGCGGAATACAGTATGTGAATCCACGGTCAATCATAAAATCTCTGGCATAAGAGATGACTGCAGAATGCAGTCTTGCAATATCCCCCATTAAATAATAGAAACCATTTCCTGCCACCTTACCGGCTGCTTCCATATCAATGCCGTCAAATCTTTCCATAATATCCGTATGATAAGGAATTTCAAAATTCGGAACGATTGGTTCACCGAATTTTTCAATTTCCACATTACAACTGTCATCTTTACCGATTGGTACAGATGGATCGATAATGTTTGGAATTCTCATCATGATGCTTGTGATTTTTTCGCCCAATTCTTTTTCAAGAGCCTCTAATTCTGCAAGACGAGCTGCATTTGCGCTAACCTGCGCCTTTACTGCCTCTGCTTCTTCCTTCTTGCCCTGTGACATTAAAGCACCGATTTCCTTAGAAAGTTTATTCCTGCTTGCACGGATATCGTCCGCTTCCTGCTGTGTCTTTCTGGCTTGTGCATCCAGTTCAATTACCTCGTCAACCAATGGTAATTTGTGGTCCTGGAATTTCTTTTTAATATTTTCCTTTACGATTTCCGGATTCTCTCTTAAAAATTTTAAATCAATCATATTTTCTCCGCCGTCCTTGTCAAATCTTGCTTGCTATTATAAACTGATTATGTTCAAAATGCAAGGTTAATATTTATGGTTCTGCCTTGTAAAACAGTTCAGCCAGCATTGCCGCCAATGCATCCTCATCTATATGATATTCTTCGTATCTCTCGCCCATCACCTGTTCACCCGGCAATGTATACATGCTTTCCTCCGAAAAGTTGCACGACATAGCCTTTGTTACTAGATATGTCACTTCCTCTGCAGTCAAATCTGTTTCCATGTCCTTACTCAATTCATCCATCAATTGTATCGGTAACATCATATCCTCTTTTACAGCAATTTTTGCCTGCTCAAAAAATGCCAGCATGTACTTCTTTAACCGGTCGATTCTGGTAAAAGCACTTCCGGCCACTTCTGTATCACGTTCTCTGATATAGTTTTCCAACAGATTTCCGGTAAGATGGACCGACTCGCCTTTTACAAATGCCGGATTACATGCAGTGTAATCTTCATCCATATACATGTCCACACCGCCAACAGCATCATTTAACATCCATAGGCTATGCACATTAATGGCTGCATATGCATGAATTGGTATTTCATTCAACAGATAAGACACCTGGCTAGATGTGAGCTTTGCACTTTTTTCCTGTCCGTCACCAAATGCATACTGCAAGGTCAGCTGCCCCTGCCTAGAACCGGTATACCTTCCTTCTGCATCAAACATCTGTAATGGCACCATGGTATCCCTTGGTATCGCTATCACTCTGATGTCTTTTTTCTTAAGGTCTATAGAAAGAAGAAATATTGCATCCGCCTGTCCGATACTATTGCCAACATCATTGCGAACCGCCATCTGTTCTTCTTTATCAATTCCCATGCATACAATATTGATATAGCGATCGTCGTATTCGTAGTTTCTCCCCCGATAGGTAAGACTTTTTTGTGCATCTCCTGCGATAACCTCGCTGCAAAGATTCGCTTCTCCCATCTTCCAGTAGAAAAACAGCGCACCTAGTGCACATACCAAAAATGCAGGCAGAACGAACACCCATCTTTTTTTCCCTTTTTTCATCACTTTATCCTCATGAATAAAAAAAGACTATACGCCAACACGCGACATATAGTCTTTTCTTCTTCCTTATAAATGGCAATCTAAAATAAGATTAGTTCTTCTTTCCTAATTTACGTGTTCCGTAAACTGCACCAGCCATAGCAACTGCCAGTAAAGAAACATAAATCATCATGTTATTATCAGCAGTCTTTGGTGATGTGGTTGGAACTTCTTCTGTTGGATCACCTGAGCCACCATCTGTCTTCTCTGTAATTGCAGTATAGAATACCGGTGATAAAGAAGTAAAGGTACCTGTAACATAACCATCACCTGCTACTGCAGCAATATTTTCCCAGGTTCCGTCTGCTTTCATATGAAGCATAACAATATTATCGGTTGCTTTTACATTCACGTCATTAATTGTAATTTTAATTCCATCACTTGGCATTGACTGACCTGCCGGAAGTGCAACATCGATTAAGTTTGCATAACCAATCTTTTCAACTGTTTTTCCTGCATGCTCTTTTACTAATGTTTTCTGCAATTCTACAGTCTTTGCTGAATCACCACCGTTAAAGACCTCAAGCACCTTTGTAACCTCTGTCTGTTGCTTTTCAGATAAAGAATTCATTGCTTCTTCTACTGTCTGTACCGTAAGTGTAACTTCTTTTCCATCAATAGTAGTAGTTCCGCTTGGTGCTGTTACTTCAGGGCTTCCTGACCCACCTTGATTTCCGTTATCTACCACCGGACTGTTAGCAGCAAAAACTGTTGTGCTCATTCCAAAGCAAAGTACTGCTGTTAAAACAAAACATACAAATTTTTTCATTTATCTTTCCTCCTCGTATGTATATTGCTACCTCTAAAGATGGTAACCTATAATATCTAGAATAGTATACTCCATTTACCATTTTTATTCAAGATGTATATTTTGCATATTTTACTAATTATTTTGCAGTAATTGTAACTATATGACATTATTTCATACTTTCTTTCATAACTCTCGCCACATTCCCGAATGCAATCTGGTCAATCACATCATCACTTATTTTTCTGCGATGTAACTCATTGAAAAATAAATCCATCTTCGTGCAGTCTGAAATTTCAAACTCACCGCCAATGCCGTCAAAATCCGTTCCGATTCCGACGCATTCCGTACCTCCTATTTTAATGAAATGTTCCACATGATCACACATGCGGCTTACCCGGCTTTTCGTATCGGCCATATCCTGATTTAGGAAAGTAGGCTCAAAGTTGATTCCTGCCACGCCTCCCTTATTTGCTAAGATGCGAATCATATCATCGGTCAGGTTTCTGGTGGATGGTGACAACTCTCTACAATTGGAATGAGATGCTACGAAAGGCTTTCCTGTAAGTTCAGCCACATCATAGAATCCTCCGTCTGAAAGGTGGGACACATCGATAAGCATCCCCAAATCATTCATGTAAGCAATCGCTTCTTTCCCAAACTCTGTCAGACCGGTCTGCATTAATTTTTTATCCGAAGAATGATTCTGACCAAAACAATTTGGATCGTTCCAGGTCAGCGTCATCAATCCCACGCCCATATCATGAAACTTTTTCAGGTTTTCCATCTTTCCCCTTACTGCATATCCATTCTCCATCGTCAGAAAGGCAGACAGTTTTCCTTCTCGCAAGTTCTCCTGCATTTTTTCAAAGGACTGGGCAAATGCCATTCTATTTTCATTCTCTTTTATTGTTTTCCTGAAAATGTCACACATTTTATCCAACAAAACCTCATGCTCCGGCATTTTCTCCTCTCCAAACCACTCCGGCACATCCCGATTCGGAATAAACATGGCAAAAAACTGGGCCCCCGCCCCGGCTTTTTTTAAACGTTCAATATCCACCATGGACCCTTCCAGGCTGGTGATGGTACTTTTATGCTGCTTCATTGCAATTCCTAACGTATCACAATGCATATCAATATATCGCATATAAAATCTCCTTTTCTGTGTTTATGATGAATTATATACTTATCCTTCATTTCTTTGCAAGCTTTATAATCATCATGATTTCCTCCGGTTGAATCTGCAAAAAAGCACAAAGTCTTAAAAATTCATCTGCTGTCAGGCTCTCCTTATACTCTCTTGAAAGCTTATTTCTATCGATTCCTGTTTTCTCAGAAATCCAGGCCTCATTAATTCTGTTTTTCTCAAAATATTTCAAAAAAAACTCTGTTACTTCTGATTTTTCCATACTTTTCTCCATTCTTACTATATAGCATTTCTTTTTATTCTATTCTCGTCTACTCAGAATTACAATAGCTAATTTCTTAGTTAAACAGAATTTATTGACATGCTTTTATAGCAGGACTATGATACATTACAATAAGGATGATTGAAACAGAAAAGGATTTCCATGAGAAACGAGCTTATTCCAAAAGTTTTAAAAGAATATCGAAAGAAAAATAATCTCTCTGTAAATGACGTGGCACTGCTTCTGGATGAACGTTCCATTCACGTAGCACCCAAGACCATTTACGGTTGGGAGAGTGGTCAGGCACAGCCTAATGCTGATACACTCTTAATGCTCTGCGAATTATATAATGTAAAGAATATCTTAAATGTTTTTGGATATAGTAGTGAAGACGACTTCCAGTTGACCTCTCAGGAACGAGCCTTAATCAAATCTTATCGTGCACATCCGGAATTACAGGAAGCAGTTAATATTTTACTCAGACATCGCGAATAAAAACAGGGACGGTTCTTTTGTCTCGCCGCCGGGGCTAAAGCCCAGCAGCGAGACAAAAGAACCGTCCCTGTTTTTATGCAAGCTCATCTTCCTGCTTTTTCAAAATCTTTTTAATATTCAGAAGGAACAATGTTCCAGCTACCGTAACCGAGATAAAATCAGCTACCGGTTCTGCCAAAAATACGGCAAACACCTTGTCCTCAAGGAATAGCGGCAGTATATAAATCAATGGGATTAATAAAATAATCTTTCTTAAGCATGCAATAAACAGCGAAAGTTTTGCCTGTCCTAAAGACACAAACACCTGCTGTACTGCCATCTGGATTCCAAAGACACCCGTTACTGCCATATAGATACGCAAAGCCCAGGCAGTTGTAGAAATCAGTTCCGGTGAACTGCTGTTAAACAGACGGACAAAGAATCCCGGGAACAGCTGTACCAGTGTCCAAAATGCTAATGTATAGCCTAAACCGATTGTAATCAGCAGTCTGTATGCACGCTTTACGCGGTCCATTTTCCCTGCGCCGTAATTATAACTTAAAATCGGCTGTGCCCCCTGCGCAAGTCCCTGTGTCGGCATAAACTGCAGCTGCATAATACTGCTTATAATCGTCATTGCACCAACTGCTACATCACCGCCATATTTAGATAAAGAAGAATTAAATGCAATGTTTAAGATACTCTCTGTTGCAGTCATAATAAATGGAGAAATTCCTAATGCCAGTACCGGAACTACTACTGATTTCTCTAACCGCAGGTTTTCTTTTCGAAGCTTTAATCTGGTCTTCTCTCCTGTCAAAAACTTCATGACCCATGCTGCAGACACCGCCTGTGAGATAATTGTGGCAAGCGCAGCACCTTTCACACCCATGCGGAATGCGAAAATGAAAATCGGGTCTAATATGATATTGCAAATCGCTCCAATGAGAACCGTTTTCATAGCGACCTGCGAAAATCCCTGAGTCGTAATAAATGTATTTAACCCCAGAGAAATCATTACAAAAATCGTTCCTGCAACATAGATTCGCATATATGACAACGCATATGGAAGTGTCCTGTCACTAGCACCAAACAGCCGAAGTGCAGGTACACCCACAATTTCTAACACAATGGTCAAAATAACGGAACACATAACCACCATTGCAAAGCAGTTGCCCAAATATTTTTCCGCTGTTTCATTGTCACCCTTTCCCATTGCAATGGAAGCTCTTGGCGCTCCACCGGCACCAACCAAGCTGGAAAAAGCGGTTATAATCATGATTATTGGGAGACAAAGGCCTAACCCCGTTAGCGCCACATCTCCGGTTTCCGGAATATGTCCTATATAAATACGATCAACCATGTTATAGAGCAGATTCACCATCTGCGCTACGATTGCAGGCAGTGCAAGCTTTATTAAAAGCTTTCCCACACTACCTTCACCAAGGTCTGTCGTGTTCTTCTTTTCTTCTGCCATAGTTCCTCTCCTTTTTATATCTAGATAAATATCACTATTATAGCCTATTTTCTCAAAATGTCAAGCGTATGGGCGCCTGCACCAATCAAAT
>CALZGM010000017.1 GCA_945787015.1 uncultured Roseburia sp.
CTCGCTTCCTCAATATACGAAACAATAAATCCAAATTTTGGACTAAATACCCCTACTCCGCTGCTCTTACACTATTGAAATAATTTCCGCCATCAACAATTTCCAGTTCTTTTGATACTTCGGCAGTATTTGCGAATTCTTCTCCGCCATTCCACGATTTTCCTTCTTCTGGTCTTTCCATTCCTTCCGGCTTCTCCATGCCTTCCGGCCGCTCACCTTCAAACTTGCCATTACCAACCATTGAAGCATGCATACCCATACCTGTGCCCATCATACCTTCACCGGCACTGGCCGCTAACTGAGTTTCGCCTTGCCACAGTGTATAAGTTCCTGCTGTAAGTTCCGGAGAGGAAAGAATTAAGTAAGAAAAATCATTTTCTGATTCATAAGATAATACTTCTTCTCCAGCCTCATTCTTTAATGTATAGACAATACCTCCATTTTGCTTTTCTGCAAAACTAAATACCGCATAATTCTGAGTGCTTTCAGAGATACGGTCTAACATATTTCCGGTAGCCATAACCGTACCGCCATTGATATGAATTCCCATATCAGAATCAATACCGGCATCTGCACTCTTACTGCAAGCCTCCGCTATTACTGTACCACCATTTATTACAAGCCAACCGTTTGAATCAATACCATCCCCTTCACCGGTTTCCCCTGTTACTTTAATTGTAAGATTTCCACCATTAATGGTCGTAACAGACACTTCGTCTTCATTTGTATTAATTCCATCATTGGCGGAGGTAATATTAATATTGCCTCCATTAATGGTTAAATGAAGTTCTGAATCCAAGCCCTCGTTTTCTGCAGTAATATTTAATACACCAGTTCCTTCTTCATCCCCATTTATATTCATACTCATCTTTGAGTAAAAAGCGCCATCATATTTGTGAAGCTTCTTTGCATCAGCAACTTCTGTTCCATCTTCACTTAGGACAACGCTATCCGGTTTGTAAATACGAGCCACATAAGAGCCTTTGATATTATTGACAGAACCATCAGCTATTAAAACATTTGCTCCGGCTGCTGTTGTATCTACTGTATTGGTTGCTGTCTCTGTATCAGACGAACCGCATTCATATACATTATAGAAAATAATAGCCGGTGCCACTGTGCACTCAATATCTGCATTATTTAAAATTAATGTAACAACTGCTTCCGAATCTTCTTTGGCTTCCTCACCTAAATCAATGGCAATCTGTCCTGCTAAAAGACTTCCACTCAGTTCATAAGTACCCGGTTTCGTAATATGAACAACCGTATGAGCATCTGCCTCTTCTTGCATATGTTCATCGTCTTTTGTACCTTCACCATAAGTAAAACCCCGGCCTTCAAGATAAAATACGATATCCTTTGCTATATACACGTCACTTTCGTCATCCTCTGATATTGCTTTTCCATCAACGGTTATTTCCGAATCAGAAAGTTCAATTGCAGTTGTGCCTTCAAAAACCTTTTTCTCATTCTGTATTGCTTCCATCTGTTCCGTTTCTGCCTGCTCTGCCACATTCTGTTTTGCACAGCCAGCCAATAATACAGACACACATATCATTACGAGTCCTTTTTTTAAAAATGCTTTCATTTATTTTTCCTCCTAATAGTGTCAGTATATCCTTAATCTGTGACCGTTTTGTGATAAAAATTTGTTTTTTTCTTGAAAAAACCGGTGTGACATCATTCTGTCACACCGGCTTCTTTTTTAACGTGCTACTCCCAATTTATCAACTGAATTCAAAATTTCCTTTACATGAGCTGCAATATCAGGTTGTAGTTCACTTGTAAGCTTATTAATATCCTCCATTTGTGCTTTCACTATATTCGCACTGTTTTCAATCCTTGATCTCAATTTTTGACGCCGCTCATTCAAGCGATGAGTTACCTCCACCATTTCTTTATGATCTGCCAGCGCAAGTGCCTGCGGAATCCATACTTTTGCATCATATAAATTATATTCTCCCAGCATACGTAACAGACGGCCTGTATAATAGCGTAGATCATCATTATTTATCTCAAATTTTTCGCGTTGCTTTACAGCCTCTAAATATGCTTCCCAAATACGATTAAATTCACCGGCATTTGTTACATGATATTTTTCGTGACAGAAATCAATTGCATTTGTAATACTGACATACTTAAGCTTTACTGAATTTAGCAGCTGAATTGCCCGATCTGCATTCACGCAGGCACGCCTGTAATCCTTCTGTGCATTCATAATCTTTAGGCACAGGATACAAAGAAGCGCAACTATCACAAACAATAGAACTGTCCATGCCAGTTCCATCACTGATGATGTAACAATTTGATAAATAAACATCAGAATCGCAGTCGAAATAGACAGCCCTGTGACAATATAAATTCGATTCTTCAAATGTTTTTCTTCATTCTCCAGCTCTTCCTTATAAAAAAGCCATTCATCACGTTCTCTTGTAAGGTATTTCATATCCTTCTCTAGGACAGCCTGATATGCCTCATTTGCTTTTAAGCGCTTAATGGCAGCCGGTATATCTGCCTCTTCCTGCTGCATCTGCATATACTGTGCATCACTCAATTTCTTTTCTGAGTTTAAAAATTCCTGTCTTGCCTGATCTAAATTTACAATGTTCTGTGCCACATCCGAAATCGTACTACGCACCTTCTCATCCAGACCGTTTATAATCTGTATATCATTCAGATAAGCAGTTACCACCCGATACTCTGCCTTCTCTTCTTCCATCTCTTTTGTCGCTTCAATCATCTGCTCTAAGCGTTCAATCACATAATGCTCTACTTTCTGCAGATTTTTCTTGTCGGCAGGAAGCAGTACATCCTCATCAAATTTTTCAAAGCGTTCTTCCAGTTTTTTCCCTTTTCTCCATCTTGTAAAAAAACCCATCGTCTTTTCCTTTATCCACAATTTTTTTGATACTCATTTTTCCACTCCAGCAAAATCTGCATCAATGCTGTATTCTGCTCTAAAGTATCATATTCACGTTTAAACAGTTCCTCTAATTTTATTTCAAAGTCGGCAACCTGTCCGCATCTGCTAATCATTGTCCACTTTTCACGCAGATTGGTCAATTCCGTTTCACCAACGCCATATTTCGCAGCCATTTTCTCCAGTTCCTCATCTGCACCCATATAACGGCAGGCAGCCATAGCTTCAAATATTGACTCCATGTTGCCATTCATCTCATATGCTTTAAGGAAACATTCTTTTGCCTCTTTAAATAGAAACAATCTTGCAAAAGCCGTCCCCTGATTGTGCCAGATATTTCCACAAATCACAGGATTTTTCTTACATTCATCTTCCATTTTAAGAAGTCTGCGATATTCTAAAATCGCATTTACATACTTTTTATTTTCCATGTACCGGTCAGCACGCATTTTTCTGCGTTCAAACACAGTTTTATACTGTAACTGCTGCAGTTGTGCGATTATCTTTTGTGCTGTTTCTCGCTGCAAATAACCTGTCGCCTTAAAAAGCAGCTCCAAATACTGTACCGGACCCATTTCTTTTCTTGACGCTTCTCTTAAATTTTCAGCCAGCTCTCGTTCTCCGATTTCCCGTTCAATCCAACGAAAAAACTCTTCCGTAAAAAAACTTTCCTCCGGCAGAAAAGCGCAATGCTCCATCAAATAACATAGTTCTTCCAAAGAATAAATATTAATGGAAAGCTCTTCAATATAATAGGGCATTGCTGCAAGCGGATAATTACATAACAGTAAATCTCCCATAGTGTTCCTCTCTATATCGACATCGATATTCCCAATGCAGATTACTGCTTTTTACAATTTCTCCAAATCCTAAATCCTTAATCTGTATCTGTATCTTTGTATCTGACAAAGGCTTTGCTGTAATGCGAAGTCTTGTCGTCTTACTTTCCCGCTCCGGCAAATCTGAAAGAGTCAGCGTTTCCACATTCGCCTGTTTACTATTTGGAAGCTGAAGCCATATCGAAATATTTCTTGTATCAGATAAAATCACTTCACATGCTCCCTCCGCCTCATAACAGTTATCTCCTGCACGAAGCAGTGTATAAAATTCTTCAACCCCCCGGTTTTTCACTTTTAAGCTGACATTCACCTTCATTTCATGGTCGCCAATATAAGTATAGGACCATGGAATTTCGTTTTGAGATACCATAACTGCATAACAGCATCCCTTGGCGTAAAGATTTTTACCGATAAAAGCCCGTCTTCCCCGGCACATATATGCCAGAGAAAGTTTCATCCATTCTCCGTCAAAACCATTTCCAACCAAATAAACAGTGGATACAACATGCCCTTTCATACATTCTGAAAGGACCTGACAAAAAGACTCGTCCTGTTCTTCCTGATTCATTTCCGCTGTCTGCTCACTAATGGAAACAAGCTGCGGTACCGTATTGTTATTCCGATGCAGGCTGATGCACTTCATCACACCATCTCTGTAATCGAACAAATGCACATCATGTAGCCACAATTCTTTCTGCTGATTGAATACAAAATAGTAAAAGGCAGCTTTCCGGTCTATCACAATCAGTTCTTCCTTATCAAAACCCAGTCGTTCTCCCAGTTCCGTCAAAAGCTTTGCGAGGTCTTTTTCTAATTTTTCTACGGAAATAGCACACATCTGTGGTTCGTAATTGGTACTAATACCCCCTGCATATCCAATCAGTTTTTTTAAAAAGAGAAGCAATAGTTCCTCTGCATGGTAATATTCTCCGTCTATAAAAAGCGTCTCTTTCTTTTTCGCTCTGCTAAGCAGCTGATCAATTGCTGTCACCTGTTGCTTTTCTGCAATCCGCTTTGCTTCCTCTCCGACAAACCATTGCCCTAATCCCTTTCTCTTAGCTATCAGGACCGGCACCTGGAAAACATCACTTCCGGTAACCATACTCACCGTTTGCGGCTCTTTCATACCCGGTTCATAAAAGCTTACTACTGCATATTTATCATCTAAATCTATTCCAACATAATAGCCCTGCTTCTTCACGTTCTCCCGTAACCTTTCTTATCTTCGTCAGAGTATTTTAAATATTTCTTCCGTAGTAACTTTCTTTCCGTTATACTCCATCATTTCCCGTTTTAATGCATGCCCTTCTTGCAAAGCTAACTGTAAAAACATATCATTCATCATTGCATACCGGCTGTTATCCTGTTTGGAATATACATCATGGTTTTCCAACCGACCACTAAGAGTAATGCCTTGCCCATACGTTTCATCTGTTTCTGTAATATAGTAGGATAAGGTATCCCCAAAAAACAGAATAAACGTTTTTACAAAAATGCCGTCATAAACTTCCAACATTTCCTCCTCCCGGTAGGAGTTGTCATTCATCTGATAACTGATAGAAACCAAAGCCCCCGGCTTCGTATGATATTCCACAAAAAATTTGTCATTTAGATGATATTTTTCCACCAGTCTTTGATCCAAATTTTTATAGAATTCAAAGTAGATTCCCTGACTGGTAAAATCTAATAAAAATTCATCCGCAATGCGGTACTGTACCTCTGTCATTTCTTCTAATTCAGAATAATTTTTCAACAATGCCAGGCACTGGGTATCATTCAACTCCTGTTGCATTAATCTTCGGTATTCTATCTGTGAAAAAACATCCGTTGCAACAATTGCATCCTTACATAAGTACAGTTGTGAAAAATATGTCAGATAGGCCATGCACACCATCTCACGTCCACCACCCTGACAATAACTTTCATATATTTCATCAATCTGTTCTACAAAATCCGTCGAATACAGCATTTGTGTAATAATACGTTCCTCTAAATCAAAGGTATCAATATCAAATTCACCCGCTGCTTTCCAAATCTCAGCCATATGTTTTGTTGGACCATTGTAGTATTTACACAGATAAATTAAAATAACATCATTATATTTTCCTGCCCGGAATGTAACATCTGCTAATCCAATCAAAAATTCATTTTCTTCAAAATTTTCAGTTGTAATTTCATAGCTGCATATTGTCACACGACAGGCATCATCCAATGTATCATAGCCATACGCTTCCAGCATTTCGTATGCCTGTTCAAAAAAGTGATTCTCTATCAGCTGTTCTATCATGAATTTCCGATCATTTAACGACATAAGCCTAAAGTTAGCGTTTTGTAAAAAATCCTCTACCCGGCTTCCGAAATCCTTTGACGCATAATGACGTATAAATACTGGCAGTAGCTTAGCCTTCCACTCTTCTCTAACCTCTTTTGCCTTTAGCAAAATGGAAATGCTCTCCTCATCCTCCACAGAAAAATCATTTTCCTTCAGTTTCTTATGAAATCTGCAAACCAGATAAGGAAGACAGTTTGCCGCCAATTTTACTGCGGGTTCCATATATTCCTCAACCGAAAGCAATGGGTAGTCTTCAAAGTTTTCTTCATCTGCATCGAAAAATCCGTTTACATCCTGAAGAAGGATACAATAGTCCTCTGTAATAGCTGTAAAATATGCTTCTCCACCCGTAATTGACACCTTCTGCACTGTTTTCCACTGCTTCTGTAATACAATGGCACTGACAAACTTGCAATCATTCTTCACATGCAGACGATGCACAAATAAAATATCTGAAAACTTTTCTGCCAATTCTTCGTTTAAAATCCCAAGTGGAAGCATATCGCGATAGATGATTGCCAGATTTTCATCCATATGCCCTGTTTCAATTTGCGACATGGCAAATTGTTCTATGGTACGTCTATAACGCAGATAGATTTCTTTCTGTTCCTCTTTATTCTTTACAATATGCGCATAGAGAAATGCCAGCTGCTTATATGACAAGCTATTATGGTATTGGAAGTACATAAAAACAACTTTCGGAATCTTTTCAATCGTATTTTCATCGGATGTTAACAAATACGCTTCATACAAATTTGTGATACGCAGTTCCTTTGAAACTCCCAATTCATACCACTTATGATATTCTGCCGAAAATTTCTGTCCCTTTATTAAATAACTGCATATTACTGCCAAAGTTTCCTCTGTCTCTGTCACTTCATAACAAGCTTCCAGGATTTTGAACACTCTTTCACTATATACACGTTCAGAAGATACCAGGTGAAATACCTGCATAGCAACTTCTTTTGATAGTGCCTGATGCTTTCTGGCCCAATTTAAAATTTTTATTTCAAATTCACCCAATTTAGTTAATAAATACGGATCCTGCAAAAATAAATAAAAAGCTTCCAGATAAAAGTATGGCGAATCCGTCCCCGCTGCAATCCAACGTTCTATCGCTTTTTGCCTATGTGAAGTATTTTTATAATAATCCTCTCTCACAAATAACAAAATCCAAAATAAAAGCGAGTTCTTTGGATAATGGCGGAACAATTCCTCAATCTGCTCTGCAACACGATTCACATAGGCTTCTTCGCGTTCCATCAGCGTGCATAAATAAAGATAATATCCCCATTCCGGCGTTTCACGGTTCTGACAGGAGCGCTTGTAATCCTCTAAAATCCAGCTTGCCTCCTGGCGCTGTCTGTTTACCAGAAAAGCCTGCGCCTTCATTAATTGATAAAGTGCATTATCAGGTTCTGCATCCAGCATTCGTTCTAAAATCTGAATGGAATTTTTTGCCCAGACTCCCGTTACAATTTTTTTTAATCGGTAATCAATATATAACTGTGTCAGTTCTGCTCTGGCTTGCTTATATTCCCGATGTATAGACACTCCCTGTCCATCTTCTACTTTTGTACCGGTCACACATAGTTTTACAGAAAGCGTCTGTTTTGGAAAACAAAACCGGATTTCTCCATAATTTTTGCCTGCATGAAGTGCGTTTGCCTGAATATAGTATTCATAAAAGCATGTATTTCCCAAAAACTCCTCAGAAGAAATTTCTTTCTTGCTAAGCTTTATAAATGCTGCATCACATGTCACCTCACAGGACACATAGCCCCACTTATCCTTTTTTAAGGAAATCTGTTCTTTTCTATCCTCAGTAACATGATCAAGAGTCAGTTCTTTCTCATCTATATGAATGAAAACCGGTTGTTTTTGTTCCGTTCCGACTAAAAATGCCTCGACAGCCTGCATGGATGGCGGCTCTTTTCGAATCGCCTCATAAAGCAGCCGTTCCTTTTCTTCCTCTTCTTTAATGATATTAGGAAAGCTGGCAGAATAAAATATCTTGTAGCTTTCGTTAAAATTATCTCTGGCCAGTCTGGCAAAATCATTTAAATTCTTAATTTTTCCGATAGAGGAAGCTGCATATAATTTAGAAACAGACACAACAAAAGAAAGGTTGTATTCGCCCTGCTCACAAACGATAACGAACTCGCCCTTTCTAATATCCCCTTCTAAGAGCCCTTCACTATGAAATTGGTAACGAACCCGAATCTCTTCTCCGTCAAACTGAGGGGTTAAACATTCCATTCTCGGATAGGTCGAATAGACAATTCCACGCAGCTTCTTTTTATTTTTGCTGCAAATCGTAAACTCACCTGTTGCATCCTTTCCCTCAATTATACTTAATTCAATGCGTTCTACTGAAAAAGACAGATCCGGCTCATTGTCATCAAACATCCCAATTGCAAGCTTTTTTATCCTCTTTCGCAACTCGCCACCTGTTTTCCTTTTCTATCGGATTCCCATTGCATTTTTGCAAACAACAGTTATAATAAATTATAAACTAATTTGGAGGAGTAATCAATGATAAAACACAAAGATCATTTTCACGGAAGTGATTTGGAAAAAATAGAATCTATCTATGGAATCAAGAAAGAAAATGTTGTCAGTTTTTCTGCCAATGTCAATCCGTTAGGTGTCTCTCCGCTTTTACGCTCGACGCTTTCTGCTCAAATTGATGCTATTACCAGTTATCCGGACAGGGAATATACTTCCCTGCGCAAATGCATCGCAGAATACTGTCATACTGATTTTGAAAATATTATCGTGGGAAATGGCTCCACAGAGCTGATTTCTCTCTTTATACAGATTGAGCATCCGAAAAAAGCTTTGGTTATCGGACCGACCTATTCCGAATACGAGCGCGAAATCTCTTTGGGAGGCGGCACTACCCTATACTATCCTCTCAAAGAAGAAGATAATTTTGAACTAAATGTAGAAGACTTTTTATCTCATTTAAATGAAAGCCTTGATTTACTGGTCATCTGTAATCCGAATAATCCGACCTCTTCCTGCATTACCAGAAAGAATATGCGACGCATCCTTGATGCCTGCAAGCAGTATGATATTTATGTCATGGTAGACGAGACGTATGTAGAGTTTGCTGACAATATGGAAGAAATTGATTCCATTCCGTTAACCAACTACTACAACAATATTGTCATCCTCCGTGGAACCTCTAAGTTCTTTGCAGCACCCGGACTTCGCCTCGGTTACGCAATTACAGGAAACCGTGACTTAATCAAAGCAATTAATACCAGAAAAAATCCCTGGACCATTAATTCACTTGCAGTTGTAGCCGGAGAAACCATGTTTAAGGATACTGCTTACATCGAACAGACCAGACAGTTGATTGCTTCTGAACGCAGCCGCTGCTATCAGGCACTCTCCGCCTCACCGGATTATAAAGTATACAAGCCAAGCGGAAACTTTATGCTGGCTAAGATTACAAATGAGGAATTAACCTCTGAATTCCTATTTGATAAAGCAATCCGTCAGGGAATGATGATTCGGGACTGCTCCACCTTCCCATTCTTGGATAATAAATATATCCGATTCTGTTTTATGAAGCCGGAGGATAATACAAGATTACTTAAATGCCTGTTAGAGCGATAAAAAATACCCCTGTGGCTGATACATAAAGTATCAGCCACGGGGGTATTTGCTACTGTGGTTTAAGTATTTCGGCGTTGCAGGTTTCACAATAATATGTATATCCTGAAGTATCATCTACGCTACGTCGAATGGTATGTTCTTCTTCTATCACAGCGCCATCTAAGTCACATCCTTCTCTGTCACATATGCATGTTACAGTTAAAGTTATAGTATCCGTTGGAGTATCAGCTGCTTTAAATTGGTATTCTATCTCATAATAATCATGTTGAGCCACAAAATTATGCCCTAACGCCGCTATCGTTTGGTGTATCTCATCATTACATCTGCTACAGATATATAACTGACTTCCCTCTGTTGTACAGGTTGCTTCTTTCATTAGGTCATCGGCAACATAGTTATGACCTAATGCTGCTATCGCCTGCGTTTCTATATTTTGACAACGACTGCAGACGCGTTCTTCGCTTCCTTCTGTTTCACATCCCGCTGCCAGCACTTCTGTCCATGCACCATAGTTGTGACCTAATGCTGCAAGCGTCTGCGTTTCTGCATTTTGGCAACGACTGCAGACGCGTTCTTCGCTTCCTTCTGTTTCACATCCCGCTGCCAGCACTTCTGTCCATGCACCGTAGTTATGGCCTAATGCTGCAAGTGTACTATATTCCGTTTCTCCGCAGATAGAACAGATTCTTACTTCACTACCTGTCGTTGTACATCCGGCTGCAACTGTCTGTGTCCAGACTCCATAGTTATGACCTAGCGCTGCAAGCGTAGTTTCTTCTATTGCTTTTCCACATCTTGCACAATATGCTACCTGTCTTCCATCCTCAGTACAATTTACCTCCTTTGTCACTACCGGTGCCTGCCTCTGATGTCCGAGTGCATTGATTTCCTGAGTTTCCACCACTTCACCGCAGATCGTACATTGCTTCTGCTCTAAACCTTTGGTCGTACAATTGGCTTCTGTCACAACTACCCAGTCCTCCTGAGCCTTATGTCCCAGTGCAGGAATGGTAACGGTTTCATCTACCTCTTCACAAACGATACAATAGATTTCTTTTTTTCCTTCTTGGGTACAGGTCGGCTCCTCAACTATGATTTCTTCTGTCTTATGTTCCTGCAGTTTTGTGTAATCCATTAAAAGTTCCTTGCCGATACAAAGTTCCTCTCCCATATCCATATAAGAAATCAGCTGCATTGCCGTTTTCTGTGGAATCTCCTTATAGGCAATTTCATGCTTAACAGAACCGTTCTCTCCTACCACAAATTCTGAAAAATCATTAGATGCCCGAATGAGAGCAGCTTCGCCGGCTGTGAACACTTCCGATACACCGTTAAACTCCCCTTCCAGCGTTTTTAATTCTACATAAACTCCTCCCTGAAATACCTCTAATCTGGTCCATGCGACTCCGTTGCTGTCATAATATACCGTCACACGGAAAACCGTTCCACGTACTGCCATGACGGAGTTTGGAGTATCCACCTCATAGGTTTCTCCTTCTGTCAGTTCTGTTCTCAGGCAGCTCAGTTCAGAGCCATCCTCGAGATGAATTTTTGTCTTGCTCTTTTCGCTGTCTCCCTCTGCCTCCAGCCAGAAATGTGTTTTCTCTTCTGCATACACATATTTATCCATGTCAAGCAGCATTGTCAAATCCGAATCATCCTGTACCTTTACATCATCTCCTGAATACAAATGCATGCCCTCATAAGCGGTATTGCTTCCGTCTTTTTGATTTTCAACAATACTAATTCCGTTTGTCTCCTCTACAGCAATCGTCCGATACGCATCTTTGCCAAGAAACATTACGCCCAGAACCACAGCTACTACCGCTACTGTGGTTGCAGCCACTCCTGCAATTAATTTTCCTATTCCTGTTTTAAGCCATCCCATCCGTTATACCATCCCTTCTTTTGTCTATGGAATACATTTTTCCAGATATTCCACCAGTTTTCCGTCAATTTTTCCATGTTCTGCCATATCTCTCATAATTGCAAATGCTTTTTCCTTTGGCATTGGCTTTTTATATGGCCGGTCCGTAGCTAGCAGTGCATCACAGATATCTGCCACTGCCAGAATCCTTGCTTCCGTAGCCAGCACATCACCTTTCAGTTTTCTCGGATAACCACTTCCATCCAAACATTCATGATGTTGGATTGCCCATGTCATGGCATACTGATAATTTTGATTAAAATGTACCTTTGAGAGAATCCGCTCTGTCTTTTCCACATGACTTTCCATGATGCTTCGTTCCTTGTCGGTCAATGTACCCTTCCGAATCAGCAGGTCTTCCTTCTCTTCTTCGGTAAAGAAAGGCTGTTCGCCTTCTTTTCCCCTGTAAACCGCTGAAAAAACTTCCATCAGCTCCTGCTTTTTTTCTTCCGTTAAAAAGCCCATGGTATTTACTTCTTCTGCTAAGGTCTGTGCCTTATCCAGTTTTGTTATCGCTTCGTTATATTCCGTCTCTGACAGTTCTCCTTCCAGTAACTGAAGCCGGTATCTGGTCCGGAATAATTCAAAACGCATCTCAATTTCATGAAGCTTATCCTCAAGTCTGGTTGCCTTATTCATTACTTTTGTGGGAATAGACACCTTCCCAATATCATGAAGCAAAGCTCCCAAGACCAGCTGCTCTTTTCTGTTTTCCGAAAAATATTCTTCTTCCAGCCCTTTCTCATGTAATTCATTGATGTAATCCGCCATCCTGCCGGCATATTCCGCTACCATTCTGACATGATTTGCATTATATGGTGTTCTTGTATCAATGGTTTCGGCCATGGCTTCTGTAAAAGACCACATCTGCTCTTTAATTTCTTCCATATAACGGATATTCGATACTGCAATCGCAGCCTGTGATGCAAGTGCTAGGATAATATGCTCCAATTCAGTTGCAAATGCAATCACATTTCCTTCCTCATCAATCGCATTGATTAACTGTAATACACCTACTGCTTCCTCCTCCTGATTCAAAAGCGGAATCGTAAGCATCGACTGCGTATGATAACCGGTCATCCTGTCATAATTGTAAGGACCGGAAAAGTCAAATTCATCACTGTCATACACATTTGGAATATTTAAGGATTTTTTATGAATCACGGAGTATGCACAGATATTCTGTTCCCGCATCGGAACCGGCGGCAAATCTATCTTTTCTCCGTTCTTCCCTTTATCTACATTCATAGACAAGGTTTTCATTACCTGAAAATGCAGTTCCTTATTCCGGCAGACATATAACGTTCCGGCATCGCAGTGTGTAATATTGATACTCTCATCTAAAATCTTATCCAAAAGCTTATTTCTGTCCTTCTCCTTTGATAATGCAATTCCGGTATCCAGAATTTTCATTACCACGCTGCTTTTATATCTCATAAGTCCTCTCCCTTTAGTACCTTTTACAACTTTCTCATAAACTCCAATGCTCGCTTTTGCCGTTCCAATCCTGTCAGTTCCAATAAAACCGGTACCTTTTTTAAGTGATCCTCCAGCAACTGCTTACACAGCAAAAAATCCAGTAATCCTTCCCCGGGTACCTGATGTAAATCCACCTTATAATCATTGTCATTTAAATGAATATGACCGGTATATTGTTCCATCTGTTCTACCCATGTTTCTACCGCTGTCGGAGTCAGGCATGCATGCCCATAGTCCAGACAGAGTTTAAAATTATTGACATCGGAAAGACTTTTCTTTAATCGAAGCAGCATTTCCGGTGTCCGCTCGAAGGTATTTTCCATGTATATCTCAATTTCCGGATAACGCTCTGCCATCTTTCTCCAAAAACGTTCCGATTCATACAGCCATGCATCCAGATAATAATCCACCTGTAATTCTGCAATCAGTCCCGTATGAAACACCACGCCCCGTATTCCCAGTTGTTCTGCAATCGCCAGCGACTGCTTGGCTCGCATTTGGGAGTACCCGGCAATCTGCGGATCCTGACTTGTTACAACAATATCCAAAAACACCCCATGCAGGGTATCCATACTCCTGTCACGCTTCAGTTCTTTATAAGAGTCACATCTTTTTTTTATTTCTGCCTCATCGCTATATACATCCGGATTACAAAAATCATTATATTCAAATCCCGCATCATATGCCTGTGCCAGTTCTGCGCTCTGTCCAAGCCGCTCAAATTCGGGAATGATTAAATACTTTCTTTCCAACTTTCTATCCCTCTTTCTTACCGATGACCTGATATACCATTAACGGCTTACTCTTTCCCTTAAGTTCCATTTCTCCAACAGATTCTGCCACGATTCTATCCTTCAATATTTCATACACTGCCTCGCTGATTAATATCTCGCCCGCCTTAGCACGGCTTTCCAAACGTGCTGCCGTATTGACGGTATCACCGATGGCTGTATAGTCCATACGGAAATCGCATCCGATATTCCCGACAACCGCATCACCGCAATTGACACCGATTCCAAAGTATACGGTCTTTCCATACTGCTCTTTGAGTTTCTTCGCCAGTTCTTCTGCTCCGGCTCTCATATCAAGTGCCGTTTGAACTGCACGATACACATAGTCTTCCAAATCGTGCGGTGCATTGAATACTGCCATGGTGGCATCTCCGATAAATTTATCCAGCATTCCGTTGTTACCAAGAATACAGGAAGTGGTCAATGCCAAATATTCATTTAAAATCTTTACTACCTGCTCCGGCATTAGGCTTTCTGACAATGGTGTAAATCCGCGGATATCCACAAATAAAACTGCAACATTTCGCTTCTCTCCGCCCAGTCTTGTCTTAAACTGATCATCCTTTGCCAGTACATCTACTACCTTTGCATCAACATACTGTTTAAAGGTAGAGAGCATTTTTCTTCGGCGGATACGCTCTATGACATATTTTTCAATCACAAAATACAGTACACAGGCAGCCATGCTTCCGACAAAATAGATTTGTGAAATCGTGTATCCCAAACCGGCAAGATATCTTCCTGTCACAAGATGAACTACTATCAGTACTGCCGCTTCACAAATTATCGGAAACAGCTTCTGTTTTTGCGCAAGCAGGAAAAACAAATAGATGACAACAGCTGTTACTATCAGATAAATCCAGGTCGGAAAGCTTACAGCCGTTTTTCCTTCCTGCAGTGCCTGTATCATATTTGCCTGTATTTCTACCCCGTACATTGGTTTTCCGCGCTCCGCTGCAGACACATAAGCATCCTGAAAGCCCGGTGCATAAGCTCCTACCAATACAATACAATCCTTGAATTCAGATGCCGGAATACTTCCATCCAGCACCCGCTTCATGGAATAATGTGTGAATTCTCCAACCTGACCGGAATAGAAAAAAGTAAGCATGCCATTATCCATTGTTTCAGGCATTACTGCCTCTTTTCCATTCATCTCTTCAAATGTTTTATATGTAAGCCACGCAAAGCTGGACAGCGTATTTCCCTCAAACTGTTCCGTCAGCTTTGTATATCTGACGCATCCATCCTCTGCAATATAAGCATTTGTATAACCGCTTTGCGTCACCTCATTTAATCCTGTATAGGATGTCTCCACCATATCAATATTCCACACGTCGTAATACAGCTTTCCTTCCGGTGACTGCTTTGTAACTCCACGGTATACCACATTGGAAGCGGTAATGATATGATTCTTTCCTTCACATGCATTTTTTAGCATGCTATCTTTTTGTTCATCCGAATCACCGGTAAAGAGAAAATCCAGCGCAACGATAGCCGGTGCATTTGTCTCATCAGCATACAGCATTTCTATCAGCTCGGCGGTCTTTTCTCTGGACCACACTCCAAAATTACCGTATGCATCTAATGTTTCTTCATCAACAGAAATAATCTTAATTTTGGGACTTATTCCATCCAAACGGGCATATAATCCATCACACAATAAGGCATCAAACGTATATAATGGATTCCAGAGTACCATTAACAGCAAAAAAATAACTGGTACACATGCCTTCATAAAAGGAATCATTTTTTTGGATAACTTCATATGGTATTCCTATCCTTTCCTTTAATAAAACTATTGTACCAGTTTTATATGTAATTTACAATTACCCCATAGGGGGTATATTACCCGAAACATCTGATTTTTGCCTTATTTGCTCATAAAGCTCCTTTCGGTTCGAAATATGTAATTTAGAAAAAATATTAGTCACGTGTTTTTTTACAGTATTTTCTGTAATGCACAACTCCTCTGCAATTTCTTTTCTCTTTTTCTCCTGTAGCATGCCCTTAAGAACCTCTTTTTCACGCTTTGAAAGCATTTCAACTTCCGGCCAGCAGGTGGTCAGTACTTCTATATCTATCGCATCTGCAACAGCTTTCATCTGTGCCCGGGCTGTTATATTTTTTAGTTTCTCATAATCACGCAACATTCCATATAAAAACAGCAACAAAAGCTCACTAATCAGATAAGAAACCGATAAGAACTCAAAATCGTAGTTAATAAACTGCTCCACCATCCAAATCGCAATATTTAGCAATACCACTACTGCAAGAAGCGCCGCATGTTTCCATGACCTCATTTTCTTTCGAAGCATAGCCCATAAAATAATGCCAACCATGAGGAAAAAGTAGCTTATTAAATACACATAATACCAGCTATGTAATGGTCCATACACCTTCTTAAGCTTAGCGATTCCATTTACAAAAACGATGGATACTTCCTTATAGTACCAATCGAAATATCCCGGACTCGCTGCAATGAAAAAGATAACTGCCCCAAGTGCTATAAACCCTATCGGCACCAATTTCCCATAGGATATCCTGCAGACGCCAACAATTGCAAGCAACATACACATTGGCAGAAATACAGCACCAAAATATGTAATTCGATTCGCCCATAACGCCCATTCTAAAGATTTTGCAATTGATAGTGCAAAATATCCAAAATTAATAATAAAAACAAAAATATGAATCCAGCTAAGCCATATCTCTTTATTTTTATAAAAGACAAAATAGCCTATCATAAGAAGGAGCGACAGCACCGCTATCACCCCATATAAAACCGATATATTCATTTTACTACATCAACTCCGGAATTTTTTTTGAGCAGGCAATTGCCAAAGCCCCCGGTCCAATATGGCAGGAAACACTTAAAGAAAGCGGATCTAAGATGATTTCCATTCCAGGAAAAGCAGCCTGTACTTCTGCTTTAAAGGCTTCCGCAGCCTCTACGTCATATGTGTATGCCATCTCCAGATACATATTCTTTCCTTCCGGATCATGAAAACGATTCTCAAAATCATTCTTCATTGCTTCAATCATCATGCTCTTTGCCTGCTTTACTGTTCTGGCTTTCGCAAAAGAATCCAGCTTTTCTCCTTGAATCTGCAATACCGGTTTTAACTTTAATAATGTTCCAAGTGCTGCAGCCGCAGGTGTAATTCGTCCGCCCTTTTTCAAGTAATACAGTGTATCAACCATAATGTAAATAGATGATTCCATCTTCTCACGTTCCAAAATTTCTTTTATTTCTTTCGCAGAATATCCTTTTTCTGCTAATGCCATTGCATCGAAAACAGACTGTTTCTGAGTCACGGAAATTCTCTGGTTGTTCACCACCTGTACCTTTCCATCATAATCCTCAGCAAGCATCATAGCAGTCTCACAGGAACCGCTCAAGCCTGATGACATTGGAATATGTACAATCTCATCATATTCCTTTAAGAGTTCTTCCCAAGTATCAATGACACTTCCCACTAACGGCATAGAAGTAGAAATAGATACATCATCTGTTAGCATTTTGTAAAAATGTTCCTGGTCCAAATCAATATCTTCATATAAAGTTTTATCATTCATAAAAAATGGCATTGGAAGTACTGTAATTCCAAGCTCTTTTGCTTTTTCCTGTGTAATTCCACTATTGCTGTCTGATACAATTGCTACTTTGCTCATAACTTTCTCCTGTAATGATTTTTTATAATGTTTCAGAACGTTCTTTTATATTCTTTTGAAAATTAATGATTTCATGTTCATATTCCTGTGTCATATACGAAGAATGAATCATAAAATCTGCTGATGCACGATTATTCGCAATCGGAATATCATACACCTGTGCAATACGAAGTAATGCCTTTACATCCGGGTCATGTGGTTGTGCCGTCAAAGGATCTGAAAAGAAAATAATAAAATCCACCTTTCCTTCTACAATCTTTGCCCCAATCTGTTGATCACCGCCTAGCGGTCCGCTATTATATCCTCGAACCGGCAAACCTGTCCTATCTGTAATCATTCGGGCAGTTGTTCCTGTTCCACATAAAAAATGGTTTTTTAGAATCTCTTTGTTTTCCTCACACCATGCAATCAAATCCGGTTTTTTATTATCATGTGCAATCAATGCAATATTTTTTGTTTTTCCAATGGTAAGTGTAATAAAACTGTCATCCATAATTTCGTGCCTCCTCTAAACATCTGAAATTAGTATAGCATTCTTTTTCTTCTATATCAAAATAATTTTACCGTCTAAAAGCATTTTTATAAATGCCGTATCCCGCTTAATCCATGGTTCTCTTCCAATCTCATTATTTACCCGATAAATTTCCTCCGGCGTTGCCCACTCCAAATGATACCCTCGCATTTTTTCGCTTTCAGTAGGATTGATTGGAAAACGTTCCTCTGTAACCTCACAGGCAAAAAAAAGTGAATGACAGATATACTTTGTATCCGATTCAAAAATATCCTTCCGAATCTCTGTAATCTCTCCTAATTCTCTCATACTACCCTCTACTAAGGAAAGTCCAACCTCTTCCAGCAGTTCCCTGTGCAGTGCCTTTCCATAGCTTTCCCCATGTTCTACACCGCCGCCCGGTATCTTATATTCACCGGCAAAGCTGCGCTGCATTGCAAGTTTCCCATTCAACATAATAATTCCGCGAATATTATACTTTTCATAAACTTTCACCGTATCTGCATAATTCTTCTCATCGAAACAGGCAAGTACATCCATAGTTCTTCCTCCTTAATGAGTTTTCTCACCAAGTGACATTTTATAAATCATACCATATCATTTTTCTATATGCAATTATCTGAATATAAAAAAGTCAGGGTATTTTTCGTACCCTGACTCTTAATAGTCATTTGAGCTTACATCATTCCCATGCCCGGATTTGCCGGTGCTACCGGAACGTCCTCTTTGATATTTGCTACAACAGATTCCGTTGTAAGTAATGTTGAAGCAACAGATGTAGCATTCTGTAATGCGCTTCTAGTTACCTTAACCGGATCCAGAATACCATTTGTTACCATGTCAACATACTCTTCTGTAGTTGCATTAAATCCTGTTCCCGGAGCAGATTCTTTTACTTTATTGATGATAACCGCACCTTCTAAGCCGGCATTTGCTGCAATGTAATATAATGGTGCTTCCAACGCCTTTAAGATAACCTTTGCGCCGGTCTTTTCATCACCTTCTAAGGTATCAGCTAAAGCTGCAACTTCTTTTGAAGCATGGATATAGGCAGAACCGCCACCTGCGATAATACCTTCTTCTACAGCTGCTCTTGTAGCATTTAATGCATCCTCCATACGAAGTTTTGATTCCTTCATTTCTGTTTCTGTTGCAGCACCAACACGGATAACTGCTACTCCGCCTGCCAGTTTTGCAAGTCTTTCCTGTAATTTTTCTTTATCGAAATCAGATGTGGTTTCTTCAATCTGGTTACGAATCTGTTTTACTCTTCCTGCAATCGCATCCTTATCGCCTGCACCGTCTACAATGATGGTATTCTCTTTCTGAACCTTAACAGATTTTGCACGACCAAGCATATCCATGGTTGTATCCTTTAACTCTAAGCCCAAATCAGAACTGATTACCTGACCACCTGTTAAGATAGCAATATCCTCTAACATTGCTTTTCTTCTGTCGCCATAGCCCGGAGCCTTAACAGCAACTACATTGAAGGTACCACGTAATTTGTTTACGATTAAAGTAGTTAAAGCTTCACCTTCCACATCTTCTGCAATAATCAAAAGTCTTGCACCACTTTGTACAATCTGCTCCAGGATTGGAAGAATATCCTGAATGTTGCTGATTTTCTTATCTGTAATTAAAATGTATGGGTCATCCAAAACAGCTTCCATCTTATCCATATCTGAGCACATATAAGCAGATAAGTAACCTCTGTCAAACTGCATACCTTCTACTAAATCTAATTCTGTCTGCATTGTCTTAGACTCTTCAATTGTGATAACACCATCGTTAGAAACTTTTTCCATTGCATCTGCAACCATGTTACCAACTTCTTCATCACCTGCAGAAATTGCTGCAACTCTTGCAATCTGCTCTTTTCCTGTTACCTTTGAAGACATACCGATAATTGCTTCTACTGCCTTCTCTGTTGCTTTTTTCATGCCGCGGCGAAGAACAATTGGATTTGCTCCTGCTTCCAGATTCTTCATACCTTCCTGAATCATAGCCTGAGCCAAAACAGTTGCTGTAGTGGTACCATCACCTGCTACGTCATTTGTCTTGGTAGCTACTTCTTTTACTAACTGGGCACCCATGTTTTCAAATGCATCTTCTAATTCAATTTCCTTAGCAATGGTCACACCATCATTTGTAATAAGCGGAGCTCCGTAGGATTTATCTAAAACTACGTTTCTTCCTTTTGGTCCAAGTGTTACACGAACTGTATTTGCTAATTTGTCAACACCGGCACCTAATGCTGCTCTTGCTTCTGAACCATATTTAATTTCCTTTGCCATATCAATCTACCTCTTTCCTATCATTAAGCTTCTACTACTGCTAAAATATCATTCTGTTTTACGACAATGTATTCTACACCATCTAATTTTACTTCTGTTCCTGCATATTTGGAATAGATGACCTTCTGTCCGACTTCTACCTGCATGGTAACCTCTTTCCCATCTACCATTCCGCCAGGTCCGACTGCAATTACTTCTGCCTCCTGTGGCTTTTCCTGTGCACTGCTTGTAAGAATAATTCCGGACTTTGTAGTCTCTTCTGCTTCACACTGTTTTAAAACAACTCTGTCTCCTAATGGTACTAATCTCATGATAATTCCTCCTGTCTTTCTATTATTAGCACTCATTTCTTTTGAGTGCTAACCGATAGTCCTATGATATGTTTTTGCCTATAAAACCGCAACTGAATATATTCCCGTTTATTTCTATGTTTTCCATAATTTTCTCTGATATTCTCTTTTTTTCTCGTTTTTTTATATTTTCGCAGGTTTTATTTATTTTTTAGAATTTCGGGATTCGATTTTTTCCTTGACATATTGTTTTACTGTTTGGTTTCCGGTTTTCCACAGCAGTTTCACCGCTTCTGCCAAAAGCTTCTGTGTTTCTTCCGGCAGGGACTTCTTAATTTTCATTGCTTCCTGTATATCTTTTAGCTTTATGCGAGCCAAATCGTCCACTGTTCGGATTTTTAAATCCTCCAATATCTCAAAAATCGCATTTACGATGACTTCACGTTCGTGTACATCCAGTTCCACAATCCATGCTTTCATCGCCTCATCTAAAAGCAGGCTCTGTTCTGCCACCCGGTCCGTATATACAAACTTCGTTCCAAGAACCTCCCATGACATTGCATCATGCTGTCCGACACCAATATTCGTACTCTTTACTACTTCAAAATCCTCTTCATGCTCTAAAAGCAGCCCCACAATACTTGATTCCGGAATAATCGTCTTAATCTTTGGTATCAGTTCCTGATATGCTTCACTTTCCACCATACTTCTACTAAATCCCGGGCCATCATTACTGTAAACAGAAATGATTTTTCGCTTAATAGATGCTTTACAGTGTACAGAACCATAGACCGCAAGATTGCCGCCCTTCGAATGCCCGCCTACGCGCACTTTCCATTGTCCGATTCCTACCATATGGTTTAAATACGCTACCGCTTTTTTCTGTCCCGGTGTAGCGGAAAGATAACCCATATTAAAGTTTTCTCTCCATCCTACAATTGTATCATCAGTTCCGCTAAATGCCACAAACAGGCTTTTATCGCTTAAATAAATACATACAACAGAAAATTGGGATTGTTCTTTCAAACTGATATCATTGACATAGCCACCTAAAGTGGCATTTTTAAAACGCTCGGATTCTGCCAGCTTTTTTAATACATACATCGCAGTTTTTGTCATGGATATTTTTTCCATGATTTTCTGTTCGTCATGAGTCTGAAAGAAAATACGGGACGCATCCTCAATGCTGATTCGCTCCCTGCTTTCCGGTCCCGGCACAATTCCCCCCAGATCTACATATACCAGCTGCGATAATAATAAGTTGTCAACTTCGTTAAACGGAGACTGTGCAAAGGTCAAATCGCCTCTCCAGTCCAGATAATCCATTATATTTGCCATACCATCACATCCTATTCCGTAAAGTTTAAATTAGACCAAAACGTTTCAGTCCATTTGCAATTCCATCCTCATCTACTCCCGTTGTCACATAATCCGCAATTGCCTTTGTTTCATCCGTGGCATTGCCCATTGCCACTCCGTGCGCCACAAATGCAAGCATCTCATGGTCATTTTCGCTGTCACCAAAGGCAAAAGTATCTTCCGGTGCAATTTCAAAAAGTTCACATACCTTCTTGATTCCGGTCGCCTTACTGTGTCCTGCCGGAATTGCCTCAAACACCTTATCATCTGTATGAACAATTAACTCGAACTGTGGTCCTAAATCTCTTTTTAATCTGTCTAAATCTACACCGACTGTACTGGCACTGAATTTATTCATTGCAATTTCTTCTATGTTATCCGGGATAATGTGCACATCCTCTCCCAACTCTTCTCTTAAGAATACAACAAACGGATCATCAGAAAAATCATCCGGATTCACATAGATATAGTTTGGACCTTCCAGAACAATCGGAAGCTGATGCTCTTTTGTCACCTTAAGAATATGTGCAACCATCTCCTTTGGAAGTAACTCCTCAAAAACAACCTCTTTATGAAAATCGATGTGTGTTCCGCAGGAAGCAATAACACCATCAAATCCGATTCCTAATAAATCCTGATTGCGGATGCACGAACGACTTCTGCCGCTGCAGATAAAAGCCAGATGCCCGTTTTCACGTAATCTTCTTACAGCCTCTCTGGTACTTGGTAAAATTTCACAGTTACTGTTCCATAGCGTACCGTCAATATCAAAAAATACTGCTTTTTTCATTTTTTACAACCTCTTTTTCACATACGTATGTAGCTTATTATATCGTTTTTTATGGCAGTTGTCATTTGAATTTTATTATAAAATTTCATAAAAAAGAATGCAGCATGGCACTGCATTCTTTTTTCTACTGATACATCTTTTTCAATTCTTCATAATTTTGCGCTGTAATCAACGCTGTAGCCTCAATCCCTTTAAACTTTACGATATAGGTCCAGCGTCCGTATGGTTCAATCTTTGAAATCATAGACAGATTAATGATATAGGATTTGTGGCATCTCATAAATTCTTTTGGTGACAGTTTCTCCTCTATCTCACCAAGTCCAATGGAGGTACGATAAATCTCTTCCTTTGTAATAATTTGTGTCACACTTTCTACACGCTCTACCATAATAATGTCGCTTTTATCTACGAAAGAAATCTGTTCCTTCCCTTTGATTAAAAGCTTTTCTTTATGCTGCTCCAAATGTTCCAATCCGCTCTGTGCTTTTTCTTCTTCATAATGGTTATCACGAATTCTATTAAGCGTCTTAACAACACGCTCCACGCTAAACGGCTTCACCAGATAATCAAATGCATAGATTTCAAATGCATTTGCCATATATTCACTATGTGCCGTTGCAAACACAACCTTGAGCTTGGGGTTTAAGGCAAGGAGCACTTTTACGCACTCCAAGCCGCTTTCCCCATTTAAATCAATATCTGCAAATACCACATCTGCTTTATACTTTGTATATTCTGTGACTGCACCTGCAAAATCTCCGGCTTCTGCCACCACCTCAAATCCGTCCTGCTTCTCAACAATTTTACAAAGCAGCTTTCTGATTTGCGGTTCATCCTCAATAATCATTACCTTTATCATGTATCTTTACTCTCTATTCTTGCTCTCTGCGTATGCATTGGCACCGGTACCAATATCATTTTTCATTTTCGTATCCGCCTGCACATTCTGCAATTTGTAGTAATCCATTACGCCAAGGTTGCCGCTCTTTAACGCTTCTGCCATTGCTCTTGGAATCTCAGCTTCTGCTTTTACAACCTCTGCTCTCATCTCCTGCTCTAAAGCAACTGCCATTGCACGGCGTTCCTCCGCTCTTGCCTGTGCAATCTTATTATCTGCTTCTGCCTGAAGACTCTTTAAGTTTGCTCCAATATTTCTTCCGATATCAATATCGGCAATATCAATCGAAATAATTTCATAAGCCGTTCCGGAATCCAGACCCTTACCAAGAATTAATTTTGAAATTTCATCCGGATTCTCCAACACTTCACTATGCGTCTGTGCAGAACCTACTGTTGTAACAATACCTTCACCGATACGTGCTAAAATGGTATCTTCTCCTGCACCACCGATTAATCGTTCAATATTCGTGCGGACTGTTACTCTTGCTTTTACTAAAAGCTCAATTCCGTCCTTTGCTACCGCAGAAACCAATGTTGTCTCTACTACCTTTGGGGTGACGCTCATTCGAACAGCTTCAAATACATCGCGTCCGGCAAGGTCAATGGCAGACGCCTGTTCAAAGGTAAGCTCAATTCCTGCACGTTCTGCCGCAATCAACGCATTTACAACTTTATCTACGTTACCACCTGCCAGATAATGAGCTTCGAGCTGGTTTACTTTAATCACCAGTCCTGCCTTCGTAGCTTTAATCAGGGACAAAACAATTTTTGCAGGTGCAACTCTTCGTAAACGCATACCAATTAAATCAAGTATACCAATTTTTACGCCGGATGCAATGGCCGAAATCCATAATCCCACCGGAACAAAAATAAAAAACAATAACACTAATAAACAAATCAAACCTATTAACACAATTTTTCCTATCATAACTTTTTCCTCTCTTTGATTATTAAATTTCTTTTATGATTAACGTATTTCCCTGAATACGACTAATCCGGACATTGCTGCCCTTGGCTATGTATTTTCCTTCGGACCGCACATCAAATTCGACTCCATCAATGTTACACTTTCCTGCCGGCCTTAAATCTGTTACTGTGACTCCTTCTTTTCCCACCAGATATTCTAAATCTGAAGAACTCAAATAACCCTTTTCTGCTTTCAGTTCCTCCTGTAATACAATCGGTGGTTTGATTTTTTTCATATGAAGCAGGGCTAAAATGATGGTAAACATCACTGCTAGCAAAGCAATCACCACCAGGGTAATGGTCAATCCTTCTTCTACCGTATCAGCCGTCAAAATGATGCCGGCCACCAAACAGATAATACCTGAAATTCCCGGTACACCAAACCCCGGAAGTACCATTTCCGTTCCTACCAAAATAAAACCTGCTATCAATAATAAAATACCTATTACCAATAATCCGTCCATTTTCTCACCTCTCATCTTTTAAAAAACTTACTGTAAATGTAGTTTCTTCTTCCTTAGAAGAAAGTTCGATTCTGCCCCGGTTTTCTTTTAAGACGGCTGCAACGATCGAAAGCCCCATTCCGTGTCCGTCTTCCTTCTTCGTTGTAACTCCCTGCTTAAAAATACGTTCCTGCATCTCCTCCGGTATTTTGGGGCCATTATTCGAAATCGAAAAGAAATATTCATCTCGCTTCTCCGAAATATCAATCCATAATTTCTTTTCGCCCTCCCTATTTTCTAAAGCAGTCATGGCATTATCGATTAAATTCGAAAGGACCTTACACAACTCCCAGTCTGCTACATATAATTCTTTTAAATCGGACTTTACTTCTACATATACATCAATGTTTTTGCCATCTGCCTCTCCCATCTTTGCCTGAAGTAATGCATTGATTGCCGGTTTCGAGGTTTTTAATGCCTTTCCTGTCTTCATCATATCTTTATACACCGGTTCTAAATACTGATGAAGTTCTTCATATTCCTCTAATTCCATCATGCCGTACACAACCTGCAGATGATTCAAATAATCATGTCTTTGCGCCCGAAGTGTACCGTTTAACTCCTCCAGATTTCGGTAGCTTTCCAGCAATGCATCATAGTTACCTTTCAGCCTTCCAAACATCTTTAGCAGAATCAGAATACAAATAAGCAGTGTAATTACGATTCCGAAACAAAATAGTAAGCTTATCGTCATGTTCCTGTCCTTTCTCTTTCTGGTTTCAGCATATCAGATTTTGCATTTTCTTACAGTCATACTTTCTATATTATACATTTTTCCATCTGAAATGACATCTTTTTCACAAAAAAACTCTACAGGCCAAAACCTGTAGAGTTCTACTGTTTTCTCTTATAAAAGACTTAACGCATCTTCATCTGCAACTAAAGTGAAATCCGGATGCATCTGTAAAATAGATGCCGGGACCTCCGGTGTAACCGGTCCAAAGAACGCTTTCTTAATGATTTCTGCTTTATCTTTTCCGCTTACCACCATCAAAACCTTACGGGCCTGCATAATCGTGCGTGTTCCCATTGTATAAGCTTCACGAGGAACTTCATCTCTGTTGTTAAAGAATCGCTGATTTGCATCAATTGTTTCATCCGTAAGTTTTACACAATGTGTTCCCAAATCAAACGCATTACTTGGCTCATTAAATCCAATGTGTCCATCATGTCCGATACCGAGTAACTGCAAATCAATTCCGCCAACGCTTTCAATTACCTTGTCATATCTGGCACATTCAGCATCTGCGTCCATATTCATACCATCCGGCAGATTAATATGTTCCGGCTTGATATTTACATGGTCAAATAAGTTTCTGTGCATAAAGCTCCAATAGCTTTCTTTATGCTCGCGTGGCAGCCCTCGGTACTCATCTAAGTTCACAGACGTTACCTCAGAAAAATCCAAATCGCCACCCTTATACCAGTTCACAAGATTCTTGTAAATTCCTACCGGAGTTCCTCCGGTAGCAAGTCCAAGTACACAGTCTGGTTTGATGACAACCTGCGCAGAGATAATTGCTGCTGCCTTACGTGACATTTCTTCATAGTCTTTTGTTCGAACGATTCTCATTTTTCCCTTCTCCTTTTCATCCCATTCTTACAATTTATACGATAAATAAATCATCGTCCCCCAAAAACGCAAACCCTTTATTCATGCCGATGCATTGAGAAAGAATCCATATCATAATTCTTCAGATTCTCATGAATGCCTCTAGAATCTGCCTCGCCAATTAACGCATCTCGATCCTTCTTTGATGAGAACTGATCGTTAAAGGAACTCGGTCCGCCAACACAGCCTCCTTCACAAATCATACCCTCAATAAAATCTTCCGGCAATCTTGCTGCTTTTAATAAAAGTAGTGCTTTCTTACACTCGGCAGCGCCGTTTGCTACACATACCTTTGCATTGATTTCATCCTCAGACTCTTTTAAGCTCTGTAATACAGCTGCTGTAACACCGCCTGAATTTGCAAATCTCTTACCATAGGTAGAACCAATCTGATTTTCGTTTGCAGCAGGTTTCAATGTAACATCCTTTGCCTTCATAATAGCACGAATTTCAGAATAAGTTAAGACATAGTCGGCATTTCCTTCAATCTTCTGATCAACTACTTCTGATTTTTTTGCAAGACATGGTCCAATAAATACCGTTACAGCTTCCGGATCTCTCGCCTTAATCAGACGGGAAACTGCACACATCGGTGAGACTGTCGTAGAAACACAATCTGCCAGCTGCGGATAATGTAACCGTACCATATTCACAAATGCAGGACAGCAGGAAGTTACCTTTTTCTTACCTTCTTTATAGCTTTCTGCCCACTCTTCGGCTTCATATGCTGCTGTCATGTCACCGCCTAAGCTTACATCATAAAAATCTTCGAATCCCAACTCAAGCATTGCATTTTTCCAGCTTGCCATTGTAATATCCGCACCAAACTGGCCTTCCGTAGCCGGGGCAGCCATTGCATATACTTTTTTACCGGATTTTAATGCATTAATCACATCCACAATAAAAGTTTTTGAACCAATTGCTCCAAATGGACAGCTGTGAATACATTTACCGCAGCGGATACATTTTGATTTATCAATAACGGAAATACCATGCTCATCGTATGTAATCGCGTTTACCGGACATGAAAACTTACATGGTCTCTTTAAATGTGCAATTGCATTATATGGACATGCCTGCGCACATTTTCCACATTCTTTACATTTCGATGCATCAATATGAGAACGATATCTGCCCGGGGTAATAGCGCCAAACTTGCAGGCATTAATACAAGCTTTTCCGATACAGTTCTGACAATTTTCTGTTACAGTATAAGTAGAAATCGGACAGTCTTCACAAGCAGAGCTGATAACCTGAATGATATTTCCATCATCTTCCGGTCCGGGTGCTTTTCCTTCCGCTAATCTGACACGTTGTCTGATAATCTCTCTTTCTTTATAAATACAGCATCTAAACTGTGGAGTCGGCCCCGGAATCAGTTCAAAAGCAATATGATCTCTTTTTGAATCAAGCTCACCGGAAAAAGCAAGCTTTGCTACTTCATACAATACATCATGTTTAATTCGAATCACATTCTCATCTGCGTACATCGTATTCTCCTCACTTTTTAAACTTTGTTAACTTTTTAACGTATTCATTATATCGAAAACACGTAAAAAAGCAAGCATTATCCATGTATTTATTAAAGAACAAGATTGTCATATAACTTTTCATATTCTTTTGCAGAACGTTCCCATGAAAAGTCCTCCTTCATGGCACGTTTTACCATCGCATCCCATTCTTTCCTTTTATCATAGTAAATATGCATAGCATAGCGGATGGTATTAAGCATCTCATGTGCATTATAATTAGCAAAAGAAAAGCCTGTTCCGGTCTTTTCATATTCATTATATGGAAGAACCGTATCCTTAAGACCTCCGGTTTCCCGAACAATCGGTAAAGTACCATAACGCATGCTCATCAGCTGACTTAATCCGCATGGTTCGAATAAAGAAGGCATTAAAAACGCATCGCAGGATGCATAGATGCGATGAGCCAGTTCCTCCGAATAGCCAATATATGCCTTTAACTGATTTGGATACTTATTTTCAAAGTATCGGAACATATCTTGGTAACGGTCCTCTCCGGTTCCCAAAACAATCACCTGAATCTTTGCCGTATTTAAAAGTTCTTCCATAATATAAGCTACTAAATCAAATCCCTTTTGATCTGTCATACGGGATACCATGCCAAGTAAAAAAGTTCCCTGTTCCTGTGGAAACGCAAATTCTCTTTGTAATGCCAGTTTATTTGCCGATTTACCGTTCTTGACATTTGTCGCTTTAAAGTTTTGGATTAAACTTGCGTCTGTTTCCGGGTTAAATACCTCATAATCCAATCCATTTGTGATTCCGTATAAATCATTATGTCTGGCGGACAACAGACCATGCAGTCCTTCTCCCCCCTGCTCCGTCATAATCTCCTGTGCATAACTTTTGCTAACTGTAGTTATAGCATTTGCATATACTAAACCGCCCTTTAATAGATTTGCCTCTCCATAAGATTCCAACTTATCCGCAGTAAAAATCTGAGCCGGCAGACCGGTTACATCCATAACTGAATTTAAATTCCATCTACCCTGAAATTTTAAATTATGAATCGAGAATATTGTTTTCATACCTGCATAATAGTTCTCAGCTCCGTAAACTGTGCGTAAAAGTACCGGGATGAGACCTGTCTGCCAGTCATGACAGTGGATGATATCCGGGCAAAAATCCAAATATGGCAATGCCGCCAGTACTGCCTTTGAAAAGTATGCAAATTTTTCAACATCTTCATGTAACTGGTTATATGGCTTATCCCCTGCAAAATAGAACTCATTATCAATAAAATAATAAGTAATTCCGTCCTGTTTTGTTTCAAAAATTCCGGTATATTGCTTTCTCCAATTTAAATTTACATAAAAATGGCATTTAAAATGAAGCTGTTCCACAAAATGGCTGTCCATGCACATGTACTTTGGCAGAATGATACGCACATCGTATTCCTTCTTATCCAAATATTTCGGCAAAGAGCCGGTTACATCTGCAAGACCGCCGGTTTTAATAAATGGAACAGCTTCTGAAGTTGCAAATAATATTTTTTTCATGCTTTCTATACCCTCCAACCCCGATTCACAACGGAACCTTTAGGTACATTATAATACTTTTTTCCTATGTTGAAAAGCACTAATACATTTTATAATCCAAACGAATTCTATCTGTAATAAGTGCTATAAATTCAGAATTTGTTGGTTTTCCTTTTCCACGGTTAATCGTATATCCAAACATATCATCCAAAGTGTCCATACGTCCCCTTCCCCACGCAACTTCAATTGCATGTCGGATGGCACGTTCCACGCGACTTGGTGTTGTCTGGTATTTCTTTGCAATTGTTGGATATAAAATTTTTGTAATTGAATTGAGCATATCCATATCTTTTACAGACATTACAATCGCATCCCGTAAATACTGATAACCTTTGATATGTGCCGGGACTCCAATTTCATGGATAATTTCTGTCACATCTGCTTCTAAATCTGCTTCTGTTTTCTCCTGCTTTTTCTCTCCTGTCAAAGCAATCTCCGGTAAAGCTTCCTTACGCTTTTGAGAATTATCTTTTTTCGCACGCTTAATCCGGCTAATAATCACGTTTTCATCAAAAGGTTTCATTATGTAATAATCTGCGCCAAGGTTAAAGGCATCTTCCGTGACTTGGTCCTGGCCGATTGCGCTAACCATAATAAATGTTGGTATTTTCTTTATTGTTTTATCCTGTTTAATTTTGTCTAAAACCCCTAAGCCATCTAATTTCGGCATCACAATATCCAACAAAACGACATCCGGCTCTTTTTCTTTTATTATTTTACAAATATCTTCACCATTTCTGGCGGTACCCACCACATCCAACTCACTATCATTTGAAACAATATCGCCCAGTAATCCAAGCATCAACTCGTTATCTTCTGCAATTGCTACTGTTGTCTTACTCATATTATCCTCCTATTTATTGGCGCGTTTTGTCCGTTTTACCAACAAAAACGATGATAAATGCACTCACATTTAAAATTTGTCGAAAAAAGTCAGCAAACCACATAACCGTTTTTTCCACTTGCTTTTACCTGATATAAAGCCTGATCAGCTTTTTCAAGAAGATCAACCATACCATACTCTTTTTCCGGGACAAAAGCACTGAAACCTTGAGAAATCGTAAGTTCCGAACCAACCTTTGAATTCTTGTTCTCGATATGTAATTCGCAAATACGCATTTTAATGGCAGCTGCTATCTCTTCTACTCTTTCTTGTGTTACATCTTGTAATAGTATTACAAATTCATCACCACCAAATCGATAAGCAGCGCCCTCTTTCTTCGTCTCATCCTTTAGAACTTCTGCAACTTTACGAAGGCTGTCATCTCCCTGTAGATGTCCATAAGTATCATTATGTTCCTTAAAACAGTCTACATCCAGAATTCCTACCGCAACAGACTTCTTTAACTGTATGCAATTCTTCATCATTCTACATATGTCGTTTTCTAGCATATACCGATTACCCAAATCTGTCAAGGAATCCGTGTTAGATTTTTGTTCTGCTCTACGTCGTGCCACTTCTTTTTCCCGCAATTCAATTTTCATATCAATCGCAGCCGCCTGTTCCTTATCGGTAATCGCCTTCTGTTTTTGATACAATTCTGCATGGTCTACACATAAATGAATATATTTTTGCATATTGTCAATTGCTTTGTAGTAATCCATCCACATTTCAGTCAAAGTCAACTTTGCATACACAGTTCCCTGTTCTTTTGTATAAGTTTCAAATGACATAATAATCTGTTTCCACTTCTCATACTCACCCATTTCCTTTAATAGACCACAAACATCCCGCATATCCGTCTCATAATCGGAAGCACTTTCATCCTGCAGCGCTCCTTTTACAATTTCATCTATCTTTTCATATACCTCTTCTTTTTTCCCATCAGCCAATTAAGCCAGCATTTAGAAATCAAAAAAGAACCGCCATATGATGAAACTGATTAGAAACTGCATACTCCAGTCCTTCCAGGAAAAAATCTACAGCCATAGCTTCATTTCCGATGGTACCATAAATAACACCTATCAGATTGAGATTTTTTACATACTCTTCCACATTACCGGCTTCCTTAAAAAGACTCAGCGCTGCCTGAATAGACAACGCTGCTTTATTCAGTTTCCTATCATAAAAGGCTTCTAGTCCTTCACTTGCATACTCATATGCAAGCTCTTCGCGGGTGCTATCTTTCATTTCTGTTACCTTCCGTAAATAATAGAAAGTACGCACTGCAAACTTTCTATTATCATAAATTAATAGGAACATATTACCATATTCAATTTTATTTGAAAAGAGAAAATCTTATTCAGAATCCCGAATTAGTTTTCTTATCTTTAAAATAGCCGATGGAGCAACAGATAATTCGTCAATGCCCATTGTTAAAAACTGCTCTGTCAATTCCGTATCAGCGCCAAGTTCTCCGCAGATACCAACCCAGATTCCATGTGCATGTGCACTATCAATCACCATCTGAATCATGCGAAGCACTGCGGGATGATGTGCATTATAAAAGGTATCCAGTTTTTCATTCTGTCTGTCAATTGCCAGTGTGTATTGGGTCAGGTCATTGGTTCCGATGCTAAAGAAATCTACCATTTCTGCAAGCTCATTACTCATCATAACTGCAGCAGGAGTCTCAATCATAATTCCCTGCTCCGGAATCATATATTCTGTTCCTTCCTCTTTTAGTTCTGTCTCTACTTCAGTCACAACCTGTTTTATCTTTAAAACTTCATCTGTCGAAATAATCATCGGATACATTACCGCCAGATTACCATATTTCGCGGCACGGAATAATGCTCTTAACTGGGTTTTGAAAATATCCTTCTGTGTCAAGCAGATACGGATTGCACGATATCCCAATGCCGGATTTTCCTCTTTATCCAAATGCAAATAATCCGCCTTTTTATCTGCACCAATATCTAAGGTACGGATAATTACCTTTTTGCCATCCATAGCAGATACTACTTTTTTGTAAGCTTCAAACTGTTCTTCCTCTGATGGCAGGCTGTCCCTACCAAGATATAAAAACTCGCTTCGGAATAAACCAATCCCCTCTGCATCGTTTTCAAGTACATAACTTACATCATCCACATTTCCAATATTTGCATAAAGATTTATTTTCTTTCCGCTTTTAGACACCGTATCCAGTCCCTTCATGCAAGAAAGCCCCCGGAGTTTATCCTTCTCTTCTTCCACACGAATCTTAGCAGCGTTCTGCTCTTCTTCCGTAGGTTCAAAAACAACCTCACCAGAAATTCCGTCGACAATTGCATTCATACCGGTGTGTAACTCACTTAAATCCATTGGAACAGTTACTAAGGCAGGAATATTCATCATACGCGCTAAAATTGCCGTATGGGAATTGGTTGAACCATGTACGGTTACAAACGCTAATATTTTACTTTTATCCATCTGTACAGTTTCACTCGGAGATAAATCATCTGCAACGATAATGGAAGGCTCCATATTACTTAAGTCCATATCCTCCTGTCCTGCCAGAATACGAACAACACGATTTGAAATATCTTTGACGTCTGCGGCGCGTGCACGCATATAATCGTCGTCCATTGCTGCAAAAATCGCAGAAAACTGATTTCCTGTAGTCTCTACTGCATATACGGCATTTGTTTGCTCCTCACGAATCATGTTAAAAATGGAATCTAAATAATCATCATCCTCTAACATCATCTGGTGCACTTCAAAAATGGCGGCACTTTCTTCTCCTACCTCCACAACTGCTTTATGATATAGCTTTCCAATCTGTGCTTTTGCCTGTTCAATTGCCTCTTTCACACGGGCAATCTCCGCATCCACATCTGTAATCTTTGTATCGGTAATCTGAATTTCCTGCTTTTTCCATACCAAAATCGGTCCCACCGCAATCGACTGGTAAACAGATTTTCCCTTTAATCTTATCATACGATTAACTCCCTTACTTTGAAAATACAACTTTTCCTGCCTTTATCACATACAAAATCTCAAGTTCTTTATTTAGTAACACTACATCTGCAGCCTTACCCGGTGTTAGACTTCCATATTTATCATAAATACCGATTGCTTTTGCAGGATTTACCGTAGCACATTTTATAGCACTTTCTAATGGAATGCACATTTTCTGTACGGCTGTCCGAATACAATTCATAAGATTAGTAACCGAACCCGCAATATTTCCTAATTCTGTCAACGTTGCAAGATTTCCTTTTACTGTTACGTCTTGTCCACCTAAGGTATATTGTCCGTCTTTAAGTCCACATGCCATCATACTGTCACTGATTAAAACAATCCGATTGTCCCCGAACATTTTAAAAGTGGTACGGACTGTAGACGGATGACTATGTACACCATCACAAATCAGCTCAACCATGACATTTTCATTATCACAGGCTGCTCCGATTACACCCGGTGCTCTATGTGTATATGGTGGCATTGCATTATATAAATGTGTCACATGGCTTGCACCTTTTGCAAAGGCTTCTTCTGCGGTATTAAAATCTGCATTTGTATGAGCAACCGACACACGTACCTTATCATGAATTGCTTCAATACATTCCATTGCGCCCTCTACCTCCGGTGCAATATCTACGAGTTTAATTAACCCATTCGCAGCTTTTTGTAAACGTAAAAACATTTCTGCATCCGGTTTATGAATATATGCACCATTCTGCGCACCTTTTTTCTCCATGGAAATAAACGGGCCTTCCATGTTAATTCCTACAAGTGTGGCACCGTTTTCTCCGGAATAAGAAGCAGCATTTGCAAAAATTGCCGTCAGTTGTTCTTCAGAAAAAGTCATGGATGCTGGGCAAATTGTCGTAATACCATTTTGCAACTCATATTCTGCCATCTTTTCAATCGCTTCCTTGGTGCCATCACAAAAATCATACCCCACACAGCCGTGGAAGTGAATATCAGTAAGTCCCGGAATAACATAACATCCTGTGGCATCCAATACTTCTCCACTTCCCTCGGTTCCAATTATATCCTGTTCTATATATAAATCTCTTTTCTGAAAAGAACCTTCTTCTGAAAAAACATTTCCATTCTTAATAATCATCTCTCATACCTTCCCTTTTTTCAACACCAATACCTATTATACAATACATGAACAAAATGGGATGCCAAACCAGACATCCCATTTTGGATTTTACATTTTGTATGTAATCAAACGTTTTTATTTGCAAAGTTTCTTAAATTCGTCGGCAACGAACTGAACCTTTGTTCCAACTACAACCTGTACGCTGGTCTTACCCGGTCTGATGACACCGGCAACACCTGAGGATTTAATCTTCTTTTCGTTCACAAGCGTATTGTCTTTTACTTCCAAGCGCAATCTTGTAATACAGTTGTCGATAGATGTAACGTTTTCTTTTCCGCCAACACCTTCTAAAATGATAGCTGCAACTTCTGTAAAGTTATCATTGGAAAGAACAACTTTCTTCTCAGCTTCTTCGTCATCATCTTCACGACCAGGTGTCTTAAGATCAAATTTCACAATTGCGAAACGGAATACAAAATAAAAAATAAGAAATGCTGCAATACCTAAAGGAATAATCATCCATGTATTAGCTGCTGCAGGTAAGCTTGCAGAGAAAATCAAGTCTGCACATCCGCCTGAGAAACAGAAACCTGCACGGAATCCAATAAGACATACAACAACGGTGAAAAGACCGTATAATAATGCATAAACTAAGTATAATGCTGGAGCTAAGAACATAAAACCAAATTCGAAAGGTTCTGTAACACCACAAATGAAAGAACAAAGAGCTGCTGCTCCAAGTAAGCCGGCTGCTACTTTTTTCTTATTATCCTTTGCAGTATGTATCATAGCTAAAGCTGCACCTGGGATACCAAACATCATACATGGGAAGAATCCAGACATGTACATACCAAGTGACCATGAAACATCTGCTGATGTCTCACCAGCCCAGAAGTGCTGTAAGTCACCAAGACCAATGGTATCAAACCAGAATACGTTGTTTAATGCATGGTGTAAACCGGTTGGAATTAATAGACGGTTTAAGAATGCATAGATACCAGCACCAATAGCGCCTAAACCTGCAATACCATTTCCTAAAGCAACTAAAGCACCGAAGATAATTGGCCATACAAATAATAATACAACTGATACTAAAATAGAAACTACACCAGCAACGATTGCTACGCAACGTTTTCCACTAAAGAAAGATAATGCGTCTGGTAATTTTGTACCCTTGAATTTGTTGTAGCAAGTAGCACCGATAAGACCGGCAATAATACCGATAAATGGGTTCGCAATCTTATCAAATGCTAAAGTCTTTGTTGCACTTTCTGCTACAGATGGCATAATGGTTGTAACAAATCCAGTATTTAATAAGGTTGTAATCATAAGCCAAGATGCTAAAGCAGCAAGACCACCGGTACCATCATTGTCTTCTGACATACCAACACCAACACCAATTACGAATAACAATGCCATGTTATCAATTAAAGCCGCACCGGCTTTTACGAGGAAAAGACCTAAAAGAGGTACAAATCCTTCAATAGCACCACCCTGCATCGTAGCTGGGCTTAATGCGTAGCCAATACCCATAAGTAAACCACAAATAGGTAAGCAGGCTACTGGAAGCATCATCGCTTTACCAAGTTTCTGTAAATATTTCATCATATCTACAAACCCTCCTTAAAATAATAAATTTAATTTAATAAAAATTCGCCTTCTCAAACGAATCTCTATCCGATTATAAGTTTGCTTTGAAGAATGCTTCTATTGCTTTAATTGCTGCATCCTCATCATCGCCTTCTGCTGTCACAGTGACCTCGTTTTCCTTCTTAACTGCCATCCCCATAACTGCCATTAATGCTTTCGCAGAAGCTTTCTTTCCGCCACATTCTAAATTAATGGCACTGTTAAACTGTTTTGCTTCCTTTACAAGAAGACCTGCCGGACGAGCGTGGATTCCTAACTCATCTTTGACTACGTAAGTAAATGATTTCATTTTTGTTCCCCTTCCTTATTTCTCAAGTTCCATAATGGTATCTCCAGGTTTCACTTCCATTCCTGTTATACGTTTTACATCTTTATATTCATCCGTATTGCAGATAACAATTGGAACAATGGTATCAAATCCAGCTTCTTTGATTGCTTCTTTATCAAATTCTAATAACAAATCACCTTTTTTAACTATAACGCCATTTTCCACATGAGTAGTAAAATGTTCACCCTTTAGGGAAACCGTATCTAAACCTATATGAATTAACACCTCTGCGCCTTTTTCGGAAACAAGGCTAACTGCATGTTTTGTATCAAATACCATAGCAACTGTTCCATCAAACGGAGCATAAACCTTTGTATCAGATGGTTTAATTGCAAGACCCTTTCCCAGCATTTCTTCCCCGAATGTCGGATCGTTAATTTCTGAGCTTGCAACTGCCTCTCCAGCTACCGGTGCTGCAATGACATCCACGTTCTCATTTGGTTTCTTTTTTAGAAAATCAAACATCCCCATTTTACATTTCTCCTTCCTTCTTATCAATATCCGGCTGAATTCTTCTGATATGAATCGTCAGATATACCTTTTCTTCCTTAGAAATCTCGTGATCATAAGTTTCTTTAATATAAGCAGCAATCTTTTCACTAATTGCATACTCTCTCTCATACAAACGGATTACCATTTCCACAAACTCGTCTTCCTGACGATTGATCATCTGACCGCTGAAAACCCTGTATGCCAGAAACTTTAAATGAGTAATAAATCTGGAATAGTGAAGTCCCAATTCATCCAGTCTGGTTCCAAGCTCTTCCTCGACGATGTTTATGATTTGCCGAATCAGTGTGGTGATATTCATCGTATCACTCATTGCTGTCTTATACTCTGCATTCACAAAATGTAATGCTATTGATGCCGCTTCATCTATCGGAAGTTTTATGTTCAGCTCACGTTCAATGAGTGCAATGGCATATTCTCCAATCAGATATTCACTCGGATAAAAACTCCGCACCTCCTGCAAAAGCGGATTTTCAAAAACCATACCCGATTTATGACGTTCTAGCGCAAAATTAATATGGTCCGTCAGTGACAGATAAATACTGTTACTTAATCTTCTCTGCAACACCTGACTGGCATACTCAATGATACTCATGCAAACTTCTAAATGCTCCATAGGAATTGACTGAACCAATTCTCCAAAACGTCCCATTTCTGATTTGCTGTCAAGGACAAATCGTTTTTCTATTTTATTTTCATCCACGCTCTGGCCGGTTTTCATCTGAAAACCAATCCCTTTTCCCATGATAACCACTTCCTGCTGATTATCATCCATAGCAGTGGCGACATTGTTGTTAATAACCTTTTCAATAACCATAACGAAAATAAAAAAAACCAAACTTCAATCGTATTACTATACAATCTGAAATTTGGTTTTGCCTACTATTACGCAGTAACAATCCTACCTTTTTTATATAAATCTTTTTCAACTTTAGTTATACTTTATCAGTTATTTTATACAATGTCAATCAAAATTTTATAGATTTTTTATAATTTATGACAAAAGCCGGCAGGGTTTTGTCATCTGTCTTCCCTGCGGACTGTACCTCACGATTCCTCCATCAGTATTGATTAATATATAACTGTTTTCCAAGTATCCATTCAATCTGGCAATATAAGCATCTAATCGTTTTCTTTCTTCTTCACTCATTGTATCCACCTGAAAATGAAAAGCTTCTTCTGTAAACAGCTGAACCTTTCCCTGCTCCGTCAATGAAAAAATCCGATAGAAAAAATTACCGGTTCCCTGATATAAAACCGGTCGCCAATTTAATATATAAGCCATTTTATTTTCCGGATTCCGGTAAAGATAAAATCCATTCCATCCCGCATGTATAGTATCCGCATGTCCGCTCCAGGTTTTTTCTCCCGTTTTTCCGGAATAAATACGAAGTGTTTCCTCATTTCCCTTTAGATTTTCCCCAACTGCATTCGCAAGACTTATGTCCACCTCTATCTTATCAGGGATTCCATCGTGGGTTATATCCTCCTGCCAGGTAACAATCTCATGCTCTGCGTTATTCACGCTGCCTCCTGCCACGCCATCATTTACTTTAACAATATATGCATCAAGCTATGAAGCGTGACTGTCTTTCCTACAGCATTCCACAATCAGTTTCTCAATACTCCAACATATTCTCAATAAAAATCCCATATCCTCTTGTCGGGTCATTTACCAGTACATGGGTCACTGCACCGATAATTTCCCCATCCTGTAAAATCGGGCTGCCGGACATTCCCTGCACAATTCCACCGGTTTCATCCAAAAGTTCCTTATCCGTGACCTTTAGAAGAATTCCTTTATTCACTTCTGTTCCGCTATAGTTCAGACTTTCTATCTCAACCTGATATTCCTTTAACTCGCCGGAATAAGCAGACAAGATGCTGGCTTCTCCTATTTTGATATCCTGCTTATGACCAACCTTGCAAAAGGTTCCCTGTTTTAGTTTGCTAAGATTTCCATCCAGTATTCCATATATACCGATTTCCGTATTTTTCTCAATCGTACCAATATAATTTTCTTTTCCATAATGGATAATTCCCGAAAGCTCTCCGGGATTACCGCTTTCTCCACGTTTTACGCCAATAATACTCGTCATATAAAGACTCCCCTCCTTAAGCTTTAACATCTCTCCGGTATCCCCGTCATTTACCGGATGACCCAGGGCACCATAGCTTTGATCGTTCCTATAAAAGGTAATCGTTCCAATCCCGGCCATGTCATCTCTTACCCAGATGCCAAGCATGTATTTGTCCTCTTTTGTCTGAACCGGATTTACTGCCACTTCTATAAATTCTTCATTGCGAAAAAGTCCGATAATCTCCGTTTTTCCACCATTTTCGTTAATTGCTTCTGCTAATTCTTCCTTCTCCTTAACAGGCGTTCCATTTACGCTGACGATATAGTCTCCCTTTTTTATCAGATTTTTTGCCGGACTTATTTCAGTACCGTCTGCATTCTGTACTTCTCCCATGCCAATCACAAGAATTCCTTTTGTTTTTGCATAAATTCCAACCTGTGTACCACCTGCGAATACCGCCTCTTCTTCTACCAGTGTCACTTCTATGTCTTTTACCGGGAAAATTCCAAACAACTTACATGTCACATAATAAGATGGTTCTGAATCCTTCCTCATTCCCTTTGGATTCTGGTTTACCAGGGCTTCTTTTGCATTCTCTTTCATTGTAACCGTAACCGGCACCCTGAAATCATAAGAAAGTGTATCCCCCATTTCTACATAAATATGATCCGGTAGTGCTTCATGAAAGGTTTCCACTGCAAAAAACAGCACCATGCAAAATCCAATATTTGTTAGAAATTTAAAAAACTTCATATTTCTTACCATCATTCTACAACCCTTCTTCCTTTTGTTTTCACATTCCATGTCATCTGGTTTTGCAAAGATAAAAAAAGAGACAACATCGTCTATGTACCATGTTCTCTCTTTTTATTATGGTTGTTTTTTCGGTTTTCACTCTATAAAGTGATTGACAGATACTGGATATTAAGAAAGCTTTCTCTTCCTCGCAAGTTCTTTCATTTCCCTTGCACTTTCTCTTACTTTATCTGTAATCTCAACTCCGCCAAGCATACGGGAAAGTTCATCAATGCTTTCTTCTTCATCAAGCAGGCGGATTCTTGATACTGTAGTACAGTTTTCAACGGATTTTTCAATTAAATAATGTGCATCTGCCATAGCCGCAATCTGCGGTAGGTGTGTAATACAGATAATCTGGTGATTCCTGCCAAGTACATTCATTTTTTCTGATACCATCTGTGCGGTTCTTCCACTGATTCCACTGTCGATTTCATCGAAAATCAGTGTTTCGATTGCGTCATTATCTGCCAAAACTGTCTTAATTGCCAGCATAATACGGGAAAGTTCTCCTCCGGAAGCCACTTTTCCCAATGGTTTTACCGGTTCTCCCGGATTCGTAGAGATTAAAAATTCCGGATCATCGGTACCATTTGCCGTATAATCTGATAGTTCCTCAAATTGCATTTCAAAACGTACATCTAAAAAGTTTAAATCTTTCAGTGCATTGGTCACTTCAAACACTAATGTTTTTGCATAATCCTTACGAATTTCAGATATTTCCACGCAAAGGCGTCCTACTATTTCCTCTGCCTCATTTACTTTTTTCTTCAAATCAGCCAGATAACAGTCATAATCCTGCAATTTTTCCAAACGGGCTTCTTTTTCACCCAAAGCATTTAAGATTTCAGGAATTGTCTTTCCATATTTTGATTTCAAATGATTGATTTCGTCCAATCGTTTCTCGAGTTCATAAAATGTCTCATCATCAAACTCTGTATCATCAATATAATCCGCAATTTCCCGGTTAAAATCATTCAGCAAATTGTCAATCTCTAACATCTGTGCTTCCAGTTCTCTGACCTTTTCATCAAAAGCAGAAGCCTGGGATAATTCTTTTAATGCTCTGCTTGTGAAATCAGAAGCATTTTCACCGCCATTCCCGGAATACTGATATGCCATATTTAAAGCTTCCATAATCTTTTTTCCGTTGCTATAGCGCTTGTACTCTTCTTCTACCGTCACGTCTTCGTTTTCCTGTAAGTTTGCCTCAGAGATTTCCTTTATTTCATACTCCAGGAACGAAATTTCTCTTAAGCGGTCTTCTTCATTTACACCTGCTGTTTTTAATTCGTCCAACAACTTTTTGTATGTGGTATAGGCCTCTTTTAATGCTTCTTTTTTATCCGATAATGCATCCTTGGCAAACTCATCTAAGATTTCCAAATGTTTCTTTTTATGTAACAGAGACTGGTGTTCATGCTGTCCGTGTATATCAATCAAAAGGGCAGCTACATCCCGCATCTTTGATGCTGGGACGCTTTCACCGTTTATTTTTGCAACACCTCTTCCGTTTGCAATTCTGCGGCTTAAAATCACACATTCGTCTTCCAAAAAAACATCCATTTCTTCTAAGGCTTTCTTCTGTACCTCGTTTTCTACTGAAAACACTAATTCCACCAATGCATTTTCTTCATTTTCCCGAAGCATCTCCTTTTGTACCTTTTCTCCCAATGCCAGATTGATGGAACCAATAATGATAGACTTGCCCGCGCCGGTTTCACCGGAAAGAATGTTTAAACCCGGTTTAAAATCCACCTCTGCTTCTTCAATTAATGCCAAATTTTTCACATGCAGATTCTGTAACATATAATCTCCTTCTACTCTCCCTAAAAGCAGATTCAAACTTATTCAACAAATTTTCGCAATTTATCAATCACGGCGATTGCATCCTCTGTACTTCTGGCAGCACACATAATTGTATCATCACCCGCAATGCTTCCCACAATTTCATGAATCTGTAGCGCATCGAGTGCAGCTGCTACCGCCATTGCCATTCCTGATACTGTTTTAATCACTAAAATATTCTGTGCAATATCCATGGAAATAAAACCATCGCGAAAAATCCGCTCGTATTTTTGCGACATATCCTCATTGGTTTCAAGTAATGCCACATATTTTTGTCTGCCATTTCCAAGTGCAACCTTTGTCAGCTTCAATTCCCTGATATCCCGGGATACTGTCGCCTGTGTTACCTGAAACCCTTCCTGTTCTAAATATGCAGACAGCTCGTCCTGTGTCTCTATTTCATATTTTTTTATCAATTCCAGTATTTTGGTCTGACGTCGTATTTTCATCCATCCTGCCCCTTTTTATATTTTGATTATTCCCAATTAAGAATAGGCCTGCATTTTCTTTCTAAGAATCTCCAAAAAGCTCTCTTCACTTAGCTTGCAAATCTTCGTCGTGGCTTCAGCACGTTTAATAACGAATTTATCACCCACCTCCAAAGTTGCAATTCCATCTCCGTCAAAGCTGACCAATGCCAAATCGTCCTTCTGCGGTCTGCGGCTGCCCAGTTCAATCATTACCTCATCATCCGCATTGATCACAATACTTCTCGCATTTAAGTTATGCGCATTAATTGGTGTCAAAAGCAGCATCCTTGCTTTTGGATCTACAATTGGTCCACCAGCAGACAGGCTATAACCGGTAGAACCGGTAGGCGTAGAAATAATAATCCCGTCTCCATGAAAGGTATGTAAATACTTTCCATTCACATAGACAGTCAAACTTAAAATGGAAAGTGTTCCCGATCTGTGAATCGAAACTTCATTTAATGCAATCTGTTCTGTCGTGTTTTCTCCATGCATCACACCATATCCGGTCAAAAGCATACGCTCCTCAATTACATAAGCATCCTGCATCAGACGCTTCACAGCCTCTAAAACGCCTTTTGCCTCCAGTTCGCACAGATATCCAACCGTTCCCAGATTCACACCAATTAATGGAAGTTTACATTGCACCAGTTTTGCGGCTGCCCGGATTAAGGTTCCATCACCGCCCAAAACCAAAATACACTCTGTTTCTTTCGGGACATCAGAAACAGCCGGGGCTGCTTCCATTTCTTTTTTCCCCTCTGTCACAAAATACGTACAGGTCCCGCCATTCTCTTCTATATAGTTTTTTATTTTTTTAGTTAGTTCCAGTTCCTTATCCTTCTGCTGATTTACAATAATCAAAAAATGTTTCATCTTATTTATCTAAATCCCCATGTGCAGCCTCTACTACTGCATGAATGTCTACCGACTTTTCTATTTTACCTTCTTCACATTTGCGAAGGTAGACCAGATATTCAATATTTCCCTCAGGTCCCTTAATTGGCGAATATTCCAAATTTAAAACTTCAAAGCCAATCTCCATCGCAAAATCAATAACTCTTTCTATTACCTCTTCGTGTACGGATTTATCCCGCACAACCCCTTTTTTGCCGACCTTTTCCCTACCGGCTTCAAACTGTGGTTTAATCAGACAAACCATTTCCCCAATGTCTGTCAAAAGTGCTCTCGCCGGTCCTAATACCTTTGTCAGCGATATGAAAGAAACATCCACCGATGCAAAATCCAGTCTGTCACCAATCTGCTCCGGTGTCACATAACGGATATTGGTCTTTTCCATACAGACAACGCGCTCATCCTGTCTTAATTTCCACGCGAACTGACCATATCCCACATCTACGGCATATACTTTTTTTGCTCCGTTCTGAAGCATACAGTCTGTAAAGCCGCCAGTTGAAGCACCAATATCCATACATATCTTATCATCTAACGTAATCCCAAAATGTGTCATGGCTTTTTCCAGTTTTAAACCGCCGCGGCTCACATATTTTAAGGTATTTCCTTTAATTTCAATTGCTACATTTTCATCAAACATGGTTCCGGCTTTGTCTTCTCTGTTATTCGCCACAAAAACATTGCCTTCCATAATCATGGCTTTCGCTTTTTCCCTGGATGGAGCCAGTCCCCTTTGTACCAAAAGTACATCCAATCTTTCTTTCATAAGATTTATTCCTTTAAAGTTTTTCATAAGCAGCTACCGTGCGTCCGATAATCGACTCCGCATCAATACCGACTTCTTTTCTTAAGATCTCTACATTTCCATGTTCCACATACTCATCCGGAATGGCAATGGTAAGCACCTGGATTGATTTGTTCTCTTTCTGCCCGTAAAACTCTGTTACGTGTTCACCCATGCCTCCGTTAATGACATTCTCTTCCATAGTAACAATCAGCTTATGATTCGCAGTCACCGTGCGCAGTGTTTCTTCATCCAGTGGTTTTGCAAAACGCGCATTAATCAGGCTGCAGGCGTATCCCTTTTCTTTCAAAGCATCCCGCACCTTCTCTGCAATTTTTACCATAGAGCCAAGTGCAAATAATGCAATTTCTGACTCACGATAAATCCACTCGCTCTTCCCAAGTGAAATCGGAGCACGATACTCCTTTAAACCATCATATGCTTCTCCTCTCGGATAGCGAATTGCAATTGGAGCCTCATAATCTACTGCATATTTTACCATATCCGAAAGCTCCCATTTATTCTTTGGCGCCATGATTGTCATATTAGGTATGGTTGACAGATAAGAAATATCAAAAATACCCTGATGAGTCTCTCCATCACTTCCTACCAGTCCGGCACGGTCAATTGCAAAAACAACCGGCAGATTCTGAATACAGACATCGTGCAGAATTTGGTCATAAGCTCTCTGTAAGAATGAGGAATAAACGGCAAAAATCGGCTTTAAACCGGCTGCTGCAAGTCCGGCCGAGAACGTAACCGCATGTTCTTCTGCAATTCCTACATCAAAGAAACGATCCGGGAACATATTATGAAAGCGTTTTAAACCCGTGCCGTCAGCCATAGCAGCAGTTACCGCCACTACCTTGTCATCCCTATCTCCAAGCTTCCTCATAACGGTAGAAAAAATATCCGTATAATTTGCCTTTATACGCGGTTTCGTTGGAAGTCCAGTTTCTATCTGGAACGGTTCCGTCCCATGGAAGCGGGCCGGATGACGTTCTGCCGGTGCATATCCTGCGCCTTTATGAGTCAGCACATGAACCAGCACCGGTCCCTCAACATTCATAGCTTCCTTTAGCAATTTTTCGATTGCCTTCATATCACTACCGTCCACCGGTCCCAGATACATGATTCCCATTTCCTCAAAGAACATTCCTGGTATTAAGAACTGCTTAATACCACTTTTAGTCTTTCGGATATGCTTTACCACACGTTCCCCGTAAACCGGAATCTTATTCAGAGAATTCATAACATTGTTTTTTAAGCCCAAATATGCATCCGCTGTTCGAAATCCTGCCAGATAGGAAGACATGCCGCCTACATTCTCTGAAATAGACATGTTATTGTCATTTAAAACAATAATAAAATTCGATTTTAAATTTGCCGCATTGTTCAATGCTTCATATGCCATACCGCCTGTCAGAGCACCATCACCGATTACGGATACGACTTTATAATCTTCTCCCGTGATTTCTCTGGCATGCGCATAGCCTAAGCCTGCTGAAATGGAAGTGGAACTGTGTCCCGTATCAAAGCTGTCACATTCACTTTCTTTTCGTTTTGGAAATCCACTCATTCCGCCATATTTTCGCAGTTCATCAAAGCCCTCTCTTCTGCCTGTCAAGAGCTTATGTGTATAGGATTGGTGTCCCACATCCCAGATGATCTTATCCTTTGGCAAATCAAGAACCCTGTGTAATGCCATTGTAAGCTCTACGACTCCCAGGTTTGATGCCAGATGTCCGCCTGTAACTGATATTTTATTGATTAAAAATTCCCGAATTTCATCTGCAAGGACTTTTAATTCTTCATCTGAAAGTTCCTTGATATCGTTCGGTTTATTCATTCGCTCTAATACCATACTTACTTCTCTCTCGCGATTAGATATACTAAAAGTTCATTCAAAAATTCATTTCTTACAACAAGTTGATTCATATGTGATACAGCCTGCTTCGTAATTGCAGCTACATCGACCTTTGCTTTCTCTAGGCCTTCAAAAGTCACATATGTAAATTTCTGATTTTTTTCATCACTGCCGATTGGTTTTCCCAGTACTTCTTCCGTGCTTGTCACGTCTAATATATCGTCCTGAATTTGAAAAGCAAGGCCTATTTCACCTGCAACCTGCTCTACAATCTGCTGTTCGCTCTTGGTTGCCCCTGCAAGGACTGCTCCGATTAGCATGGAAGCCTCCATAAGCGCACCTGTTTTTAAGCGGTAAATAAAATCTAATTTTTCCTTGGTCATATCCGTAGTACCTTCTGATGCCACGTCTACAACCTGCCCTCCAATCATGCCATAAATACCTGCTTTTGTTGCCAGAATGCGCAATGCCTTTCCGATATTTGCATTTTCCGGTTCCATTTCAAACGCTTTTGTTGCCGTTTCAAAAGCAAAATTAAGTAATGCATCTCCTGCCAGAATTCCCATTGCCTCGCCATATATGGCATGAGTCGTCTTTTTGCCTCTACGATATTCATCATTATCCATTGCCGGCAAGTCATCATGGACCAGAGAATAAGTATGAATCATCTCCATGGCAGCCATAAACGGTTCAATTACCTCGGACTGACCACCAAACAAGCGGTAAGTTTCCTGCATCAGCATTGGTCTAAGCCGCTTTCCGCCTGCTAAGATGCTATAATTCATAGCCTCCATAATCTGCTTCTGGTATCCTTCTTCTGCCGGAAGATATTTTTTTAAAATCGCTTCAATCGCCTCTGCCCGTAAATTGATTTCTGATTTCATATCCATAACTGCTGCCACTCCTTAAAATTCACTTAATTCTCCGTTCTGATTTAAGACCAGCATCTTTTTTTCCACTTCATCCAACATCATATTACAGGTTTTTAGCTTTTCTACCCCCTGTTGATATAGCTGAAAAGATGTTTCTAACGAAACTTCAGATTCTTCCATCTGTCGAATGATTTCTTCTACCTGACCAAGGGTCTCTTCTAATGTTCCATTTTGACTACTCACTGGATTACCTCCGTCACTTCTGCTTTTATCTTTCCTTTTAACAACTGAATGGAAACTTCGTCCCCACAGTTAACCTGTGATACAGAAAGTAATGCTTTCTCCTTCGCATCTGTCACATAAGCATAGCCACCGCTTAGCTTTCGCAAAGGTGATAACCGTTCCATTCTCTCGGCCAAAATCGCCACTTCATGTTTTTTTTCAGCCAACCGTTTTTGCATCAACTGTTCTATTTTCTGTTCCAATCCGGCTGCATACATACGTTTCTCACGCATCCGGCTTTCCGGTGACAGCCTATGCAGTCTGCTTTCCATCTGCCCTATCCGCATTCCGGTAAATTTAATTTTTTGTTCCATGTTACCGGATAATCTGCGGTATTGACCGGCGAGCTGCTCTTTCAATGCCCGATAGTCAAACACTGCCAGTTCCGCAGCAGCTGACGGAGTCGGTGCCCTCATGTCCGCAACATAATCTGCAATAGTAGTATCCGTTTCGTGGCCAACTGCTGAAATAACCGGAGTATTACATTCAAAAATGGCTCTCGCCACGATTTCCTCATTAAAAGCCCATAAATCTTCAATGGAACCGCCACCCCTGCCTACAATCAAGACATCCAGTCCCATTGTATCTAACGCACGAATTCCGTTTGCAATGCTTGCCGCTGCGCCCTCTCCCTGTACCAATGCCGGATACAAAATCAGCTGAACATAGGGATTTCTTCTGGCCGAAATATTACGAATATCCTGTACCGCAGCTCCGGTTGGCGCTGTTACCACTCCGATACGTCTTGCGAAACGCGGAATTGGCTTTTTATATTCCGAAGCAAACATGCCCATTTCTTCCAATTCCTGTTTTAAAGCTTCAAATCGTAAATATAAATTACCAGCTCCATCCAGTTCAATTTCTCTGGCGTAGAGCTGATATTTCCCATCACGTTCATATATCTCCACAGAACCGGTGACAATGACATTGTCCCCTTCCTTCATGGTAAATTTTAATCCTCTGCGATATCCGGCAAACATAACCGCATTTAATGTCCCGGTGGAGTCCTTCATGGTAAAATAAATGTGACCGGAGGAATGATATTTGCAGTTAGAGACCTCGCCCTTGATACAGATATGCTGCATCATGAAATCCTGGGCGAACATATTTTTAATGTATGTATTCACTTGTCCAACTGTATAAACATTCTTTCTCATGCTAATTTTGCTAATACTCCATTTACAAATGCCGGCGAGTCATCGGAGCCGTACTGTTTTGCAAGCTCAATTGCTTCGTTAATTGCCACTTTTACCGGAACATCCTCTTCGTATTTCATCTCATATACTGCAAGACGAATCAGCGCAAGATCCACCTTTGCCATTCGACTGACTTTCCAGCCTTTTGAAGCTTCCCCAATGGCTGCGTCAATCTCATCCAGCTTTTCAACAATCCTTTTGAATTTGTCTAAAATATATGCAGCATCCTTCTCACTACATCCTTCTAGCTGCTCTTCATACAGTCTCATCTGCTCTTCCATCTCATCTGTACTATGGAACTCCACGCGAAACAACATCAAAAATACCTGTTCTCTTAACGCTCTTCTTGTCATTTCCTTATCCTTTCCTAACGCACTTGTATCATTTCTAAAAAAAGGATGTCAGTACGACATCCTTTATTATCATTTGCTTTCCTCAGTTTTCAAAGGTCTATTTGTCCTTACCCATATCAACAGATGCGATGCGTACATTTACTACAGAAACTTCCAATGCTGTCATATTCTCAATTGCACTCTTAACACGTTCCTGCACTTTTGCAGAAACGTCCGGAATAGAATATCCATATGCAATGTTAATAGCAACATCCACATTTACTACGCCGTCTAATACATCAACGCGGACACCTTTTGAAAGATTCTTCATACCTAATTTACTTACGAGTTCGTTTGTAATGTTACCAGCCATGGAACTAACGCCTTCGATTTCTGTAGCTGCAAGTCCGGCAATGATGGCAACAACTTCATCTGCAATCTTCACTTCTCCTAAACTACCATCCTTTATCTTAAATGATTTTCTATCCTCAGCCATTGCGTATGCCTCCTAAGTGATATTATGTGTTTATTATAACAGACTATTCTATTTTTGGGAACTAAAAAATTTGTGAATTTCTTACTTCTTCAAATGTGCAATTACAGTTCCCCGCCTCTGATAAAAAGCGATAGGAAATCTGTTCTCCTGCAAATGAAATGGAAAAGTTCCCCTCCATCTCCAGATAAGACTGCATGCGTGCAAATTCCACCAGCAGTTCTGCAAGTTCGTCTAAAAATCCTTCCGCAGCATCCGCATTTTCGCAGGTTTCTTCTTCAATCTCTTCCTCTACATACAGTCTGAGCATAAACTCATCCACGTCACTCTCATTGTCTACTTCTGCCCGGCAGATATAAGGATTCTTATGGGCTACCAACGATTTTTTTATATAACCTTCCGTGGAAAGGATTCTTGTCTGCGCAACATCCTCTGCTTCCATAAATATTTTATATTCGATTTTTAATTTTTCATTTATCATTTTTAATTATTCTCCGAAAGATTACTCAACAGTTACTGATTTTGCCAGATTTCTTGGTTTATCCACATCAAGTCCTCTTGATACAGATACATAATATCCCAGAAGCTGTAGTGGAATTACTGCCAGGCTACCGATAAAATGTTCATCCACCCGTGGGATATATGTCACAAAATTCACGGTATCTTCAAGTTCATAATGACCATACGTTGTAAGCCCCATCAGGTAAGCCCCACGGCTCTTGCATTCAACCATATTAGAAACTGTCTTTTCATATAATTCACTCTGTGTAAGAACTCCTATCACTAATGTTCCATCTTCAATCAGGCTGATTGTTCCATGCTTCAATTCACCGGCTGCATATGCTTCCGAATGAATATAGGAAATTTCCTTCATCTTAAGGCTTCCTTCAAGACTTATTGCATAGTCGATTCCTCTGCCAACGAAGAAGATATCTCTTACATTCGCAAACTTTGAAGCAAACCACTGCAGCCTTTCCTTATCATCTAAAATCTTTTGTATCTTATCAGGAATCGTCTCTATATCCGAAATATAGTGCTTATATTCTCTCTCAGCAAGCTCACCTCTTACAAGCGCAAACTGTAAAGAGAAAAGATAACCTGCTATTAGCTGAGCAGAGTATGCCTTTGTAGTAGCAACCGCAATTTCCGGTCCTGCTAATGTGTAGAAAACATAATCTGCTTCTCTGGCAATACTGCTTCCAACCACATTTACAATCGCAAGTGTTTTCACCCCTTTATCCTTTGCTTCTCTTAATGCAGCTAAAGAATCAGCCGTCTCTCCGCTCTGACTAATCACAATAACCAGCGCATTTTCTTCGAGTAATGGTTTTCTGTATCTGAACTCTGAAGCCAGCTCTACTCTTACCGGAATTTTAGCAAGACTTTCCATTACATACTGTGTTGCCATGCCAACATGCCATGCTGAACCACACGCAACGATATAAATCTGAGAAATCTTCTTAATCTCTTCATCACTTAACCCGACACTTGTAAGATCAATCTTTCCGTCTTTTATAACAGAGTTAATCGTATCCATCACAACCTTTGGCTGCTCATGAATTTCTTTCATCATGAAGTGCTCAAATCCACCTTTTTCAGCAGCTTCTGCGGTGAATGTAATCTCGGTCATCTCCTTTTCTACTGTATCGCCGTTTAAGTTATAGAACGTCACTTCTCCCGGTACTATCCTGGCCAATTCATGATTTCCTATATAGTAAACGTTTCTTGTGTATTTCAGTATTGCCGGAGCATCGGATGCCACATAGGTCTCGCCATCAGCAATTCCAATAATCATTGGGCTGTCTTTTCTTGCCACCCAGATTTCACCCGGATAATCTTTAAACATTAATTCCAAGGCATAAGAACCGCGTACTCGAACCATTGTCTTTGTAATCGCATCCACCGGTCCCATCTTATACTTTTTATAATAATAATCCACCAGTTTCACCACAACTTCCGTGTCGGTCTGACTATAGAACTGGTATCCATGTTTGGTTAATTTTTCTTTTAGTTCTACATAATTTTCGATGATTCCATTATGCACGCCGACAACATCCGACTCTACCGTTCCCGAACCGGAGCCAGTACAATTATTTGAAACATGAGGATGCGCATTCGTCTGAGATGGTACACCATGCGTCGCCCAACGGGTATGTCCAATACCACATGTACCATGAATTGCATTCCCACCGTCTGTTTTTTCATAAAGGTTAACAAGCTTTCCGGTAGATTTCACCACCTCCGCAAGCTGTTCTCCATCTCGCACAGCAATTCCTGCTGAATCATATCCTCTATATTCTAATTTTGAAAGACCATCTAACAGAATTGGTGCTGCCTGATGATTCCCTGTAAATCCAACTATTCCACACATTTTTTTGTTTCCTTTGCTTTTTTTCTTATTTTAAAAATATTACTCTAATAATACTTTTCAACAATTCATCTGTCAACTTTTACCATAAATAACAAAACAACTATTTCCTTACTATCTCTATCGTATTTATGAAATCATAAGGTGTCTGTTGGTAGACGTAATAATTCAGCCAGTTTGAATATAAAATATTACCATGAGAACGCCACTGCAGAAGTGGTTTCTCATTTTCATCATCATTCGGATAATAGTTTAGCGGCAAATCAATCCGTAATCCCTTACTCTTGTCCCTTTTATATTCTTTATCCAGGGTGAGACGATCGTACTCCGGATGCCCCATCACAAATATTTTTCTTCCCTCATCCGCGATTGCAAGGAAAACACCTGCAGTCTCTGATTCCGCTAAAATCGTCAATTCCTTAACACTACGGATATCCTCTGTCCGAACCTCGGTGTGTCTGGAATGCGGTGCCATAAAACAATCATCAAATCCACGCACTAGCGGAACCTTACGGTTCATTACTTTGTGCTCATAGACACCAAACATTTTTTCCGATAACATGTATTTTTTTAAACCATAGTGATAATAAAGGCCTGCCTGTGCTCCCCAGCACAAATGCAGTGTAGAAGTCGCATGTACCTTGCTCCATTCAAAAATTTCTTCCATTTCCGGCCAAAAATCCACTTCCTCATACTCCATCTGCTCTAATGGTGCCCCTGTAATAATCAAGCCGTCAAAATACTGATGTCTGATATCCTGGAATCGTTCATAGAATTGATTTAAATGGCTTAAGGATGTATTCTTCGATTCATGAGAAGACACCGTAACAAAAGTGACATCTACCTGTAACGGCGTATTTGACATAGAGCGAAGCAGTTGTAGTTCCGTGTCCTCTTTTAATGGCATCAGATTTAAAATTGCCACTTTAATCGGACGAATATCCTGATGCGTCGCACGGTTTTCATCCATTACAAATATATTTTCTTTTTCCAATATTTCCTTTGCCGGTAAATTATTCTGTGTTCTAATTGGCATTTTTCCTATTGTCCTTTACCTTTTTTATCATCCTACTCGATTTTATTTTAAATTCCAAGCAGATTTTTAAATTCTTCTTCATTTAATACCGGAATTCCAAGTTCTTTCGCTTTGGTGAGTTTACTTCCCGCTGCTTCTCCGGCCAGTACATAGTCCGTTTTCTTTGAAACTGAACCTGCTGCTTTTCCGCCGTATTTTTCAATCAGATCCTGTGCTTCTTTTCTGCCAAGAGAAGGTAATGTGCCTGTTACTACCACTGTTTTCCCGCTGATTGGAGACGTAAGTACTTCAGATTCATTGGCATGCATATTTACACCCGCCTCTTTTAACCGGGCGATGATTTCACGATTTTCTTCACTCAGGAAAAATCTACGGATACACTCAGCACTCACTTCTCCGATATCATCCACATCCTGTAATTCATCTACTGAAGCATGGCTTAAGCTTTCGATTTCTTTAAAATGCTTCATAATTGCTTTTGCGGCAGCCTTCCCCACATTTGGAATTCCAAATCCGGTCAAAAGCTTATAAGCATCGTTTTCTTTGGACTTCTCTATGGTCTCCAAAAGCTTATCGGTATTCTTCTCTTTTCCGATCATTCCCTTTTCAATCAGTTCTTCCCTATGGTTTTTCAAGCTGTAAATATCTGCAATATCTTTAATGTAACCTGCTCTTACCAGCTCTTCAATATAAACGGTGCCAAATCCTTTGATATCCATGGCATCACGCCCAACAAAATTAATAATATGCCGTTCCAGCTGTGCCGGACAGTTTGGTGAGGTACATTTAATATCCGCAGTATCCTTCTCACGCTCTGTTTTCGCTCCGCATACCGGACAGACATCCGGAATCATAAACTTTTTCCAGCCCGCCTCCCGTTTCTCCTTGCAGACTTTCTTTACCTTTGGAATGATTTCTCCTGATTTATAAACCACAATCGTATCACCGATTCCGATATCCAGTTCATCAATAAAATCCTGATTATGCAGTGTTGCTCGGGATACAGATGTTCCGCACAATCGCACCGGTTCAAACACCGCTGTTGGCGTAATTCGTCCGGTTCGCCCGACTGAAAGCTCAATATCCAGTAGTTTTGCCTCTTTTTCTTCCGGTGGATATTTGTAAGCAACTGCCCATCTTGGAACTTTTGAAGTGGCACCAAGCAATTCTCGATCTGCATAGCGGTTGATTTTCACAACTGCCCCGTCAATATCATATCCAAGATTGCCACGATTTTCCCCAATCGCACAGATTGCCGACCAGACTTCATCTGCAGTTTTACAGATTTTGTAATCATCAATTACTGTAATTCCCTGGCTCTTTAAATATTCATACCCTTCGGTGTGTGTAGCGAATTCCATCCCACGCACCTGCTGAATATTAAAGATAAAAAGGGACAGGTCTCTTTCCTTTGTAATGGAACTGTCTAATTGACGCAAGGTCCCTGCTGCACAGTTTCTCGGATTTGCGAAGGTCTTCTTTCCAAGCAGCTCCTGTGTTTCATTTACCTTATCAAAGGCTTCATTTTTCATATACACTTCACCGCGGATTTCCAAATATTCAGGTGCATTGGCAAGCTTTGTTTTTACGTCTTTAATCACCTTTGCATTGGCGGTTACATCCTCGCCGAAATTAATGCCGTCACCTCTGGTCTCTGCCATTACCAAATTTCCATCCTCGTAACGTAAAGACATAGATAGTCCGTCGATTTTATACTCGACTACAAATTCCGGATTTGTTAACTGTGCCTGCATCTCTTCTACAAAATGATATACATCCTCTTTCGAAAACACATCCTGAAGACTTAGCATAGGTACATTATGGCGTACCAGCACCCCTGCCTGACGCTTTGCGGTTCCTCCCACACGTTGTGTTGGGGAATCCGGTGTCACCAAATCCGGATGTTCTTTTTCCAATGCCTTTAACTCCTGCATCATCATATCATATTCATAATCCGTAATTTCAGGATTATCCTGATTATAATAACGGTCAATATGATATTCCAGTGTCTTTTTTAATTCTGTAATTCGTTCCTGTGGTGTCATGTTATCACCTCTGCTCATTTATACTTGCTCTTTCCTTTTCACAGTCGTATTGGAAGAATTTTTTATCAGGTGCTGTAGTTTTTCATACTCTTTTGCAGTCACCTTGCGGTAAGTTCCTACCGGTAAATCTCCCAATTTAATATTCATGATTCTAATGCGGACCAGCTTTTCCACCCGATAGCCAAAATATTCACACATTCGCCGAATCTGACGGTTTAGTCCCTGTGTAAGAATAATCCTGAATTGTTTCTTCCCGATTTTTTCTACCTTACATTTTCTGGTTGTAGTATTTAATTCTACTAATGGCACTCCTCCCGCTAATCCCCTTAGGAAACTGTCCGTCACCGGTTTATTTACCGTTACGATATATTCTTTTTCATGCATATTTCCGGCACGCATCATTTTGTTTACGATTTCACCGTTATTGGTTAACAGCAGAAGTCCTTCCGAATCCTTGTCTAAACGGCCGATTGGATAAATCCGCTTCGGATAATGGATGTAATCTACCACATTATCCTTCTCTCTTTTTTCTGCAGTACAAACAATCCCGGCCGGCTTATGAAAAGCCAGAAGAATCATCTCTTCTTCCTTGGTCACAGGCTGTCCCTTATAACAGACTTTCTGGCCGGGGATCACCCTTGAACCAGGCAGTGCTACCTTGCCATCTATCGTTACATTTCCATCTTCAATCTGACGGTCTGCTTCTCTTCTGGAACAGACTCCGGCTTCGCTTAAAAATTTATTAATTCTAATGCCCGTGTTTTCCATCTTTCATCCTCATTGATAAAAAACGGAGACTCGAAAAAGTCTCCGTCTTGTTCTATCTTACTGCAGTAAATCGGTCCTGATATAACCGGTTTTATTGTTCCATTTCACCTTCGTCCAGCCTTCTGCGTAACTCATAATAACCGTTACTTTTTCACCCTGATATGCGGTACCGACTTTGGCAGAATCTGTACTCATTCCCTCTCGAATATTTACTGACTCCTGAATTGTAATCACGGTTCCCTCCGGTATTGCAGATACTTCCGGAGTTTCCTCTTCCGGCGCTTCTGATTCCGGTGTTTCCGGTTCCGTCGTCTCTGTTTCCGGTTCAACAACCTCGGTAGACTCCTGCATCAATTCTGAATTCTGTGAAACCAGCTCAGCCATCCAATTTGAAATTGCATCGGGAATCGTCACATTCAATATGTTTGCCAAATTCTCATCCGAAACAACTGCTTCATCAAACTTCGCCTGTGCATCCTTTAATAATGCAATCACATCCTCCTGCTGCTGGAATTCCTTAATTAGGTTGTCAATGTCAGTATCCAGTGCATTATCCATGTTCTTATAATTATACTGACTATACAGATTATCAATATATAAGTTGCCGTCTTCTCTGGTTCTGACATAGAAGAAATCCAAGCCCGGTGCAAGTGTATCTACACTTTCAAATTTTACTTCCACATATACATTCACCAGATAAGAAGTTTCATCTAAACCTGATTTTGTATAATAAACCATATTCTGATAGCTCTCGACATACTGACTAAACAGTGTAATATAGCCCTGTTCACGTTCTGAAACCGGTGTAGCAAGTGATGTTAAAGTTTCTAAGTCACCAGTCGCATACGCGTTATAATATGCTTCAATCAACTGATTAATTTCCGGATATGCATTCTCTTTAAATGCTTCTGCCTGCCCATCTTCGCTAACTGCCGAACCTCCTGTCTGCTGCTCCTTTGGATCTGTAAAAAAAGCAACTACCACAACAAGAAGCACAAACAATACTCCTGCCAAAAAATATCTCCCATTCTTTACAGCAAACTCACGAATTCTATCTATATCTATTCTGCCTGCAGCAGAAGATTTTTTTCTTTTTTTTCTATAATTATACTTAATGTCTTTAATATCCTTATTATCTTCCATTCTACTGTTCCTCTCATAGGTATGCGACCGGCGGGAATCGAACCCACATTACAGGAGTCGGAGTCCTGCGTTCTATCCATTAGACTACGATCGCATCATGCTATTCAAGCAAAAATTACTCTACCATAAAAGGGAAATGATGTCAATGAAGATAACTAAAACTTAAGAAAGGATATTTTTTAGTAATTTTGTGCCATCTGTTCAAAATACCCCTGTGGATGTTTACATACCGGACAAACTTTTGGTGCTTTTTTCCCAATCACAATATGTCCGCACTTCATACACTGCCAGATACATTCCCCGTCTTTTGAAAAAACAGTTTCCCGTTCTATATTTAAAAGCAGCCTGCGGAAACGCTCTTCATGCATTTTTTCTATCGCTGCTACCCCTTCAAATAACCTTGCTATTTCCTCAAAGCCCTCTTCTCTTGCTTCTTTTGCGAATCCTGCATACATATCTGCCCATTCAAAATGCTCTCCTGATGCAGCATCCTGTAAATTCACCTCAGTCTTATCAAAATCGCCGCCATGCAAAAGTTTAAACCAAATTTTTGCATGCTCTCTTTCATTTCCTGCAGTTTCTTCAAAAATGGTCCCAATCTGTACAAAACCATCCTTTTTTGCTTTTGCAGCATAATATAGATATTTGTTTGTTGCCTGTGTTTCTCCGGCATATGCCGCCATAAGATTCGCTTGTGTACGTGTTCCTTTTAAATTTGCCATATGATGCCTCCTTTTTCTTCTAGCATATCCAAATATTTGAAGAAATATGCAAGCGTCTTTTATTCGAACATATGTACGCTTCTCTCTTTACATTATTATCATTCCTTGTTATAATATTTTAATGTAAAATTGACATCTATCATTGGTAAAGGAGTTTTCATGGCAAATCCACTAATTTTTCACGTAGATGTGAATTCCGCTTTTTTAAGCTGGGAATCCGCAGACCGTTTAAAAAAAGATCCGAATGCTCAGGATTTACGTTTGATTAACGCTGTAATCGGTGGCGATGAAGAGATGCGTCATGGTGTTGTTTTAGCCAAATCTCCTTCCGCCAAAAAGTATGGCATCATGACCGGAGAACCTTTAGCACAAGCCAGAAAAAAATGTCCCAATCTGGTCGTTGCCCCACCAAACCATGCACTTTATGTAGATTATTCCAAAAAGTTCATTCATATTTTAGAAGAAGTTGCTCCGGTGATTGAACAATGCAGCATTGATGAAGCATTTTGTGATATGACCGGTACCGGTGCCCTCTATGGCGACCCGGTAATTTTTGCGAATAAATTAAAAGACCGTATTTACCGGGAACTTGGGTTTACCGTTAATATCGGCATTTCAACCAACAAGCTTCTTGCTAAAATGGCTTCGGATTTTAAAAAACCTAATCTCGTACATACGCTGTTTCCCGAAGAAATTCCAACGAAGCTTTGGCCTCTTCCGTTGGAAGACTTATTTGGTATTGGAAAATCTACTGCAAAGCGGCTTCATGCCATGGGGTTTTCCACCATTGGTGATTTAGCCCATGCCAATAAACAATATTTACTATCTAATTTTAAATCACAGGGAGAATATATCTGGAATTCCGCAAATGGAATCGCTTCGGCTGATTTAACATATATTCCGCCTGCCAATAAAGGCTATGGCAACTCAATAACCCTGCCTTATGATGTGACCGATATTGATACCGCAAATAAAATTCTGCTTTCCCTTTGTGAAACGGTTGGAGCCAGAGTCCGTGCAGACGAGGCCTATATCAGCGTTATACAGATTCAGATTACAGATTGTGAATTTGTACGTCACTCCCGCCAGATGTCTCTTCCTTCTACCACAAATGTCACAGAAAAAATATATTCCTGTGCAAAGGAATTATTTGCCGAATGTTGGGACCATACACCGATTCGTCTACTAGGTGTCAGTACCAGTAAGGCATCCGCTGACAGCTATGAACAGTACAACCTTTTTGATCAGGATAAATTTGAACGATTATCCAAACTAAACTCAGCAATTGACAAAATCCGTTCTCGCTATGGCGATGACTCTATTAAGCGCGCCTGCTTTCTTGAAGCAGACGAAGATGAGCATTCCAAATAATAAAAAGTATACACTGTGAACTTTCTATTATTTGAAATAAAAAATTCCCTTCATGCCTTTGATTTGACATGAAAGGAATTTTTTTATGCCATCACTTCTTCAAATTGAGAATTATAAAGGTTCGCATAAAATCCGCCTTTTGCAAGTAATTCTTCATGATTGCCCTGCTCTACGATATCCCCGTCTCTCATAACAAGAATGATATCTGCATCGCGAATCGTTGACAGGCGATGTGCGATGATAAAACTGGTTCTACCCCGCATTAGATTATCCATTGCCTTTTGAATTTCAATTTCTGTTCTGGTATCAACAGAAGAAGTTGCCTCATCTAAAATCAGCACGCGATTATCCGCCAAAATTGCTCTTGCTATCGTAAGCAGCTGCTTCTGTCCCTGCGATACATTACTTGCATCTTCATTTAATTCCATCTGATAGCCGCCAGGCAATGTTTGAATAAAATGATGCGCTCGTGCTGCCTTAGCTGCCGCAATTACTTCCTCATCTGTCGCATCTAATCTGCCATAGCGGATATTTTCCATGATGGTTCCCTTAAAGAGCCATGTATCCTGCAATACCATGCCAAAGGCATCTCTTAACTCTCTGCGATTAAAATCTCTGACATCATGACCATCCAATTTTATGGAACCTTCATTCACATCATAGAATCGCATTAATAATTTTACCATTGTCGTCTTTCCTGCTCCGGTCGGGCCAACAATCGCAATCTTTTGTCCCGGTTCTACATGAGCACTGAAATCTTTGATGATTACCTGATTTGGATGATATCCAAAGCGAATATGCTCAAAGTCTACACGGCCTGTCACTTTTGTTACATCTGCCGGATTCTCTACGGTCTGGTTCTCTTCTTCCTCTTCTAAAAATGCAAATACCCGTTCTGAAGCTGCCGTCATTGACTGTACCATATTTATCACCTGCGCAATCTGCTGAATCGGCTGTGAGAAATTCTTTACATACTGAATAAATGCCTGAATATCACCGATGGTAATGACACCACGCATTGCAAGCACGCCTCCAACCAGGGCAACTCCCGCATATCCCAGATTTCCTACAAAAATCATAATCGGCTGCATCATACCTGATAAGAACTGTGATTTCCATGCAGATTCGTATAAAGTATTGTTAATCTGCTCAAATTCTGCTAATGTATCCTCTTCTCGGTTAAATGACTTAATGACAAGATGACCGCTATAAGTCTCTTCTACCTGTCCATTCATGTGCCCCAAAGATTCCTGCTGTGATTTAAAAAATTTCTGTGAATGTTTTACCACAGAAGATATTAAAAACATCGAAATCGGTAAAATCACAAGCGCAATTAAGGTCATCAGAGGTGAAATACTAAGCATCATTACCAATACACCGACTAAAGTTGTGACAGATGTAATAATAGTTGTGATGCTCTGGTTTAATCCCTGTCCTACCGTATCTACATCATTCGTGATACGTGAAAGTACTTCCCCGTAAGTACGGCTTTCGAAATACTTCATCGGCATCCGGTTAATCTTTTCCGAAATTTCTTTTCTAAGTTTGTAACAAACCTTTTGTGTTACATCAGTCATAATCCAGCCCTGAATAAACCGAAAAACAGCACTGCATACATATAACAGGAAAGTCAAAAATAAAATCTGACCGATTCGTTCAAAATTAATACCGCCGGTACCTGCAATTTTAGCGATAAGTCCCTCTGACAATGCAGTCGTAGCCTTTCCCATAATTTTCGGGCTGATTACATTTAAGATTGTTGAAAGAACGGCAACAATCATAACGATTAGAATCGCAAATTTATATCCCCCGATATACCGAATCATTTTTTTGATAGAACTGTTAAAATCCTTTGGTTTCTCTCCCGGCTGCATTCCCTTACCCGGTCCACGTCTTCTATTGGAATGTTCCTTACTCATCTGCAATCACCTCCTCTTCTGCTAAGCCAAGCTCTTTTTCAGAAAGCTGTGATTTTGCAATTTCCCTATAAACTTCACACGACTTCAGCAAATCCTCGTGTCGACCTTTTCCTACGATTTTTCCGTCACTTAATACCAAAATCTGGTCTGCATGTAATATGGTGCTAATACGCTGTGCAACAATAATGGTTGTGCAATCTTTTGTATACTCTGCTAATGCTTTTCTTAATGCAGCATCGGTTTTTAAATCTAATGCCGAAAAACTGTCATCAAAGATATAGATTTTTGGCTGTTTTGCAATTGCTCTTGCTATCGCAAGACGCTGTTTCTGTCCACCCGATACATTTGTACCGCCCTGGGCAATCGTGCTTTCAAATTTTTCTCTTTTTTCCTCGATAAATTCAGACGCCTGTGCAATTTCAGCTACCTTTGCAAGCTCTTCCTCAGTCGCATCCCTTTTACCAAAGCGAAGATTACTTGCAATTGTTCCGGAGAATAATAAGCCTTTCTGCGGGACAAAACCAATATTATCTCTGAGACTTTTCATTTTCATATCCCGAATATCAATGCCATCTAATGTTATCTTTCCTTCTGTTACATCATAAAATCTCGGAATCAGATTCACCAGGGTAGACTTTCCGCATCCGGTACTGCCAATAATAGCTGTTGTTTCACCCGGCTTTGCTTCGAAATCAATGTCGCTTAATACATCCGCCTGCGCTCCCGGATAACGGAAATGAACATGTGAAAACTTCACCACACCCTTATTCTCTTTACTTTCAATTGCATCCTTTTTGTCTAAAATAGAGGATTCCGTATTTAAAACCTCATCAATTCGGTCCGCTGCCACCGCTGCCCTAGGTAGCATAATTGAAATTGCTGTAAGCATTAAAAATGACATTACAATCTGCATTGCATAGGTAATAAATGCTGTCATAGTACCGACCTGCATCACTCCTGCATCAATTTTATGTGCCGCAATCCACACAATCGCAATCGTGACCACATTCATAATAATGGTCATTCCGGGCATCATGAAATTCATGACTCGATTCGTAAACAGATTCGTTTTTGTCAAATCTCTGTTTGCTTCATCAAATCGCTTTTCTTCCAAATCTTCACGTTTAAACGCCCGGATAACAGAAAGCCCAGTTAAAATTTCTCTTGAAACAAGGTTCATATTATCGACCAGCTTCTGCATTAATTTGAATTTTGGCATTGCAGCCGACATCAACACCATGATGTATCCCATAAGTGCAAGAAGTGCCAGTACAATCACATATCCCATACCTGCTCCGGTCTCAATTACTTTCAAAATACCGCCGGCTGCAAGGATTGGTGCATAAGCAATCATTCGAAGCAACATAATAGATACCATCTGAATTTGCTGAATATCATTGGTACTTCTTGTAATTAGTGATGCTGTAGAGAACTTGTCCATCTCTGCGTTTGAAAAGCTGACCACTTTTTTAAAGATTTTTTCACGTAAATCACGTCCAATACCGGCTCCTACTTTTGAAGAATAGTAGACTACCAAAACTGCAGTAATTCCCATGACAAGCGCTATCCCAATCATTTTGAGGCCCGCTGTCACCAAATAATCCATTTGAATCTCTTCAATGTCCATGCCTGCCTCTGTTAGGCATCGGGCTGCATAAGCAATCCCCATTGATTTTACAAGGGATGTCCCCATCGTATCAATAGTGTTTTTCATATGATCACGCATCCCTAATAGAGAATTAGAGTCTAATAAACCTGCTTCAGCCATGCTTTTAAAAACGGATCTAACATCTACACAGACAACCTGATAAGTTTCGCCTTCTGTGTTTTCCTTATCCAAAACAAAACTAGTTAGCTCCACCCCCATAAGAGCTCCTATTTCCTCTATGCTAAGTGACTCAAGCATTGCCCTATCCATACCGGCCTGTTCTGCCAGCATATCTTTAAATGTTGCTTCCTCAACAGCCGACATCTGATAGTTCATAATCAAAGGCAATAATAGTTCTTCATCTAATCTGTCTAATGCTTCCCCGGAAAGCTGGCGTACACAGATTTCACCTTTCTGCTTATATGCACCTTCCCAATCCATGCGTTCTTCTTCCGTCATAAAAAGCTTTGCCATCTCAAATTCTTCTGTCGTAATCTGCTCCGGGATTACATGTTCTACACCACTATTAATAATACCAACGTCAATAATATTTGAGGTATACTGTGGCATTGCCAAGTCGCACCAAGCCTGTGCCATAAGCATAAGAACAATCAGAATAATCGTCTTCCAGTACGGAATCATATTTTTAAATATTCTTTTCATCCATATCTTCCCTTCTCTCTCTTATTTTTAGTAAATTATGTAAATAATAACCACAGGGAATCACTTGGTCAAGTAATTCCCTGCTTTTTTATAATAATTTCATTTTTATATTGATACACTTTCGTGAAATACATCAAGGATTTCAATCACATCCTTATAAGGCATCTGGCCAGGCGCACTAGCCTCCTTGTTAGCTGCAAATGTTACACAGGATCCAAAGGTCTCCCCGCACAAACGACTTATCATCCCCATTTTCCCCATAGCCATGGAAATAATCGGTGTATCCGGATTTTCTTTATAAAATTCATTCGTTACAGAAAGCAGACTCAATACATCTTCTTCGCTTTGCGGCATAACAGCTATTTTAACAATATCAGCGTTTCCTGCACACATTCTCTCGAGAAGCATTTTCATTACTTCACGTTCCGGTGTTTCATGAAAATCGTGATGAGAAGCTACGATTTTCACACCCTGCTCCTGTAATTCGCGAATTTTCAAAATCGGATATTCCTCCTCGAAATATTCCAAATCCAGCAAATCTACACATTTCGATTCTGCAGCAATATCATGAATATCTTCCAGTTCTTCCGGTGTCACTTCTCCTAATCCTCCTTGTGCCTTAGTCCGGAATGTATATAAAAATACTTTTTCCTTCAAAAACGGAGCAACCGTCTGCAAAATTTCTCTTACTTCATTGAAATCCCGAAATTTTGGAAAAGCATCTACTCTCCATTCAATTATATCCGCAGAGCTCTTTGTTAGTGCAATAATCTCATCAACAATCCCCTGTTTTGTTTTCTCCATAACCGGCACGCAGACACACGGCCTGCCGCCTCCAATCTTTTTCCCTTTAATTTGCACGTTAAGTTTCCTCCAACTAAAAGATGTCTTTATTATATGATATCAAAAAAAATTATGCAAACATTTGACAATATGTTTCTATTTGTTTAAGATAATTTTTACGATAGAAAGGTAACAGAGAGGTACTATTATGAGTTTTCAATTTATAAAACAACTGCCAACACCGGAACAAATTAAAACTGAATACCCTCTACCGGCTGCTCTGGCCGACTTAAAGAAAAAAAGAGACATCGAAATCTCTAATGTTTTAAAAGGAATCGATTCCCGTTTTCTTGTTATCATTGGTCCATGTTCTGCCGATAATGAAGATTCCGTCTGCGACTATGTCAGCAGATTGACAAAAATTCAGGAAGATGTAAAAGATACGCTTATTATCATTCCACGAATATATACGAACAAGCCACGAACAACGGGAGAAGGTTATAAAGGAATTGCTTCCCAGCCTGACCCTGAAAAAGCTCCTGATATGGTAGAAGGCTTAATCGCTATGCGAAAAATGCACATTCGTGCAATTGCAGAAAGCGGTCTTACCTGTGCAGATGAGATGCTTTATCCTGAAAACTGGGGTTACGTAGAAGATTTATTATCCTATGTTGCAATTGGCGCACGTTCCGTTGAGGATCAACAGCATAGGTTAACCGTTAGTGGTTTTGATGTTGCTTCCGGCATGAAAAATCCTACCAGCGGAGACTTTTCCGTTATGTTAAACTCTGTATATGCAGCCCAGCATCCGCATCATTTTGTTTATCGCGGATATGAAGTAGAAACAACCGGCAATCCATTAACCCACGTTGTTTTACGTGGTGCGGTCAGCAAGCATGGTAATTCTACTCAAAATTATCATTATGAAGATTTAATCCGTCTATGCGACATGTATAGTAAAATGGATTTGGTGAATCCTGCAGCTATTATAGATGCAAACCACTCTAATTCCGGTAAGCAATTCAAAGAACAGATTCGTATTGTTAAAGAAGTGATGCATAACCGTAAATTATCTTCTGACATTCACAATATGGTAAAAGGTGTCATGATTGAAAGCTATATCAAAGAAGGTGCGCAAAAAATCGGTGCGCATGTGTATGGGCAATCCATTACTGATCCCTGCCTTGGCTGGGAAGATTCCCAAAAACTTATTTACGATATTGCATATGCCTGCAATTAAAAAATAGAAAGTACGCTTTGCGAACTTTCTATTTCTTATCATCTTATTTATTCAATTCTGGGATGTGTATTCATATACACATCTCTTACTTTTTTATTCTGGTTCATCTGCGCATATACCAAAATAGCAGAAACATCTGAATATCCTAACAATTCCTGTACGGATTTCAAATCTGCTCCATTACCTACCAGATGAGCTGCAAATGAATGCCTTAAAGTATGTGGTGTAATCTCAGAGCGAATACCTGCTTTTCCACCATAATACTTAATAAGTTTCCAAAATCCCTGACGACTCATTGTCTGTCCGGAGCAATTCGTAAATAACCACTCACTATTCTCATCATCTACCAGCTTTGGTCTTCCATCCTTCAAATAACGCTCCAAAGCCTCTTTTGCCTTTTTACCAAATGGAATGCTGCGTTCCTTATGTGCATCAATGCAATTTAAATATTCCATCTGCAAATTAATATCGGGAACTTTTAATGAAATCAGCTCAGATACACGAATACCCGTTGCATATAGCAATTCCAGCATTGCCTTATCCCGCAGTTCCTTTGGGGAATCACCGGATGGTTGCTCTAATAAGCGTGTCATTTCATCCTGCGACAGAATTTCCGGCAATTTCTTTTCAATTTTAGGTGCCTTTAATTTCTCTGAAGGATCTTTTTCTATCACATGAGTTTTATTTAAATATGCGAAGAAAGCTTTCATAGAAGCAATACTTCTTGAAATGGTAGCAGGCTTCATTTTATTCTGCTCTAAATACAAAATATAAGAATTCAAACTGGCTGTACTAACGCTTCCTACTGAACAAATTCCCTGACCTTCTAAAAACAGACTCATCTTCCGTAAATCTCTTTCATAAGAAACTTCCGTATTTTTTGACGTCTGCTTTTCTATATGAAGGTATTCAATAAATCGAAGTATCTCCTCTTTCATTCTAAAACCGTCCATTTTCCCCTAAAGTAATTTTCATAACTCTTTATCATTCGCCCTCAAAGTCCTCTTTTTTGAGGTACGTTTTCTATTATAATAACAAAAAAATAGAAAAGCAATTGTTATTTTTCAAGTTTTTTCAGCATTTTTCCTTCTAACACCAGATGTCGAGCAGACTTCAAGTATACGTACCATATATTGTAAAAAGTTCTTAAATTTTTTTTAATATTTTATAATCCTTTCAACCAAAAATGGACTTACATAAGACTCACAGACACATCCAATTATTATGATGCAAAAGATAATCACTGCTCCAATCCAATTTTCCCTACGTTCTCTCCCTATAGTATACGACTGCGTTCTATTACTCCAAAGTAGAAAAGCTCCCCCATACAATAAACCATGAGGCAGCATGGCACAGATAAAAAACAAACTCCCCCATAAACCATTTGCCATTATAGCCATACTTACAATCGCGCCTGAAATGGCGCTTATGATTCCTGCAAACACCACTTCAACAATCTTTTTAGGTACTAATTTTGCTGCAATCCATAATCCGGCAGCTGTTTTTAATCGTAACACAACAATTTGAACAAAATAGGTATCATATGAAATCGATTCAAATGAAATCATGCTTAAACTATATCTATTCAATAAACTATAATTCTCCCATGTCCTACTTCCAAACATATTTATACTGATACATCCAACCAAAAAGGCGATTGGATAAATCCACCATTCCCGCTTCACAAAAGCCCCCTGCCCCTTCTTCTACCTTTAAGTCTATGCCGGCTCATAAAAAAAAGACCAGAAATAAATCTGGTCTTTTGTGTGCTTATTTCGCAATATCCGTTACTCTGGATTCACGTATTACATTGACTTTGATCTGTCCTGGATATTCCATTTCAGTCTCAATCTTTTTCGCAACATCGCGAGCTAAGATAACCATATCTGCATCGCTAATCTGCTCTGGAACTACCATAATTCGAATCTCTCTACCTGCTTGAATAGCAAAGGATTTATCAACTCCCTTAAATCCATTTGAAATCTCTTCTAACTGTTTTAATCGATTTGTATAAGTGTCTAATGTCTCTCTTCTAGCGCCCGGTCTAGCTGCACTAATTGTATCAGCAGCCTGTACAATACAAGCTATCAATGATTCCGGTTCTACATCACCATGGTGTGCTTCTACTGCATTGATAACAGTAGCAGATTCTTTGTATTTTTTACACAAATCAACACCTAGCTGAATATGCGAACCTTCCATATCATGATCGACCGCTTTACCAATGTCATGTAATAATCCGGCACGTTTTGCAGTTCTGACATCCACACCAATTTCAGCTGCCAGTAAACCTGAAAGCTGTGCAACTTCAATAGAATGCTTTAATGCGTTCTGTCCATAGCTTGTACGGAACTTCATTCTACCAAGTAAACGTACAAGTTCAGGATGAATACCGTGAACCCCTACCTCTAAAGTAGCAGCTTCACCTTCTTCACGAATCATTGTTTCTACTTCTTTCTGTGCTTTCTCAACCATTTCTTCGATTCTAGCTGGATGAATTCGTCCATCTACAATCAATTTTTCCAAGGCAATACGTGCAACTTCTCTTCTGATTGGATCAAAGCCCGATAAAACAACAGCTTCCGGTGTATCATCAATAATCAATTCCACACCTGTCATAGTCTCTAAGGTACGAATATTACGTCCTTCACGACCAATGATTCTGCCCTTCATTTCATCATTTGGAAGCTGAACAACAGAAATCGTTGTCTCTGCAACATGGTCAGCAGCACATTTTTGAATTGCTGTTACCACATAATCCTTCGCTTTCTTATCAGCTTCTTCTTTTGCTTTGTTTTCCATTTCTTTGATTAATTTTGCAGTATCAAGTTTAACATCTTCTTCAACAGTTTTTAAGAGATACTCTTTTGCTTGTTCGGAGGTCAATCCAGAGATTCTTTCCAGTTCCTGTAAACGTTCTTCGTTTAACTTTGCAACCTGTGCCTTCTGTCTGTTAATTTCTTCTTCCTTCGCAGCAAAACCGGCTTCGCGCTTCTCGATGGCTTCTAACTTTTTGTCCAAGTTTTCTTCCTTCTGCACAATTCTCCGCTCACTACGCTGAATTTCAGCTCTGCGTTCTTTTACTTCTTTATCGAGCTCGTTTTTTACACGAATGGATTCTTCCTTCGCTTCGAGCATCGCTTCACGCTTCTTCGTCTCAGCAGTCTTCACAGCATCGTCAATAATTCCTCTTGCTTTCTCTTCTGCATTTCCAATCTTTGCTGTAGCTACATTCTTATGATATATAGTCGTAGCAAAGCAAGTAATAAGTGCAGTTACAAGAGCAGTAATCACAATAGCAATTATTATCTGCAACATTACAGGAGCACCTCCTTCTATTAAATTTTCATTGTACATATAACATATAATTAATCAAATCGTCTGTCATAAATAACAACAGTTAAATTTTATTCTATTTTATGTTTTATGTCAAGTAAAATACTGTTCATAATGCATAATATTGAACTTACCCCATAAAAAAATACAACATATTGTACATATTATGATGCGGAATATTCCCCTATCACTCTAAAAATATCGTTGCTTTTAAAACCTTTTCGCATTAAAAATTGTACAGTTTTACGATACATCTTATCATCTGCAGTTTCCGGATTATAATGGCGTTTCTTTAGCAGTTCCTGTATCTGACTTCTTTCATCCGAAACATACTCTTCTTCTAACGCACGTTCAATCACTTTCCTGTCAATTCCTCTCATCATCAGCTTTGATGTCAATTTCTTCCTGCTTTCCTTTTCCTGATGATAACGGATATAAACAGAAGCATAACGAAAATCATCAATATAGTGATAAGACTTCACATAAGAAACTGCCTTTTCTATACACTCCACTGGATAACCGCTCTGCTGTAATTTTTCCCATAATTGCTTTTCCGTACGCTCCTGGCGTTGCAAAAGATACATTGCGCGCTTTATAGCACGCTTTTCGAGTATCTCATCCATAATTTTTTGATACAACTCTTCCGTTAAAAAGCATCCTTCCACAAGAGAAAGAGATTTTATTTCCCCCTTATAAAGAAGAAAAGATTCTCCGTTGTCTAAGACAACTCGAATCTTTTTCTTCTCCTGTGGAACAAGCGCTACAACCTGTAACTCCATTTCTATTCCTCAGCCTTTAATACCTCTGGTTTCTCTGATTCTTCCGATGTACCATCTAATTTAAAAAATTCTCTGACCTTAGCTTCTACTTCCTCACATACAAGAGGATTCTCTTTCAGATAAACTTTAGCATTTTCTCTGCCCTGTCCAATCTTTTCCCCATTGTATGCATACCACGCACCTGATTTATTGATAACACCTACTTCAGAAGCCAAATCTAAAATATCGCCTTCCTTTGATATACCCTGTCCAAACATAATATCAAATTCTGCTTCTTTAAATGGCGGTGCCACTTTATTCTTTACAATCTTGACACGAGTACGATTACCTATCACTTCTCCACCCTGTTTTAAGGCCTCCACTCTTCTTACATCCATACGTACAGAAGCATAGAATTTCAGTGCGCGACCACCTGTTGTCGTCTCCGGATTTCCAAACATAACACCAACCTTTTCACGCAACTGATTAATAAAGATTACAATACAATTGGATTTGCTGATTACAGCCGTTAATTTTCTAAGAGCCTGACTCATCAAACGAGCCTGTAAACCAACATGTGAATCCCCCATATCGCCATCAATTTCAGCCTTCGGAACCAATGCTGCCACAGAGTCTACAATCACAATATCAACTGCACCGGAACGTACCATTGTCTCTGTAATCTCTAATGCCTGTTCGCCACAGTCTGGCTGTGAAATATATAGATTGTCAATATCAACCCCTATATTTTTAGCATATACAGGATCTAACGCATGCTCTGCATCAATGAACCCTGCTATTCCGCCTCTTCGCTGTACCTCAGCAACAGCATGTAATGCAACCGTTGTCTTACCACTGGATTCCGGTCCATAGATTTCAATAATACGTCCCTTCGGAAGCCCACCGAGACCAAGTGCTATATCAAGACTTAATGCACCGGTAGGTATCGTCTCTACATTCATCTTGGCGGATTCATCGCCCAATTTCATAATGGAACCTTTTCCATACTGCTTCTCAATCTGTGAAATCGCTGCATCAAGTGCCTTTAATTTATCTTCTCTTGCCATCTTATAACCTCCATACGCAAACAAATGTTTGCGAACTTATGTTCGTTTCTGTTCTTATAGTAATACAAATTCGTTTTGTTGTCAACGAATTTTTTCATAATTTATTTTTCTTTTAGTCTTGGGATTCAAACAATTTCTCGACAAAAATTGTTATTTAAAATAAATGAAAAAGAATGTGACTTTATTCTATCACATTCTTTCTGATAAAACAAATATATTTTCCTAATTATCGTGCCAACTTTTGCACACATCAACCCATGCCACAAAAGATGAATATCGTTCCAGTTCATCAATTGTTAATTCAATGGCACTATTACTGCCCCCACAAGCCGGAAATACTGTATCAAACCGTTTTAAAGAAATATCCAGATAAACAGAAACGCCTTCTTTGACAGCAAAAGGACAGACACCGCCAACTGCATGTCCGATAAGTGAAACAGTTTCTTCCGGCGTCAGCATTTTCGCCTTTGTGCCGAATTGTTCTTTATACTTATGGTTATCAACTCTGGCATCACCTGCAGCAACAATTAAAACAGGATTTTTCAGTCATGGCAAAAGGCTCTCCTTATGGCAAAAGAAACGGCTCTACCAACGCAATAATACTTTCTTTATTCTGTAATCCCACTGCCTTATTCTGAAATTCTCCCTTATTCATAACAACTAAGGTCGGAATATTCATAATACCATATTTTAATGCCAATGCAGCTTCTTCATCTACATCTACCTTACCAAATTTTGCTTTTCCGTCCAACTCTTCTGCTAAAGCATCAAAAATAGGTGCCTGCATTTTACACGGTCCGCACCATGTTGCCCAGAAATCTAAAATAACCGGAATGTCACATGCCAATACCTCTGATTCGAAGTTTTCATTTGTAATTTTTACTACTGCCATTATTTTTTCCTCCTATACTTAAACATTTACCCGCTACTCCGCTCACTTACTCTCGTCCAAATTCGCTAAGTATCAATCCTTCATTTCTATCCAATACCATTCCGACACTCCAAGCATTTACAAATAATAGCAATGGGCGTCCTTTTAAATCTTGAATTTTCTTCATATCTGATGTTCCGACTAACTTGTCCATATTGATGTCCGGATTTTCAATCCAACGGATATGTTCATACGGAAGGTTCTCCATCCGGATTTCTACATTGTATTCATTTTCAATACGATATTTTAATACATCAAACTGAAGTACGCCTACGACACCGACGATGACCTCTTCCATACCCATGTTGTATTCCTGGAAAATCTGAATTGCACCTTCCTGGGCTATCTGCTGCATTCCCTTCATAAACTGTTTACGCTTCATCGTATCAACCTGACGCACCCTTGCAAAATGCTCAGGTGCAAAAGTAGGAATGCCTTCAAACCGGAATGGTTTTGCAGTCGTTAAGGTATCGCCGATGGAAAAAATGCCCGGATCAAATACGCCGATAATATCTCCGGCATACGCCTCATCCACAATATGTCTTTCTTGAGCCATCATCTGCTGTGGCTGGGAAAGCTTAATTTTTTTATTGCCTCCCTGCACATGAGTAACTTCCATACCTGCTTCAAACTTACCGGAACAGATGCGCATAAACGCAATACGATCTCTGTGTGCCTTATTCATATTAGCCTGAATCTTAAATACAAAAGCTGAGAAATCCTCACTAAACGGATCTACTTCTCCAATATCCGCCTTTCTTGGAAGCGGTGAATAGGTCATTTTCAAGAAATGCTGCAAAAAGGTTTCTACACCAAAGTTTGTTAAAGCAGAGCCAAAAAACACCGGCGATAACTCTCCCTTTGTTACAAGCTCCTGGTCAAACTCTGCACCTGCACCGTCTAAAAGTTCAATGTCTTCCATTAATTTATCGTAGGCAGCCTGACCAATTTCTTCTATCAAAGCCGGGTCATCAATGCTGATGTGTTTTTCCGTTCCTTCTTTTGTACCTTTTAACGTATCCGCAAAGGTCATGACCTCCCTTGTATTGCGGTCAAATACTCCTTTAAAACCTTTTCCTGACCCGATTGGCCAGTTGATGGGACAGGTTGCAATACCGAGTTCATTCTCGATTTCATCCAGCAAATCAAATGTATCATTGGCATCCCGGTCCATTTTATTAATAAAAGTAAAAATCGGAATATGTCTCATTACGCAGACCTTGAAAAGTTTCCTTGTCTGTGCCTCTACACCCTTAGAGCCGTCAATTACCATAACTGCTGAATCCGCTGCCATTAAGGTACGGTAAGTATCCTCTGAGAAATCCTGATGTCCCGGTGTGTCCAGAATATTAATGCAATAGCCATCATAATTAAACTGTAATACGGAAGAGGTTACGGAAATACCTCTCTCCTTCTCAATCTCCATCCAGTCAGAAACCGCATGACGCGCAGTTGCTTTTCCCTTAACAGAACCTGCTAAGTTGATAGCTCCTCCATATAATAAAAACTTTTCTGTCAATGTCGTCTTACCGGCATCCGGGTGGGAAATAATCGCAAAGGTACGACGTTTTTCAATTTCTTTTCTTAAATCTGCCAAAACAAATCCTCCAGTTTAAAACTTAATCAGTGTTTCACCGGCAGGAAAATCTGCCGTGTTTTCTCTTGTAATTCCAAAATAGTTCAAAATTGTTGCTGCAATATCTGCAAAGCTTTTTCTTGTACCATAGTTTACGCCGGCTTCAATCGGTTTTCCAACCATAAGAAGCGGTGTATACTCTCTTGAATGGTCTGTAGAAGGTGTAATTGGATCGCAGCCATGATCTGCCGTAATCATAAGGATATCATCCTCACGCAATTCTGCCAATATCTCCGGTAAACGTGTGTCAAAATACGTCAGTGCCTTCGCATAACCATCCACGTCATTACGATGACCATACAACATATCATAATCTACCAAATTTACGAACATAAGTCCATTAAAATTTTTCTTCATCAAAGAAATGGTCTGGTTGATACCTTCTTCATTGCTTGCCGTTCTTACATATTCTGTAATACCTTTTTCCGCAAAAATATCGATAATTTTACCGACGGACCATACATCATATCCTTTCTCACTTAGTACATCCAGCATCGTTGTCTTTGGGGGCTGTAAGGAATAGTCATGCCGTCTGCTGGTGCGGGTGAAATTCCCCGGTTCTCCGGTAAAAGGTCTTGCAATCACACGGCCTACACCATGCTCACCCTGTAACAAATCTCTTGCAATCTGACAATACTCATATAACTTCTCAATTGGCACAATATCCTCGTGCGCTGCAATCTGAAATACAGAATCTGCGGATGTATAAACAATTAATTTTCCGGTCTTCATATGTTCTTCGCCATAGTCCCGAATGACATCCGTTCCCGAATAAGGCAGATTACAAAGTACATCACGACCTGTACGTTTCGAAAATTCATCCAATACCTCCTGAGGAAATCCTTCCGGGTAGGTTGGCAATGGGGTCGGTGAAATAATTCCTGCTATTTCCCAATGTCCGATGGTGGTATCTTTTCCCTTCGATACCTCTGTCATACGTGCAAATGACCCCAGAGGATTTGCTTCTTTCTCTCCAATATCCACTCCGTCAATATTAAAATATCCAAGTTTTCTCATATTCGGCATTGAAAAATATGGACTGGTAGAAGCCGCTTTTAACGTATTGCTTCCTTCATCCCCATATTCAGCAGCATCCGGCATTTCACCAATACCAACACTATCTAAAACCATCAAAATAACTCTTTTATTATCTTTCATATTTTTACCTCCATGTCCCTTTTTCTTTATCATATCATCTAATTTTCCCTAAAGAAAAGGACAACATACCGCTTTTTAAGAATATAACGATATTTCTATAAAATCAAGTAAAATAGATATTTAGTACAAAATTTTGATTTATTGTTTCGTATATTGAGGAAGAG
>CALZGM010000018.1 GCA_945787015.1 uncultured Roseburia sp.
ATACAGGTAAATCCACGAAACTACAAATTGGAGGTCATTACATATTGTCTAAATATCTATACACTAGGTGAATGATCGAAATATTTTTTTATTTTATATTGTCATATGGTACAATAGAAACGGTAAGTGACAGATTCCATTTGTTGAGCATATTTCATCCACAAAGTCAATTACATGATAAAGAGCAGTTTAGCCTACTAGAAATGTTTAGAGAGACGGCTCTTTTTTTCTTGCTTTTTACTAACTGTAAATAAGGATGGAAATTCTGTCGTACAGGTTGCAGTAACGGAAAACCATAGGTTGTTTGATTTGATAAAGGGAGAGAATGAGATGGCATGTGAAGCGTTACTTGAATTAATGAAGCCGGAAATTAATGAAATAGTGAGAAAAAATGCTGAAATAGAGCAGAAAAAAGGAGAAGAGAAGAAGCAGAAAGAACTCATTATGAATTGCTTAAAAAAGAACCGTACCGTAGAGGAAATAGCAGATTTTTGGGGAATTCCGTTAGAGGAAATCAAAGCAATTGCAGACCAGCGATAAGTATTGGGTGAAAATGTTCTGTGGGGCAATACATTTCGTAATGCCCCACTTTTTATTATTTAGAGTATATTTCCCGTAATACGTACGAAAAACTCCTATCTCACACAAATATACACCAGATACACCGCATAAATCACCAGCATCAGAATGCCTTCTTTGCGCTCAACTTTCTGCTTTGTCCAGCCAAACATCCATACCAATGCACTCATTAAAGTAAGAATTACGATATCAATGATATTCTCCATGATAAAAGCGATTGGACTGATTGTCGCTGCCACACCAAGTACCAGTAAAACATTGAAAATATTAGAACCGATGACATTACCTAACGCCATATCTACTTCATTCTTCTTTGCTGCAACGACTGAGGTTACCAGTTCCGGAAGGCTTGTACCGCAGGCTACGATGGTAAGACCGATTAAATTCTCACTTAAACCAAACCCGGTTGCAATCACAACCGCACCATCTACGACGAAGTCACCGCCAAACTTAATGGCAATGATACCGCCAACGATGAATAAAATACTTTTCCATACCGGAAGGATTTTATATTCTTCTTCCTCTACATCTGCACCCGCTGCTCTGGCTTTTAATGCGGAACGCACCATATATATAATATATCCGGCAAAAAGAGCTATTAAAATGACTCCATCCAAATGTCCGACTATCATACCGATATAACCTAGTACTAACAACAAAATACCACAGCCAATGGAAAACGGAAATTCTTTTTTCAAGGTATCCTTTTCAATCGGCAGTGAACAAAAGACTGCACAGAAACCGGAAACGACCATTAGGTTAAAAATATTAGAACCGATGACATTACTTACTGCCAATGCATTCTGCCCTTCTAAAGATGCTGTGATACTGACCGCACACTCCGGAAGGCTTGTTCCCATTGCTACAATGGTAAGTCCAATGATAATGGATGGCACCCGAAGTCTTTTGGCAACAGAAGAACTGCCTTCCACAAAATAATCAGCGCCCTTAATAAGCAGTACAAAACCAACAACTAAAATTACTACAGACCATAACATTTCCAACAAAAAACTATTCATATTCTTTTCCTTTCCTTTCAAAATGATATTATCTTATGGCACTACTGCCGGTTAACCCAAAATTCCAAGGTGCTCTACCAAAATCTTCACACCAATCAGCACAAGAATTAAACCGCCTGCAAACTCCGCTTTGCTCTTGTATTTATTTCCAAAAACATTCCCGATTACCACACCGCCGATACTGATGAAGAAGGTCGTGATACCGATAATGAGCATCGCCTCAACAATTGGATAGTCTAAAAAAGCAAAAGTAATGCCGACAGCCAATGCATCAATACTGGTTGCTACTGCCATAACGATCAGCTCTTTCAAATCCAGCGGCGGGTCCATCTGCTCGATTTCAACCGCTTCACTTCGTTCTCTTACTGCTTCCACAATCATTTTGCCACCGATATATCCTAATAACAGGAATGCAATCCAATGGTCGATGGATACAATATACGTCTCAAACCGCGTCCCAAGCGCCCAGCCAATGAACGGCATCAGTGCCTGAAATCCACCGAAAAATAATCCGATGACAAGCATCTGCGTCTTGTTTACCTTGCGCATCGCAAGTCCCTTACAGACAGAAACAGCAAAGGCATCCATAGCAAGTCCTACTCCAATCAAAAATAATTCAATAAAAACTGCCATGTGTTTTCCACCTTTCGTATTTTTCATGGATACGTGCGCCATCCGGTGCACTTACAAAAAATGAGACTCCTGCATACAGAATGACTACGGTTAACCATAATCATTCTGTACACATGAGTCTCATTCTTTAAGATTTGCCAGGTCTTCCATTTTTATACGGAATCGACCGGGTTTGTTGACAAATCACGTTTTCACGCGAACTACTCCCTCATAGAGTATACATTTTCTTTTCCATTTTCACTACTATATAGGAATTAGCGCTGTTTGTCAATTCCTATTTTCCTAATAATTCCAAAATTTCCTCTTTTGTGAAACGAATGCTGTCCATTCCATCACCTTCCAGAATCTGCTCTGCCAGCTCCTTCTTACGCTCCTGAATGGCAATGATTTTCTCCTCAATCGTTCCTTCAGAAACCAATTTGTATACCGTCACCACATTCTGCTGCCCGATGCGGTGTGCCCGGTCTGTCGCCTGATTCTGCACCGCAACATTCCACCATGGATCATAATGGATGACAATATCCGCAGCCGTCAGGTTTAAACCGGTTCCGCCCGCTTTTAAAGAAATGCAAAATACCGGTACGTCATCCTTTTGGAAACTTTCCACCATCTGCATACGCTTTTCTTTATTTACTGCACCGGTCAGCATATAATAGCTGATTCCCGCTTCCTTTAAGCGCTCCGCCAGCCGATCTAACATCGTGGTAAACTGAGAAAATAAAAGTACCTTGTGACCGCTGCTTATGGCATTTCCAATCAACTCCATACACATATCGCTTTTTGCAGATCCATCTGTATAGTTTTCGTACAAAAGCGCCGGATCACAGCACAGCTGGCGCAGCTTGGTTAATTCTGCCAAAATCTGAATCTTGCTGGAATTGAACTCTGCTTCAGAGGACTTGTTTAGCATTTGTGTCAGCCGACTGACATGCGCATCATAAAGCGTCCGCTGCTCACCTTCTAATTTTGCAAATAAATGCTCCTCCAGCTTCTCCGGTAAATCCTTTAGTACATCCGATTTCAGACGTCGCAGAATAAACGGACGAATCATTTTCTGCAAACGTTCCATCTTTTCTTCGTCATGATTTACCATAATCGGAATTTCTATTTCCGTACGGAACTTCTGATAGGTATATAAAAATCCCGGCATCAGATAATCAAAAATGCTCCAGAGCTCACTTAACCGGTTTTCAATCGGCGTTCCCGTCAATGCCAGCTTAAAGGCTGCTGTAATCTGCTTTACGCCCTTTGCAGCCTGCGTTCCCGCATTTTTAATATATTGTGCTTCATCAATCGTCTGAATTGCAAACACCATATCCTTATAAAGCGTTACATCACGCTTTAATAAATCATAAGAAGTAATCAGAATTTGTCCCGGCTTTGTGGATTTTACAATGGCCTCTCGTTCTGGCACATTGCCCGCGATTACAACGGCTGAAAGCTCCGGTGCAAAACGTTCGATTTCTTTTTTCCAGTTATAAATCAAGGATGCCGGGCAGACAATCAGGGAACGCCGGCATGGTTTTTCACCTGATTTCCACTCATGCTGCTCCATCAGCAAAAGACTGATGACCTGCAGGGTTTTTCCCAGACCCATATCATCTGCAAGGATGCCTCCGAAGCCATTTTCCCGCAGCGTTTTCAACCACAAAAAGCCATTCTTCTGATAACCGCGCATCACCGGTTTTAAAGATAACGGCACTTCGTAATCACTATCCTCAATGGTCTTCATGTTACGAACCATACCTTTAAATTCCTTGTTCTTTTCTACCGTTAAGACACCACCGTTTTTTAACGCCGCATCTAAATACATCGCACGGTATTTCGGCACTGTCACCTTTCCGCTCTTTAAGGCACTCTCCGACAACTGCAAGTCCTGGCTTACTTCCGCAAGCTCTTTCACACCCATACCGTCTGTCATAAGAAAATCACCGTTTTTCAAGCGGATATACTTCTTGCGTCGGTCATATTTTGATAAAATATGTGCCAGTTCCTCTTTGGAAAGTCCATCTGCCACAAGACTTAACTCCAGTAAATCACTCTTAAGAGATACTCCCACCGTTACGTTCGGTGCAGATACCAGCTTAAGTCCCCTAAAGTTTTCAGAGGTATAAATTGCCATATATTCGCTCAAACGCTGCAAGCCACCTGCAAGAAGCTGATACAGCATATCCTCATTGCGCGATAAGACAAATAACGTGCCTGTCAGGTCACGCCCTGTAAAATACGGCTCAACCAGACTTTTTACGCGCAGCTCTTCCGAGACATCCCGCACCTCTCCCGGTGCCACCTCACTCAGTACGTTATATTTTGTATCTCCATACACCGCAACCAGCTTTGCTCCCACGGTTACGTTATCCTGCTTGTCCAAATACAGCTCAAACTCCGGTCGTGGCGGCACATAAAGTGTCTCGTCAAAACCGTCAGAGATTATCTGAAAACTCTCTTTTAAAATCGGAAGCATATCCCGGCAAAAGGCCGGCAATTCCGCGATTGCTACATAAGCCTCTTCACCCTTTTGCCTGCGCATAAAGTCAAAAAACTCCGCCGCCTGCCCCTTTAAAGCCGGCTCCATCCGGTAAATTTTACCGTCTTCATAAGTATAATAACAGCTATTTCCACTGATAACCGGTATCTGCTCCTGCTGTAGGAAAACCCCTGCGCTTCCCGCTTCCAGAAAAAGCTTCGGCTTTCTTATTTCATCAGACATTTGGAAAAATTCCTGGGGTTCATAGCCGCCGGAAAATAAAAATGGTTCCTCTCCTGCTGCATCAAAAAAGCGGTCAATCCCCAGCGCATCTAATTCCATGGTACGTTCGAATCCACCGGTGTAGGCATAGTAAGCATGAAATTTGCTCTGGCGTTTTTTGTCCTCATTCTGCTCCTGCAAAAAGGCAATCCAGCGTCTTGCATTTTCGTCAAACGCCTCCATATTATGATAAAAGTCCAATTTTTTCCCATAGTGTACTCGCTCACAGGTCTGCAGTGCATAAAGAAAGGCAGAGATATTTTTCAAAATATACATGGTATCCACACCAATTTTAAATTCCACCCGGGCATAATCGTATTCCATCTGAAACGCCGGCTCTATGCGTACTTTTCCATAAATCGCCTCCGGCAGCATATACTTGGAGGTAGATTTCATAGAATACTGTTTTAGCAAGTTCTTAAGCGACGGCGTGGTCTGGAATGAAATTTCTGAAAAGCTGTCCTTTTTCTCCTCTCCGTCTGAAGGGCGCTTACCCTGTTTTGTGCGCAAAATGTCCATCGGAGAACGCCGATTCACATAGGTCATAAGCATTGCTACACAATGCTTGCATATACCCCCATAATTATAAAATGCTTCGCACTCACATTTGTACTCTGTCACGTCACCGAATTCTTCATCTACCGTAGCACTGGCCTGATAATATGCCTGCTCATTTCCACGGACTTTCGCCCGCACTTCCGCTAACGGGATCTCACTCAACAAATACATCTCATAACTAAAATCAAAGACACCTCCTGTCTCATAGAGGTCTTTTCCTCTGTTATAAGAAGTTCTGTATACATTCTCTCTGATGTCCGATAGTGAAAACATAGTCTCTCTCCTTTAAAAGCGAAACAAAAAATCACACGATGTGTCCCATTTTTGGTATCTTTTTATTATACCACGGTTCCCTTTTGTCGTGTGATTTTTTTGGAAAGATTTTAAAAAATTACTTTTACCTCTGTTCCGACTCCTACTTCACTGGTCATCTCAATCTTTGCGCCATGCTGGGCAACAATGTGTTTTACAATAGCAAGTCCTAAACCGGTACCGCCTGTGGATTTGGAGCGGCTCTTATCCACGCGGTAAAACCGTTCAAATACACGCTCTTGCTGATCCTTCGGAATTCCGATGCCTGTATCCTTTACCACTAAAACAGAACGCCCCTCCTCTATATAGACAAGTAGCGTCACACTTCCGCCCCGCTTGTTGTAGCGGATTGCATTACTGCAAAGATTGTACAGCAATTCTTCTATGAGGGATTTGTCTCCCCTCTGTTTTACCGTATAGCCTTCCACATGAATGCTGACTTCATTTTGTTCTGCAAAAATCTCTAAACCTGCCGCACAGTTTTTGGCAGCTTCAAGCAAATCAACTTCTTCAAATTCCAACTGTAAATCGCCGTCATCCAGTTCAGATAATTTAATTATATCATTAATCAGATTTTGCAGACGCTCCGCACTGCGATGGATTTCCTGCGCAAAATGCACCGTATCCTTTTCATCTGTCATTCCGTTTGCAATCAATTCCGCATAGCCGGAAATAGCGGTAAGCGGAGTTTTTAACTCATGAGAGACATTTGCGGTAAACTCCTGACGCATCTTTGCATGTTGTAAAATGTCCATATGCTGTTGCTTAATCGTTGCTACAAAAGGACGCATCTCCTCATAAACGACGCCCTCTTCCATCAGCACAATGTTATCTGCCATCTTTTCGATAGGAATCATCAACCTTCTGGTAAGTCTTCTGGACCAGAAAATGCAAAGTCCGAAAACCACCATACATACTGCAATAATCATAATTACCATCTGCACGAGAAGAGTGTAAATACTGCTGCTGTCCTTTGCAATCCGAAGGATGGTTCCATCTGCTGTCTGCACCGCATAATAGAAGGTATGCTTGTTAGAGGTGGCAGAATGACGTACAGCCCTTCCTTCCCCTTCTTCCAGTGCTTCTTTAATTTCCTCTCTGCCCGCATGATTTTCCATAGCATTCTCATTACCATAGCTGTCAAAGCTTACCGTTCCATCTGCTGCAATCAGGGTAATTCGGAGTCCGTTTTGCTCTGTTTCTGTGGGAAATTCTCCGGTGTCCATTTCCGGATTCATCATCTCAATCAATTTTGCATTCGTCTGCAAATCATCAAATATCTGTTCTTCTAAAATATTGTAAAATAACACCGCTGCACAAAGACCGGTTAAGAGCACCGCCAATGCCGAAATCAGCAGAAACTTTGCATTAATTTTTTTCTTCATTTATTCCACCATATAGCCTACATTTCTTACTGTTTTAATACAGCTTCCCGCTTCTCCCAGTTTTTGTCTTAATGTCTTAATATGCGCATCCACGGTTCTGGTCTCTCCCTCAAAGTCAAATCCCCATACCTGACTCATCAGTTTATCCCTGGATAATACAATTCCCTTATTGGTAATCAGGTATTTTAACAGTTCATATTCTTTATAGGTCAATTCGCATAAATTTCCACAAACAAATACTGCATGCTTATCGTTATCCACAAGAATATCCCCATATTTCATCTGTGCTTCCGTATTGACATCCGTCGTCCGACGAAGCAGGGCCTTCACACGGGAAATCAGCTCCATCACACCAAACGGTTTTGTGATATAATCGTCTGCTCCACTATCTAAACCCTTCACCTTATCAAGTTCCGTTGTTTTAGCCGTCACCATCATAACCGGAAGCTTTGCAGTCCGTTTATCCGCACGCAGTTTTGCCAGAATTTCCATTCCATCCTCTCCCGGAAGCATGATATCCAAAATCACAAGGTTTGGCATGCGCTGCTCGATACGCTTAAAAAACTCTACGCCTGACTCAAATTCTTCCACTTCATATCCACTGTTTTTTAACGCATAGCGTTCAATTTCTCTGATATTTACATCATCCTCTACAATATAAATTGCCTGCATGTTTCCTCCAAATAATTTCTAATCATAAAAAAGGACCGTCTTACGACGGCCCCAATCTCTCCGCCAAGACATTGGCGATTAAATCTGATATTTTAACTGAAAAGCAGTCTCTAATTTTTTAAATTCTGCTGTCTCTGCAACATCCATCTGTTCTGTAAAGCTATGTTCTAACAGCTCCGAATCCTGCAGCTGCAGGGTATAGATTGCTATATTGGAACAATGGTCTGCCACACGTTCATAGTTCATGGTTAAATCTGAAAGAATCAGTCCCATTTCAATCGTGCACTTTCCTTTGCGCAGACGCTTCATGTGATGCTTTTTCATCTCCTTTGTTAAATCATCAATGACCGATTCCAGCGGCTCTACCGTTTTTGCAAGTGCTGTATCCCCATTAATAAATGAAGTAATCGTACGGTCTAAAATATCCGCAAGCGCTTCTGAATATACCTGCATCTCTTCCATGGCCTTCTTAGAAAAGCCGGCATCTGCTTTTTGCATCTGTTCCATGCATTCCACAACATTCGCTGAATGGTCAGAGATACGCTCCAAGTCTGTAAGACAGTGCAGCAGCGAAGTCGTCCGCAGGCTGTCCTGATAAGATAAGTCTTCTCCGTTTAACTTTGTCAGATAAGCAGCTAGCTTATCATCGTAAACGTCCACGATATTTTCCTTTTTAATAACCTCTGCCATCTGCGCTTCGTCCGGTTCTTTTATCAGCTGCATCGCCTGCAAAAAGCTATCCTTTGAAATCTCAGCCATCTTATTTGCCAAAGATTTACACTGTTCAATCGCGAAAGCAGGGCTACTGATAAAACGTGGATCTAATACAGCAAATACGTTCTCCTGCATCTCCTTTTCCTCTTCAGAAACAGGAATAATGACATAGGCAAGCCGTTCTAATCCCTTAATAAACGGGAACAGTGCTACCGTTGCAAACACATTAAAAATCGTATGAATCGTTGCGATATTTGCCGCACTTACCGTTTCACTCATAAATGGGAAATGAAAAATCGCATTTCCCAGATAAAATACCACCATAAAAAGAACAGAGCCAATGATATTAAAAGATAAATGTACACACGCAGTTCTCTTACCATCTTTGTTAGCACCTAAAGACGAAAGAATTGCAGTAATACAGGTACCGATATTCTGTCCCAAAATAATCGGTACAACCGAGCCATAAGTAAAGGCTCCGGTTACAGATAGCGCCTGCAAAATACCAACGGATGCAGAGGAACTCTGAATGACCGCCGTTAACAGTGCGCCCACAATAATACCCATAACCGGATTATCAAACATCACTAAAATATTTGTGAATTCCGGAACGTCCTTAAGCGGAGCAACTGCTGCGCTCATGGTTTCCATACCGGACATTAAGATTGCAAATCCAAGTAAAATTTCACCGATAACTTTCTTTTTGTCTGTCTTGGCTGACATATAAAGAAGAATACCTATCAGTGCAAGCACCGGAGCAAAGGACGATGGTTTTAGCAGTTTTAATAAAAAGCTTCCGCCCGCATCAATCGTTGTCAGACTAAGCATCCATGCCGTTATCGTTGTACCGATATTGGCACCCATGATAATACCGATTGCCTGTGAAAACTTCATGATTCCCGAGTTTACAAAACCAACTACCATGACAGTAGTCGCTGAGGACGACTGAATGACTGCTGTTACACCTGCACCCAACAGTACAGCTTTTATTGGGCTATTGGTCAGGCGCTCTAAAATGCGTTCCAGCTTGCCACCGGACATTTTCTCTAATCCACCGCCCATGACGCTCATACCATATAAGAAAAGGGCAAGCCCTCCCACCATCGAAAAGATTCCGAATATATCCATTTCTTCCTCCAAATTCGTTTCCTAATTTACGATTATTTCACATTTTTTGCTTATACATTTCATTTATACCCTATTTTTTGACATTTTGCAATTAGGCACTTGGTTCCAAAGTGAAACGGATGTGTGTTTTATGTAAAATCTATGTAAAATTTTTCATTTTAGAGGACCATCACTCTTCGTGAGCCCCCGTAATGGAGTAAATCACCCACTCTGCAATGTTGGTCGCGTGATCGCCGATTCGTTCAAAATATTTCGCAACAAGAAGCATATCAGTAGCCTGCTCTCCATTTTTTACATTTTCATTTATTTTTAAAATGAGCTGGTGCTTAAAACGATCAAACAAATCGTCCACTACATCATCCTGTTTGATTACATGACGTGCCAGTTCCAGATCTTTGCTGACAAAAGCATCCACGCTTTTAATTACCATATCGGTCGTTTCTTTTGCCATCTCTTTTACAAGTTCAATATCCATCTCACTTTTTTCATAGGTGGAACCTGCCATCAATATCGTCATTTCTGAAATATCAGCCGCATGGTCACCGATTCGCTCCATGTCCGTAATCATTTTTAAAGCTGCGGAAATCAGACGCAAATCTCTTGCCACCGGCTGCTGCTGTAATAACAGCTTCATGCAGAGACTTTCGATTTCTTTTTCCTGATGGTCAATCTCTTCATCAAATTTGATGGCATCTCCTGCGCGTTCCACATCCTGTTTTACCAACGCCGCAATTGCCATTTCGATTGCTTTTTCAATCAGGCTTCCCATTTCAATTAATTCATTATTCAGTTCCAAAAGCTGACGATCAAAACGATTTCTCATAATCCTCTCCTTTTCTTTCTCCCTGTGTCCACTTCTGCATCATCCGAAACGTCCTGTGATATAATCCTCTGTTCTCTTATCCTGTGGAACAGAGAACAATTTTTCTGTTTCACCGCTTTCTATGACTTCTCCGAGCAGGAAGAATACGGTTTTATCGGAAACACGCACCGCCTGCTGCATATTGTGGGTTACCATTACGATAGTGTACTGTTTTTTTAGCTCAATCGCTAAATCTTCTATTTTTGAAGTCGAAATCGGGTCAAGCGCAGAGGTCGGCTCATCCATTAAGATTACCTCCGGTTCTACTGCAAGGGCTCTTGCGATGCAAAGACGCTGCTGCTGTCCGCCGGATAAACCAAGGGCACTTTTTTTCAGTCGGTCTTTTACTTCATCCCAGATTGCTGCATCGCGGAGAGATTTTTCCACAATCTCATCCAGCTTTGCTTTGGAATGAATTCCATGTGTTCTGGGTCCATACGCAATATTATCGTAAATACTCATTGGGAAAGGATTTGGCTTCTGAAAGACCATGCCGACTCTTTTCCTAAGGTGGTTTACATCCATTCCTTCGTAGATGTCCTCACCATCCAGCAACACTTTTCCCGTTATTTTGCAGCCCTCCACCAAATCATTCATACGATTTAAGCTTTTTAGGAAGGTAGACTTGCCGCATCCGGAAGGCCCGATAAATGCAGTTATTTCGTTTTTATTGATATTCAGATTTATATTTTTCAGTGCCTGAAAGTCACCATAATATAAATCCAGATTATTAATTTCAAATTTTGTATTCATATTACCTCTCATTCTGCCGCTTCCGGCACGAAACTATGCTTTTGGTGCTTCTAACTTCTTTGCCACTAAACCGGATAAGGCGTTAATTCCCAATACGATAAACAGTAGCACAACTGCGGTGGCATTCGCTTCATTCTTATGTAATCCTTCATTTGATAATACATACATGTGAATAGCGAGTGTTCTTCCGGAGTCTGTAATACCTGCCAGTCCGGCTACCGTGCCCGCCGTATAGATAAGGGCTGCGGTCTCTCCTACAATACGTCCGATTGCAAGAATGACACCGGATAAGATTCCCGGAACCGCTGCCGGAAGCACAATTTTAAATACCGTTCGAAGCTTCCCTGCGCCCAGTCCAAAGCTACCTTCCCGGTAAGAATCCGGCACGCAAAGTAACGCTTCCTCCGTTGTTCTCATAATCGTTGGCAGTACCATAATTGCTAATGTCATAGCACCGGCCAACATGGAATAACCCCATTTCAATGCTGTTACAAAGAATAGCATACCGAATAATCCATAGATAATGGACGGAATGCCGGTTAAAGTTTCTGCTGTTAACCGCACAATTCCCACGATTTTATTTCCTTTTTTTGCATACTCTACTAAATAGATTGCTGCGCCTACTCCAAACGGTACGGATACCAGTAGGGAAACAGCCACCATCTCAACAGTATTTACAATTGCCGGCATCATAGACACGTTTTCCGAATCATAATTCCACGCAAATAAACTCGGGGTTAAGTTCGGAATTCCTGTTATCAAAATATAACCAACCAGAAATAGCAGCGTCGCTATGGTTAAAAATGCTGCAAGCAACACCAATAGCAATAGAAGGAAGGAGCCCGGATGCTTTCGGTAGGATTTCATTTTTGCCTTTATTTCTTCCATATCTGACTTCCTTTCTGCCTAAGCTTTTTTGTGTTTCAGTGCCGAGAAGCACAGATTGATAATCAGGATAAATACGAATAGTACCACGCCTGTTGCAATCAAAGCCTCTCTATGTAAATCCGTTGCATAACCCATTTCCAGTACAATGTTTGTGGTCAGCGTTCGGACACCCTGAAGAATGCTGTCCGGTACACGTGGCTGGTTCCCGACAATCATCATCACTGCCATGGTTTCTCCTAAAGCTCTTCCCACTCCTAGGATTACGGCTGCCAGAATTCCTGAATTGGCTGCAGGAACTATGACTGAAAATACGCTTCGTTCATGGGTCGCTCCAAGCGCCAAAGCACCCTCGTAAAAGCTTTTATCCACTGCACGGATTGCAGGTTCTGCTGCACCGATAATCGTTGGCAAAATCATAATTCCAAGTAATATTGCAGCCGTAAGAATGCTCTGTCCACGGCAGTCCTCCACGTTTTCGCGGATAAACGGAACTAATACAACCAAGCCGAAAAAGCCATATACGATAGACGGAATGCCTGCCAGTAAATCTACAACCGGTTTTAAGAATTTATAAATTTTCTGAGGGCAAAACCGCGCCATAAAAATAGACATTAAAATTCCAATCGGAACACCGATGATGAGTGCTCCGCCAGTTACATAAAGACTTCCGAGAATCATCGGAAGAATTCCGAATATCTGATTCCCCGGTCTCCACACCGTTCCGGTTAAAAAGTCAAAAAATCCAATTTCCTGCATTGCCGGTATTCCGTTTGCAAAAAGGAATACGCAGATGAGTGCAACTGCAAGAATAGAAATGACTGCTGTCAGCAAAAAGACGTATTCCATAATCTTTTCCTTTACTTTCATCGTTTCCACCTTTCTTAAACGCCCGAAAAGGGCCGAAAGAATTTCTTCCGGTCCTTTTGGTATGCTAGAATATAAACTTCTATTCTGTTACTTTACTCCACTCAGTTGTTTCACCCATGAAGATTGCTTTTACAGCTTCTGATGAAAGGTCTTCAGCCGGATTTTCGTGATTTACAATAACTGCGATACCATCCATTGCAATCGTTGTTCCTGTTAAGCCTGCTTCCTTTTCAGAATCCTTAAGATCACGGGAAGCCATACCAATATCAAGGGTTCCATCTGCTGCCTGGCTCATACCTGTAGAGGAATCAGAGGTCTGAAGTTCGATTTCTGCGGATGTATTGATTGCCTTGTATGCTTCAATTAATTTTTCCATGACCGGTGATACGGAAGAAGAACCGCCTACAACAATCTTGCCTGCTGCGCCATTTGATTCAAATGCAGTTTCGCCTGCTACGGAAATGTAACCTTTTCCTGCAATGACTGCCTGACCATCTGCACTCATAATGAAGTTGATGAAGTCCTGTGCTACATCGCTTACTTCACCGGCTGTTGCAATGTTGAATGGTCTAGCTACGGTGTAGGTACCTGCTTTAATATTGTCAACAGTTGCTTCTACGCCATCAATTTTTACTGCTTTAACAGTATTGTTTAAAGAACCAAGGGAAACATAGCCGATTCCGTATGTATCACCTGCTACAGATGTCATCATAACGTCTGTGCTGTTTGTAATGATCGCTTCTACTGTTGTGTAGTCAACTTTCTCACCTGCATCGTTTTTCTGCTCAATTTTGAATAATTCGATAAAGGCACCTCTTGTACCAGAACCATCTTCACGGGAATATACAGAGATGAGTTCGGATGCATCAAAGTTTCCTGCTACCTCAGCTTCCTGATTTCCATTTTCTACGTTTTCCTGTACACTTGCCTGTGTATCTGCACCTGCATTTGCATCTGTGTTCTCTTTCGCGCCACATCCTGCAAACATACTGACTACTAATGTTGCTGCTAATAAAATACTTACTACTTTCTTTTTCATATTGAATTTTCCTCCATTAAAGCATTTCGCTTTTTGTTTTTTCTTTTTTCTCTTTGACAGTACCTACTTTATGACGGCTTTGTGAAATTCATAGACATGGATTTGTGAAGAGTTTGTAAAATGGAGGTAAAAGAAAAAATAGATACCCTTATGTCACATCCTCAGGATGTACAAACAAAAACGATATCACGGCAAGTAATATAATTCCCAACCCCATTATTCCGAATCCGTTTATACTATCCGTAATGTGAAGAAACGAAAAAACAAAGGAACCTATTGGCATAAACATGACCGCAACCGTAAAAATGAGACTAAATACTCTGCCTAAATAGTTTTCATCCACATGAATCTGAACATAGGACATAAAATTAATGTTAAACATGGTAAGCATTGTTCCAAAAAGTAAAAAAGGAACAAGGCATACAATAAGATTACCTGTTAAACTGGCTATTGGTGGTAACACCAGTGCAATACCCGTTGCTCCAAGAAACAAAAGGAGCACGGAATATTTCTTAGTGAATTTCGCCGGCAATTTAGAATTGATGAAAGAACCGACAATCCCACCAATCGCCTCCGCTACCATGACTTTACTGTAAAAACCTTGAAACTTTCCTTGATAAATAACATCTGTATATGGAATTAATAAATTATATCCCGCGAGGAAAAAGTTTACGAAGGCAGAGATTACCAGAAGGTAAAAAATGGTTTTTTCCCGCCATAAGTACTGAAAACCTTCTTTAATATCACCCAATATATTCTTTTTACCTTTCGCAGCTTCCTCCTTCTTTTCCTGCTCCAGCCTCACAAGAAAACATTCGGATAATGCAGATATCAAAAATGTTGCCGCATTGATAAGTAATGCACCTCTCGCACCAACAACATTCATTAATCCTAAGCCGATGACCGGTCCAGTCATGGCGATAAGTTCTTTACCGCCGTTTGATATGGAGTTGTAAAAGCTGATTCTATCCTTTTCAATCATTTCACGGACAATGGATTTGAATGTTGGCGAACTGAAGGAAAAAATAAGCGCCAGCAATGCGTTTGCAGTAATTACCGCAGCCGCCAGCAGGTTAGAACCAATAAAAAAGCTTGTAACAAGGCAAACCAATGCACTTAATAGGTCGGTGATAATCAGAATCCTTTTTCTCTTTCCGGAATCTGCAATCGCCCCGCCCACTAAATTAAATAATACATTTATAATGGTCTGTGAGCTTTGATATAGCGCAAGTACCCAGGAACTGTTTGTAAATGCCTGAACCAGTACCACGTTATTCACATAATCAAATACAATATCTCCTATCTTGGAAGTCCATCTTCCAAAGATAAGAAGCCCTTCATTTCTTTTCAACTTCTTCATAACATTTTCCTTCTCCTTTTAACTGCATACATATAAATAATTATCGCAGTTTATTTCATAAGGCTTCTCCGAAATCAATTCTTCAGCGAGCCTGTTCAAATCCGCAGAAGGGGAAATTCCCATTGACTCAGCCCAACGTGCCAAATGCTCAAGCATTCCTTCCTTTGTAGAAACGGTTAAAACAAAGGGGTATTTTCGTAGTTCTACATGGTCAAACACTTCATTTAATACCCGTTCTCTTTCCCCTATCCTTTGCTTTTTCTCTATTAAGAAATCCTGCAGTTTTCTCTCTTCTTTTGGGAAATAAGAACAAAATAAATTTACGACCTGTTCTCTGTCTTTTAGTCCGGCCCAGGTTGTGATGAGCTTTCCCTCCATTGCAAGACAGGACTTTAATTTCCCGTAGGTGTCCTTTGGGCTTTCCATATATCCAATTACATGATTCGCAAAAATAATCTGATAGTCTGCACCAAGTTCCAGTTCATTCATGTCACCCCAAAGGAACTTAAATTGTGGCTTATCAGCCACATATTTTTCTAGTTCATCCGCATTGGTATTATGATAGTCAACCAATGTAACGTCTATATTCACAGGTAAACGATTTTCATTATACCTCCAGAGATTTCCAAATCCACAGCCGGCATCCAGTATCTTGTAACCCTCTTTCAAATTACCCTGTTCGAAAACCCATTTCATCCAGGCACCCGGATCATCAATGTGTTTTTTTATTAGCTTCAAACACTCGTCCGCCCTTCTGCTGGTGATAATAGTATGTAACACATCAAATAATTCCTCTATTTGGAAATCATCCATTTCACTTTGCGCTATCGCGCGGTTCACACAGAAAATCATCCGTTCCAGTTCCGCTGTTTTTTCCTCTAACAAACGCTTTTGTGCAAGAAGCACCTCTGATACATTCATATTTTCATAGTGATTCATAGTGATTCTAATGGAGTCTAAACCAAACCCTAAGTAGCGAAGCATCTGGATTCTCTGTAACGCAATCAAAGCGGATTCATCAAAGTAACGGTAATTATTTTCACTATTTCGATAGGAATGGATTAATCCTTTCTCTTCATAAACTAATATGGTTTTTGTAGAAACCTTTGCTTTTTTCGCCAGCTCTCCTATAGTATATCTGTTTTCTGTCATTTGGAATTCCCTCCTAAACACACTATAAACCTCGCCCCAAGGGGGAGGTCAATATACAATTCAACTTTTTTGCTTTCAGAATTTAACAGCCATAAAAAAAAGACACTTGCTTTCGCAAATGCCTCTTTTTCATTATGTATACCTAATCCCTTGAGCACTTTTCCGCATCAATCGCCAGTACCAGTAAAAGGGCTCCCAGAGCATCCTGTGGATTGTTCACATCGATTACATAGGTATCTGTCCAGTTTAACAATTCTTTTGACACTCTCGCAATACAGCCCCCTGTTGAATTCATAATATTGTAATCCCATTCGAAGAAATCTCCTTCCACGTGCCAACCGCTATAATCAATATCAAATACCGGTTTAAAGAAAGAAAATTCCTTCCGAATACAGCCCACATAATTGCCGCCCAGATAAATCTCAAATTTCGGTAGCAGCGTAAGTACCCTTTCCTGAATCATTCCGATTTCATTTCCGTGAGCATCAAATATTTTCATACAATGTCCCCATGAAAGCTGACCTTTTACAGTATAGACTGTGTTTCCATTTTCATCATAGATATCATAGCTGTCAAACCATGAAAAAAGCCGCTGCTTAAATAGTAATCTCATTCATTTTCCCCCGCTATTCTCTGTGTATTTTCCTTGCACCATTTCACTGCCAGCTTAAAGCCATCTGTTGGTACACAAAACCGGCTGTCCCGGGGCTCTAAAGCTCTTTGAATCTCCTCCATATCAAACCAATTCACGCTCTCAACTTCTTCTTTTTGAAGTGTGAGTTCCGATATTTCTACCGGTTTTGTATAAACATATACGAATGCCACCTCATTATCCCGGAACATCTTTCCGTAAAATTCCTTCTCATATGCGACATGAAACCGACCTGCAAAGCTTAAATCCGATTCATGAGCAGTGATGCCCAACTCCTCATAGAGTTCACGCAGTGCAGATGTGATTGGTTCATCGCCTGTATGAATATGTCCTGATGAAGAAGTATCATAACATCCCGGGAAACTGTCTTTGTCCGCTGCTCTTTTTTGTAAAAGCAGCTGGCACTTGTCCCCGTCTTTACGTACAACCCAGATGTGTACCGTTCTGTGACAGATTCCTTTCCTGTGTGCCTCGCTACGTTCAATTGTCTCACCTGTTGGCATCCCGTTTTCATCAACAATATCAAAGATTTCCATATCTAGCTCCTTATATTTCACTTAATCTCAATAATTTTTCTGGATTAAGTAGAGTATCCAACTAAATTACAGTTATTTTTTATTCTTCGGAATATAAATCTGTGTAATCATATCCCCATTAATAAACCTGACGTTATTTTTTTCTTCAACCTTAATCCAGTTCTCTTCAATAGCCAGAACTGTTGCCTTAAATCCACTAAGTTCTCCCTCTACACATACGATAACTTCTTTTCCGATGCATTCTTTTAACATATCAATTGGCATTACTCTTTTTATTCCTTTCTTTTTTAATCTCTTATTTTTTCTAATCATTCTGTGTCTTCTTTTTTTCTGAGACATCAATGTAATAAAAACAATAAATAATATAAACCATACGTACCAATAGGATGAAATCTCAATCACCTCTTTCATTTGCATATTCATACAATCAAACTACATGCGCTCAAATCCAATATATCGCGTGCCTTGGAATGTCAGTTTTCCCCGATCTCCTTCCACAAGCATTCCAAACTCCTGGCCGGACACCCTAAGCTCCATTCTATCACCGCTCTCTACCTGAAACGTCACATAATAAGTTGTAGAATGTGTTGTGTGCATACCACCATCGTGATGGTGATGGCTTACCTGATTACGCTTGGTTACCACAATAGCCTCTACTATAAGCCTTGGAGAATGATTGTTTTTGTTCCACTCGCCAATTCCTTTCACCAGAGTAAAAATAATTACCCCAAACACCAGAAAGAACATCAGGAAAAACATAATTTCAAATCCACCGCCAAAAAAGAAATGACTCATCGTACCCCTCCTTTTTATTATCATCTGTATAAGACGGTCACAAAAGATTGTTCTATGAATTTATTATATACGATATAGCTTCCCTAAAAAACATCTTCTTTGTCAAAATAGGTATCCTTATTTCGCGAAATTTGAACTAAATCATTCTACCTTTTTTGTTCAACTTGTAACACGCCAATATTAATACTCCAATTAACACAAGGGTATCAGCCAAAAGCAAAAAAATTCGTAATATCTTCGCTTCTCATAACACTCATCCTAAGCCGGTTCCAGATAACCGGACGTAATGCAAATTTTATCATTACACATGCAGCCGGAAAAGCAAAAATAAATTTTTTGTCTGCAAATGAACTTCCTATGCCATTACTCCATTGAACAGGAATTTGAGCAGGTAAACCTCCAATTGAAAATACTGCCACTAAAAAGCAGATTATCGTTAAAGTAATCCATGTGATGTTTCCGCCCCACATATAGAAAAAACGAACGGAATCCAATTTGAAAACATTTTTATTTTCCTTCCAATAATCCTGTAAATTCGTGATGTATTGTTCAACCTCCAATTCCTGATAACTGATCTTGTCCTTAGACGACAACATTCTTTCACACAGGACCTTTGCACTTTGCAGTTCGGATATCTGTTTTTCCAAAATCCGCCTTTGTTTTTTTACTACTGTGTATAAATCAGCATCTTTATTTAATAACTTAAGGATATCCTCAATGGATATCCCTAACGTTCTAAGATATGCTATTTTCTTAATACTTTCGACGTCCTCATTTGAATATTCCCGGTATCCATTATTCTCGTTGCGCTTCGGGCATATTAACTTTTCCTTTTCATAAAATCGAATGTTTGAGCGGGTAAGTCCCGTCATTTGTTCCACTTCTTTTATTGTCATTTCTTATTCTCTTATAGATAGACAAATCATTTTACATTCCTGTGTGGCAGAGAATATAATCCACCTATATCCTTTCGCTACGAATATAAAGTATAAACCATGTTTACAGTCAATCATTTTTTATCTCCCCAACAAGGTAATCGCGTAATCTATTTAGGTCTCCCTCAGGAAGGATGTGTTCCTCACCTTCAAACCATATTTTCATCGCCAGCTCCGGTAGATATTTTAAATCCTTTGGAACATTCTCTATCATCCAGAGGCCGCCCTCATATTTTGACAAAATTCTTTTCTCTTTTTTAAAGGATAAAATTCTTCCCAGGATTAAAACATTGCTTGCAAAGTACCTTGCATCGTAAGCATGGAAATCATATTCCTCTATATCAGCGCTGATGGCTGACCAGAAATCTTCATCGGAAACATCCGCAAATACTTCCTTTATTTCTCTTCCATATAGTACAATACCGCATTGATGGAGCAGTTTGATATAACTGGTCACATCTGCATCCGGGAATTCGTGGTCTGCCACATACACTTCAAAATCCGGATTTTGAAACCGTTCCAGATACTTCGCAGTCCAGAAATCGCTGTAATGAAAGACGCAGTTACCCGGTGTTTTCCAATTTTTTGCATCTGCCTGCTTCACCGCCGATAGTTCAATCGGACATGGTTTTTTGTCAATTTCTATTATTTCTCTTGCTATTTCAAGCTTCGCTGCGACTTCCATGGAGTCCTTTACCACCACAAGCAGGTCAATATCACCTGAATCAGGTTGAAATGCCCCAAGTGCAATTGATCCATGTAAGTATACGCCTATCAAGTTGTCTCCCAGGTGCCTTTTCCATATATTCACAACACGATTTATCTGATTTAATATCTCAACCGGTAAATCTTTATATCCCAATAAATTATTCATCCGAACTTACCCTTCATCTTTTCCATGGCTGTTTTAAGTGACAATTATGCAATGAAGTGGAGCATTTTTGTCACTTAAATTGCTCCTCAATCCTTCCGTCTGTGGTTATGGTCAGATACATTTTTTCCATATAGGCATCAAAAGAAATTTCTCCTGACGCCACCACATTTTCGTCTGCATCTTTTACGATAATAGTAAACGGTATCGGCGCATCCGCTTCCTTGGATACTATCATGATATCATTATCTATAAAGCAGTATTCACCGCTTTCCATGGCGGTGCCATCCGCACTACCTACTCCCCCACCAAAGCCATCGTAAGTCATAGAAACATAATAGACATCGTTTCCTTCCAACTTCACATAGACGCCGTATCGTTCCGATTGGGGAATAGCACCAATCTCCACGTTCCAGAGAGGCGTTTCGTTCATTTTGGTCTTGAGAATTACCTCTTTGATGTCTCCCTTGACTGGGATTGTAATATCAAAGTTTCCGGTCTCAAAAAAGCCAAACACAGCACTGAAGCGGAAGCCCACATAGAGCTTTCCGTCCCTTTCCTCACTATAGTAGCCACAAAAGCCCTCCGGAAATGAGCCGGGATAAAAACCGGTGATATGTACTGCATTCTCACTGACTTCAACAGATGTAATGCCGGCACCCTGGCAAGCCCCAAATCCCCCCAGTTTCCATCCGTAGCGTCCCGCAAGGAAAATTACCAGTACTAAAACTACGATAACCAATAGAACCATCAGGACTTTCTTTATCGTTTTATACAAGTTATCTACCTCCTAATTTTAGGCTTATCACATAATATACCTTTATGAAATATTTGTAGCTATTCCGACAGAAATATAATTATCAAGAATCGCCTTTAAATCTGTTCCTCCGGTCGCATCGTAATTTCGAATTCCTTCTACCATATAAGAAATTGTCCCTTCGGAAACTCTTGTTTCAATATACCGATCCTTATAAAATTCTTCCGTTGATACCACTCTATCACGCAGGATTCCCTTACATTCTTCCACTCTGCAACCGGGAAAATTAGCATTCCAAATCTGATTGATTGCAAGTGGTTTGTCTATTAACTCCGCAATGATTTCCTTTAAATATCTGTCTGTCACTTCATGCCTCTCACAAGCGTCTTCGGAAAAGGCAATCGCATGAATTCTTTGAAATGCCGCTTCAAATGCAGCTCCTGCGGTAGCAGAATACTGTAAGTCAGTAGCAACATTATACCCATAATTAATTCCCGAAAAAACATGATCCGGTTTCCCCGGCACAATATTCAATACACCGATTCTTACACAATCAGCCGGTGTGCCATCACAAGCAAATGCATGACCTCCCGGCACTGGGAAATCCGCTTCCCAAGCTTTTATACTGTGTCTTAATGTAACGCTATGAGACATGGCACTTCTCTGACTATCCGGTGCAACTACCCACACTTCGCCAAATTCTGTTGCTGCCTTTGCAAGGCGCACAATCCCATCTGAATCAATTCCATCATCATTTGTTATTAAGATTTTTCGCATTCGTCGCCCCTCTACTTTTTACTCTTTACTATTTCTTTACAAATCCATCTTTTTCGCCAAGGACCAAGCCATATCCGTGCTCATAATTCTCACTGAAATAAAAATCTACACACAATGTTTCAGGATTATAAACAATGCTCCACATGGTCTTTTCATAACTTCCATTCGATTGCGGGTAATTCATCTGTGCCACAGACTGAAGCATATCTTTTACATCCGTTTCATCAGCGGGACCGCTATACTCAGAAAGCGTATCAAAACGCAGGTGAGACTGTTCAGAGCCCACTCCCTGTTTCTTACAATCGGCAATATAATGATTGGTCACCACCTTCGTTTCCGTAACAATCATTTCACCACCTACATATTCCACCACAACGCTCCTTCCACTTGCATCAGCAATGGAAAAATGATGTGCCGCGCCAATAGAAGAATTCATATCGTACTGTTGTAACAAGTCAATTGCCTCATCCACATTTGCCGCCTTATCCAACATGAGACGAATCGCTGTAGTGGTTGTGAGATCCGGTTTATTACTTTGCTGATGTGTTTCCTCATCATCTCCTGCTATCAAATCTGCAACCATAAGTCCCTTTTCATTCATGCCATCCAACGGAACATAAATCGCTGCCAGCGTCTGCATCCGTTCAGCCATAGAGCCGTCTGCTACATAATCCTCTCCAAATCCCAAAAAATCCAGACAGCAGGTCGAAACGGACTCATATCCGTTCTTAGGTTTTGTATGTATAATCATCGCTTTACATTCTTCCCAATCGTAGTTACGACCAAATAGAGTGCTTCCACTTTCAGAACTTACGCAAATGGTCGAGCAGCCAAACTCTACGGTATCCACTTCTGCCTGAGCACTATAAAATCCACGAGAAAGAAATTCTATCAGATAGTCAGCCACCTTCTCATCACTTGTTGCCCCTCCCTTTTCCAGAAAAGCATCAAATCCATAATCCCCACTGTACTCCATAGAATAAAGACCATCTTCCAGTTTTTCAATGCTTCCCGCTGCCACAATGAATGTACCAAACATTGACCATAAGCCTACAACAAATAAAATCAGCAATATTGCAATACTTCCGCAAATCCAACCAATTACTTTTTTCTTTTTATTTTTTATCATTTTACTCACTATTACCTTTCTGTTACATTCCCACTATCTTTCTTACCGTACCGGCGGTCCGAATGGTAATCTTATCGCTTACCTTCGAGCTGGCAGTCTTTGACCACCAGTTTGTCTTTTGATAATCCTTACGGCTGAACGACCAGAAAATAGCATTTTTGTAGGGATACACCTTCTCGTATTCCGCTTTCGGACTGCCGATTTCGTTATAAAACTCTTCATAAGATAAAGGCGGTATCATGAATATAAGGTTATCATATATTTCCTTATTCTCATCTCCCCACCAATCCGGTGCATTCTGCAAAATTTCATTTAGTTCTTCCTGCAAAATAAGGAAGACCGGTATCTCTAAACCAAATCTGTCTTTTATCATGGATTCTATTTTTTCTGAAAGAATATTCACATCATCGGCAGCACTTGAAAAAATAACATTCCCACTATTAAGATGTGTGGAAACCTCCTCCAACCCAAGTTCTGCGAATCCTTCTTTTAATTCAGACATGGCTATCTTATTTTTACCACTAACATTTATTCCCCTTAACAAGGCGATATATCTTTTCATATGGCCCTTTCTCCTACTGAAATCCAGATTTAACTATTCATTAAATTCATTCAAACTCCCATAAATTTATCTATACTTGTCAAAATTCCTTCATCTGTTTGGTATGAAAAATTATCCGCATTCATTTTTATTATGTTCCCGGGAATTTCTTCCTTCCTTGCATTTTCCATATAGGCTTTAAAATCATCAAAAACGTCTAAGGTGGTGCTTAAATGTACCGGGTGTCTGTTTTCATTATGAATTCGGTTTAAGTATCGTTTATATAAAATATCTACATTTCCTCGCAGAATGAGAGTTAGAACCTCATAGTTATTCTCATTTGCCAGCTTATGTAATTTTTCCAGTTCTTCTGTATGAAAATTTGACTCCAGAATCAGATTTTTGTTTAACTTACCAAATTCAGAAAATATAAAAATCATTAATTCCATTGTGGCTTTTGAGAGTTTTAAGTTTTCTTCTCTATTCGTAAAACCAATGGTATCTCCCAGCACTTCTTTGATTGAGTCTTTATAAAATACATTTGTATCATATCTTTTAGAAAGAATTTTTGCAAAAGTAGATTTACCGGTTGCTAAATCTCCCGTAATCAATAAAAGTTTCTTCAAAATACACCTCCGCTTTTTCTTTCCTTTTGGTGACTTTCATTCCAAAAGTTAGAATTAAGAACTCCATCTACATCTAAAAATAAAACCCTAGTCATTTGGAATTACCTCTCCATTCTCATCCAAAAGATATATAGCAAAAACTGTTCCTAGTTTTAAAGGGTAACTTTCCATTATTTCACCGTTAAATACAACACGAATTTTATCGCCAACTGTCATTTCTGGTGCTCCTTTGCTAGCTACTACATTCGTTGAAACAGAAACTTCCTCATCAACAGAAATACCACTGGCAAATGCCTCTGTACATTTAACTTTAACAGAGCCTTCGTTCGCTTCCAAAACTATTGCGTTGAAATATACCTGTCCTTTTTCATTAACCAAACCTTCACCTGGTTCTTTCCCACATCCGAATAGAGTCATCATACAGACCAATACAAATAAAAGAGATAGCAATCTTCTCATAATCAATTCCTCCTACAAATTCTTGTTAAAGTACCAAATTCTACTTCTTGGCCATCCTTATGCCACACCCTAATTGAAGTACATACCCCATAGTATTCTATTTGTTTCTCTTTCCCTTTTGCCAATTGGCTAATTCGAAAGTAGCAAAAGACGTAAAAAGCAGAAAGAATCGCAACGTCACATGCATGACACGAATCGTATCATCCACATAAATACTGTCGTTTCAAAGCAAAATCGGTGCTATTTCTCTGCCGTAATGACTGCATCAGCAAACCATTCACCGGCATATGGTAATAAATCGCCTTCAAAGGCCTCCCCAATGCCTTCGTAGGTTATTTGATCCGAAACCTTCTTAAAGTTTTTCTGATGTATTTCAAAAAGCCGGTCTCTAAGGATGTATTGTGCCATGGATGCCATGTCATTTTCCTCGAATATCTTCTTTAATTCTTGATATCCCGTGGAATCTTCATTCATATACATTACCGTATTAATGAGCGAACATGTGGGCTTCAATACACGTGCGGCTTCAATGATTCCCTTTTCCATGAGGTTACCCATATTCAAGTATCCCACAAAGGTACATACCATATCAATACTATTATCTTTGAATACTAAATTTGTCGCATCACAGGCAATATAGCTGACTTTTATCCTTGGGTTTATCTTTGCAAACTTGACCCGGTCATACATCAATACCTGGAAACTCAAGTCAGACGCAATAATATGAACCTGCTCATTTGTAGTTTCCAGTAATTTTCTTAAGAGCATACCCCTGCCGGATGCCACATCTAACAGGAAGCCTTTTTCCAGTTTTGATGTTTTATTTGTGATTCCATCCAAAGATAACCTTTCAATCTGCTTCTGATTCTCTGATTTTCTATCGTCTATGGCAGCATCTAATTCATCATAAGTTACTTCTTGATAAAGTTCGCTCCAGTTATTGGAATTCTTCTGTTCCTCTGAACCAAAATCAATGACGCCGGCAAAAATCTTGTAAGTATGTTTTTTTGCACATATCAATTGTCCCTCTATGATTTCTCCATTTTCTTCTTTTTCTGTAATAAGCTCTAAATCCGTTCCACAACATGGACACTTTAAAATTTCTACTATTTCCTTATACATGATTACATTCCTCCAATATCTTTAATCCTTCCTCCACACTTGCCCCCAATACTTCCTGCGTCTTTTTGAAATCATATTTTTCGTGCAGTTTGTCATGGGCCCGGAAAAACTTCTCTTTTCCGTATTTTCTTATAAACATCGCCTGTACCTTACATGCATTTGCACCATCGTTGTCCGGTTGGTAGAAGCCTTTCGTGCACGCCTCTAACTCACTGCATTCATAGCAGCCATCAAATCCCTTTTCCTGACAACATTCCATGTTTGGACATTTCCCCTTTTCAAAAAGAGTTCCATACGAGCAGCAGTTAAATGCCGAGCGGCATCCTCCGCACCATTCACCAAGAAAGCAATGATTACATGAAAATCCGCAGTATGCTGTCATGTCCACACCGCATCTCGCTTTGTCTACTATTTCAGTCTTCCATTTGGCGCCGTTTTCGTATCGTCTGTCTTTGTCCGGTCCATCCACGGCAAGAGCCTTCCGATACACCCTTGAGCCTTCGCCTTCGATATCTTTTTCTATTTGATAGAACTCATATCCGTATTTCTCATACAAACCTATATGACCGGTAGAAATATGTATGTATTCCTTCCCCATAACCGTGGCAATACTCTCTGCATAATCTAAAAGCAATCCCGCATAACGGTGTCCGCGATACTCTGGGAACGTATATAAGAATCCAATCCATGGAGAAAGCTCGGTTGGCTGAATATCATCAAGCGGTGCAAAGGTGCAAAATGCAATCAATTTATCTCCATCCACAAGCATTGGTACAAGTGCAGTTTCACCAACCATTTCTTTCAGACGATTTTCACTTAATAGCTGATGTAAATATTGCCCTGCTCCCCAATCAGATTTTCCTATTTTGCTTAACCAATGCTCTTTCTTTTCTGCTGTAAAGTATTCTATGATTTTCATTTTTTACCCCCTAAATCATCCTGCTTTTACATAATAGGCACTGAATATTTCTACTAATAAAACTATAAAACACATGAAAATAGCCGGCCTGCCAATCTTTTTTAATCCTGTTAAATCCAATCCCAGTCCGGCTCTCATCAAAATAATAATCTGCGCTACTCTTAATAGCACGAACATTCCCCCTTGTTTGAAGAGGAATAAATCTCTTCTATTTTCTCTGTATTTGCAAAAAACGCATCCACAACATCCGGATCAAAATCTACGCCCCGTCCATTTTTTATGATACTATAGCATTCTTCAAGAGGCATCGCATCCCGATAACAACGTTTAGCTGACACCGCATCAAATACATCTGCCACTGCCATAATACGGGCACAAAGTGGAATGTCTTTCCCACTAAGCCCTTCCGGGTAACCTTTTCCGTTCCATTTCTCATGGTGATATCTTGCAACCTGAAAGGCCATGTTTTCATATTCACCATTGAAAAGATGACCAAACGTGTCCTGAATAATTTTTCCACCGATGGTCGGATGTTCTTTCATTTTTTCGAATTCTTCCTGTGTCAGTTTTCCCGGTTTCTGTAAAATAGCGTCCGGAATACCGATTTTTCCAATATCGTGCATTGGAGCCGACTGAACCAGATTATCAATAAAGTCCTTTGTAATCAGATTTTTATATTTTTTATTTTTTCTTAAATTCTTAGCAATTAAAAGTGCATAAGCAGACGAACGCCTGATATGCCCACCTGTATTATCATCCTTGTTTTCTACGAGCGTTGCAAATCCCATTACCATCTCGTGCTGATAGTGTTCCAGACCATAAATGTCAGTATTTTCCATGCTTAAGTAAATACTCACCGTAACCATAGTGGCTGCCATACAGGATATGAGCGATTCCGGAATCATAATCTGTAAAGCCAGAATGAATACAATAAATACTAAAGAAATTGCTAAGCTCTGCCTCTTTTTTTTCGATATGTATCTGTATTTTGATATAATCACCGCTATCGTAAGGACACAGTATATGATAATGCTACCGAAGCATACATAGACAGCACTTCCCATGGAGTAATTCGTATATTTTCCTTGAATAAAATCCAAATTTGGAAGGAAGCAAATGGTCAACAAGACAGAAATCATGTTTGGCAAAATATAAGCTGCCTTTACCCATTTCCCTTTTGGCATACCGACTGTAACAGACACCCAATACCAAAACAGTAAGGCAACATAGACTTCGTAAGAAATAAACATACCCAGGTGCGCCAACAAATTCACGATTCTCGGAATCCGGTCGAGGTAGTTTATGGTGCATGCGGTAATTCCATCAAAAAAGACTGCCAATTCCGTTATAATATAAAAAGCATCAAAAATAGGATTACAATTAAAGCTTGTGGAAATTTTATTTAGTCGATTTCCATCTCTGATATAATTAATGCCGATATATACCAAAATCATTAAACACAAAATCTGCGTCTTAGACCAATGTAATATAATCATTTGTACCTCCAAATATCCTTCATTCTTATTCATGATTATATCGTTATTTTGAAGGGAGCGCAATTAGGTTTTCTTACTGAAAGATGGACTTTACATCCCCATGGTAACTTGTACGACAAAGGTGAATCACCAGTTCCTCCAAAGATGAAGCAAATGCCAATGCACATACCGCCCAGCTGTATACGACGCCTGTTGAACATGCGAGAACATATGGCAGCAGAAAAACCGCCGCCCCTGTCAACTTATTCAACCAGGTATGCAGGGATGCAAAGCGACGATATTTAATTGCTGCTGCACCATATGAAATTAGCCGGACAAACAGGATTCCAGCCACGGCATACCAAATCTCCCTCGGCAGCATCTGATACAAAATAGGGAAAAGCCGAATCAGCATTATCCCGTAAAATAGCAAGTCTGCCATACTATCCAGCCTTGCGCCAAAATCGCTAGCCATCCCTTTTTTTCGGGCAAGCCAACCATCTAACACATCCGTCAAACCGGCGATGGTATAGACTGCAAAAAAACCGAGAGATTTTGGGATAACGAACAACAACAAAAGTGAAGCCGCTATTCGTACAGACGTTATCGTATCTGCCACATTCCATTTGTGGTCTTTCATATTCATTTCCTCCATATTGTCATTTTTTCATATTATATCACTAAATGAAAAACACAATACCCTTTTCATTTCCATGGACGCTCGCTCGAAAACCAACCATTTTTCTCCCAGTACTCTTTCTCCACCGGCGACGCTCTCCAACCGTTTTTCTGCATCATCCTCATCATGTAAAATAGAAATTTGGTTTTTATCCCAACATGAGGTTTCTCTTTTCTACTTAATTTACGAGCAATTCCGGTAGTATCCTTATCAATTTTTTCTTTTTTTGAAGCTGCAATTTTCTCCCAGTTCATTGCGGAAACGGCTATTCCATACTTCTTGATGGATGGTACCCCCATATAGAACAGAGCATCTTCCACATCCTTCATTGCAGACTTAGGCGAAGCCCCTGCTGAGGTTGAAACAATTACCGCACGTTTACGAAACATACATTTTTTCGGTCTATGTACCATCCAATAATCAAACGTCATATCTATAAATGATTTCAATGGGGCTGACACATGCATACAGTAGGTCGGTGTAGTTACAATCAGCACATCTGCTTCATCAACAGCATCCAGAATCACTTTCTTCTCGTCATAATATGGACAGGCCTTCTCGTCTTCAATACACCTGTAGCATCCCATGCAAAAGTGATTCAAGTCCCTTGGGAAAAAGAATTCCCGAATCTCCTTATCGCCGGAAATCTTATCCGCAATCATTCTACCTATATGGTAAGTACTTCCTTTATGGTTCTGTCCATTTAACATTACAATTTTCAATGACTCTCCTCCTTCATTTCGTAAATATATTCTTTTGTGCATTTTCTACATTGTGCACTCTGCACAATCTTTTTTTCATCTCTTGTTTTCCCACTTTCCCCATGCTAGTATAATAATCTACACGATAATTTTATCACTTATCTGACTGCCTACTCGCAGTCATCTGCCGTATCTCGGCAATCTACTTGGTCTTTTCTTTTGGCAGTTCGCCAGATATTCCAAGTACTGTAACTTATTAACTACCCACCAAAGAAAGGAACCATTCTATGACACAACTTTATACTGTACCTGCTTATACTCTCGCTGACATTCTAGGCAAATCAATCTCCAGAGAAGAGGCGCTTGCGCTCATTCAAAGCGATGAGGAAGCTTTCTCACTATTTAATCCTCTATCTGATGCATCAAAAGATAAGCTTCTATCTTTTATTCAGGGAAATGCCGGCTTAAAAATTCTAAATGACAAATGTTTTCCCAAAATCATGAGCCCGGAACTTCATCCAAACAGGCTCAACTCGATGCTCTCTGCAATTCTCGGAGAAACAGTCCGTGTTCACGCTATCCTTCCACGTAAAGGGAACCTCATGGTTGAGGATGGATCTTTTGTCATCATGGACCTCCTTGTGGAACTTGAAAATGGCACAATTATCAATGTTGAGGTTCAACGTGTCGGCTACCTCTTTCCTGGCGCAAGGAGCTGTTGCTATCTTTCTGACCTCATTATGAGGCAGTATAGCAAAGTGCGTTCTATGGAAGGAAAGGAATTCTCCTATAATCACATGAGACCTACCATCCTCATTGTTCTGATGGAACGAAGTTCAAACAACTTTGCTGCTGTTTCGCCACATTATATACATCGTGAGCAAATCTCCTATGACAGCGGCGCAGCTGTCAAAACATTGACAAATACCATCTATATTTCCCTTGACACATTTCACTCCTTCGTACAAAATATAAGTACAGAGTTGGATGCATGGCTGACCTTTTTAGGCTCCGATGCCCCGGCCGACATTGTGAAACTTGTTAATGCTTATCCGGAATTCATGGAATACTATAAGGATATCGTAGAATTCCGAAGAGATCCAAGGGAGTTGATGCATATGTATTCAGAAGCACTTAGACAAATGGACCGCAACATGGAAAAGTATATGGTAGATGAAATGAGGGCTACCATTAGGGAGTGTGAATCCACTATTAAGGAGTGCGAATCCACTATTAAGGAACGCGAATCCACTATTAAGAACCAACAGGACACTATTTGTTCTCTTCAGGCACAACTTGATGCCGCGCTTGCTGAAATTTCCGTTTTAAAAAATTCAAAATAGTTTTCAGATATCTTCTCTGGGGCTGTTGCACTAAGTTATTCGTGCACAGCTCCTTCTCTATAGACCGGAAATATGCAAAATCTCCATTTCAAATAAAACTCCACTTATTATTCTATCTTTGCACATTGAATGTGAATCGTTCCTTTTGCCTTCCAAGCCTCAACTACAATCGTATAAGCACCGTTTTCCTGAATGTTTACTGTAAAATCGGTAATTTCCTTCCCATTTCCACGATAAATTATAGTTCCATTCGGTGCATGAATTTCCATGTATAGAGACCCCTTCACCGTTTCAAATTGGATTTGAAGAACATCTCCATTTTGCAAATCCAACGTGTGCACGTCTGTTCCGTTCATCCTCTCAATGTCCAGCATATAGGAATCCGGATTTTTGATACGGCTCCCAGTAAAACCTTCCTGATTGGAGCAGAAAAGAACTACGGCAACACCAATCATAAATAGCACTATAAAAATAATTAGAACTTTCATATGTTTCTTCATTTTGATAGGTATCCTTCTTTCCCTTACTCTAATAAATATATGTAATCATCATATTCAAATGTGTGCACACGTTACACGGAATTGAGCCCTTTATACACGGAATTGTCACATGTAGAAAAGACGCACCATCGTTTCTGATAATGCGTCTTCTGCTATTTCCAATACTATACTCCATAATAACGCTTAATGGCATTTGCAACATATTCTGAACAACCTATTCCAAACTGACTATCGGTAACCTCTGCCAATTTTGAATTCTGCAGATATTCTTTTGACAAATCAAGTAAAATACTTCTTGCATTATCAAGCGCAAACATTTTTTTGTAGTTTTCCGCAAGCAACTCTACGGCAGACCGTTCCATATCCATACTACCGCATTCTTTTGCAGACATAAACAGTTTGTAGATTTTCGTATTTTCATCCTGCTCTTGCTTTATTTCCTCAGTATCACCCGTTGACTGCATGATTGCTTCCATTGCCTTTTCTTTGCTTCCATACCACTTCATTAAGTCCGTCATAGCCTGTTCATTTGCAAAGCCGGATGATAAGTATTCTTTATAATTTTCCAAACTCCCAAACTTTTGCACCTGTTCATCAATATTCTCTTTCGACATACATTCTAACGTATGATTCACAATTTTCTGCACTTCATCTTTACTAAACGCTTCAAAACTCATAGTATTGACTCCTTTCATTACATCTGTGATCAACTCAATAATCCCGTTTAAACGATTTCGCTTCTGCTCCAACAACTCTTTTGCGTTGCCAAGATCTGTTCTTTATCGTAATTCGGGGTATCCATAATTTTCTTAATATCAACCAACGGTATTTCCAATTCTCGAAAGAACAAGATTTCCTGCAACTTTTCTAACGCTTTGTTGTCATAGAGCCGATAACCAGTCTCTGTTAATTCCGTTGGTTTCAACAAACCGATTTCATCATAATATCTCAACGTCCTTATACTTACTCCGGTTATCATAGATACTTCTTTTACAGTCTTCATTTTTTCCTCCTTTCGCAATAATCGTAAACGGTTACGTTACGAGAGAGTCAATACCAAATTTCGTCATTTTCATAAATATGTAATCATCATATTCAGAAGAGTGCACACTTTACACGGAAAAGAGCCGCTTATACACGGAATTGTCCCGTGTACAAGCGGCTCTTTTATCTCTTCAGGTATCCATTTCCATTTTATGCATTAAAATACATGTCATAAACGATATAACCCTGTATGCCATCCAATGATCCTTCATATGTCTCCTGACACATCATGCATCGGGGTTCTTCCATTGGCCAGCCACTTGTTGGAAAAATGTTATATTCTGATGATGTCCGAAATCCAACCTGATTATAAAAGTTAAAATTTCCTTCGACAGTTATCCCTTTGTAGCCCAATTCTCTCACCTTCTCAATTCCCATAGTCAACATCGCAGTTCCAATTCCCCGGCGGAAATAATCTGCATGAACAGATACAGGTGCCAGCATAACAATTGCGGAATTTTGTCCATCATCATGCCCACCTTCTTTTGTAGGTGATAGTGGAAAATGTGAAAACAAAAAGTGTCCTACTATCTTGTCATCTAATTCTGCCACAAAGGACAATTCCGGAATATAATATTTCGAATCTCTGATTTCTTCTATCAATGCAATAATATCGGTTCCATCAGAATAGTCTGTTCCTTCTTGAAACGAACGCAAAATGAGAGAAATAATACTCTTATAATCTCTATGTTCTTCTGGGCGAATTGTAATCTTTTTATTCATCATATGCCTATCCTCCTATTTGTTATGAGGCTATTCTATACCTAGAATATTTGACCCGGGAGTTTCAATTTTTCTTTAGCCGGAAACTCCTTATCGAATGCTTCCACCTCTGCTTCATCCACAAAATATCCCTGTGGTGTCGCATACTCACCTGTAATACCCTCTAAGTATCCCGGAATCAATTCCTTACACAAAAAGAATGATGCATCTTCACCTTCCGGCAAACCATGATAACGAATACCGAATTTGCTGGCATAAGTAAATCCACTCTTTCCATAAAAGTCAATGTTTCCTTCAAAGCAAACAGCACCACAACCAAGTTCCTTTGCTCTTTCTAAGGAATAGTCTAATAAAATCTTTCCATATCCCTTTCTTTTCTGTTCAGGAGTAATGCAGATTGGTCCCATCGTCATGATGGGGATAGTCCTGCCATCATCCGCCTTGATACTTGCCCTCATAAACGTGTTCTGACCAATCAGCTTGCCATCCTGTTCCATAACAAAATCAAGTTCCGGAACAAATGCCGGATCGTCTCGAAGCTGATTTAGAACATAATGCTCAAAGCATCCCGGCCGATATACGTTCCAGAAGCTTTCTCTTACCATATTTTCTACTTCCCGATATTCTTCTTTTTTCTCTAAACGTATGATAATATTACTTGTATTCATTGTTTTCCTCCCTTATCCATAACGTAACGCTTCATAAAGTGATTCATGTGATTGTTGAGAATTTCGATATACTCCTCATTTTCTCCGGTTTTATCGCACATATTGATGAGAAGAAAAAGCGGAGCATAGAATTCTACAGCAAGCTGTCTGGGATTTTCCTTTCTAAATACACCTTCTTTAATCAGCTCGCGAAACAAATCTTCCATATATGTAACCGGTCCCGCAACAATACACTGACTGTAGAGCTCTGCCATTTCTGTATTGCGATATTGCTCCAATATCAGCATCTTACGAAAATCGAATGCAAAATCGTCTTCTGTCCAAAAAAGAAACTGAGCAATCGTAAAATCCATTATTTTTTCTATCGATTGATTTTCATATGCTTTCGGCTGGATTTCATACTTTACTTGCGGTACTCTATATTTTTCTGCTCTTTCGGCATCAATTTGATACATTCTCTCAACGATGTTATCAAAAATATCACGTTTGTTTTTATAATGCTTATATAGAGCTCCTTTTGTCATTCCTAATTCTCCTGCAATTGTGCTTACTGAGACAGCCTCATAACCATCCCTTGCAAACAAGCGAAGTGCCGTCATTAATATTTTTTCCCTTGTATCAGACATTATTATCACCTCCATGCAGTAAACGACCGTTTACAACCATTATAGTAAACAGTCGTTTACTTGTCAAGAAATTCGATTTAATGGAAAGTATGCTTGACATTTTGTGCAATTATGTTACAATACAATCACGGAAAGCAAACTTTCCATCAGAAGGGAGGTTCACATGAAAAATCGTTTGGAAGAACTACGTAAGCAACAGGGAATCAAACAAGAAGATTTGGCAAACGCATTGGAAGTATCACGACAAACAATTGGCTCTTTAGAAAATGGGCGCTACAATCCATCCATTCAATTAGCGTTCAAAATAGCCCGATACTTCCATATGACTATTGAAGAAATTTTTATTTATGAGGAGGAAGAACAATGAAATCTAAAATAGTAAAATACACAACAATCTTTTTAGGGCTGCTTCTGCTGGTAACAGGTCTTTACCTGATAAAAACAACCGGAACTTCGCAAGGAATCATGGTAGCATTGCCTTATGTTTGTATCGGCATTGGTTCCGGCTTGTTTGGACATGGTATGGGTAATGTGATTTCCGAGCGAGCCATTCGAAACGACCCGGATTTACAGAAAAGAATGAATATTGAAAAGAATGATGAGCGTAATATTATGATTGCAAATAAGGCAAAAGGTAAAGCCTTTGATATGATGACCTATATCTTTGGCGCTTTAATGGTATCGTTCGCTCTTATGGATGTGGATATGACCGCTTTACTTTTACTTGTTTTTGCATATCTTTTTGTTCATGGTTTTTCCATCTATTATCGCATTAAGTTTGATAAAGAAATGTAGCAACAGAAAAACCGCCGATTATTGGTAAAACACCATATCGGCGGTTTTTCTGTTATATCAATACTATTTTGCTACAATATATTCCATTTCATCACTTGCAGAAAGAATATCTAAAAGTCTAAACACAGGACCAGTAGGATGTGTTCTTCCGCCTTCCCAAGCCTCCACTGTCTTAATTGAAACTCCCATATATGATGCGAATACACTTTGAGTCATGCCAGCCTTTTTTCTGATATCGCGTATTTCTTTTCCAGTGTATTCCTTAATTGGCAAAATCATATATGTTTTTACTGTTGCTTCGCCAGTTCCTTTTTCATATGCAATAGCTTCTTCGAGTCCTTGTTTCAAATCATCAAATAATGAACTCATAGAAATCACCTCCTATTTTTAGATGCTTCCTCCTTCAATGCTTTAACTAATTTCTTCAAAACATTCTTCTCATCATCTGTAAGATTTTCTTGTTCTTTCTTTTCGAAAGCAGTAATCAAATATATGACTTCATACTCAGCAAAATCTGTATAGCACACCCTTACACTTCCGCTTTTTCCTCGATCTTTTAAAGGAAATCTCACTTTACGAATTCCACCTGTCCCTTCCATTACTGGACCAGATTCTGGATCTTTTAGAAGCATTATCTGTAATGCTTGAAGTTCGTCTTCACCAAGACCAATTTCTTTCCATCTCTTAGAAAACAATGGTACTTCAATAAATGTTCTTGTCATTTGTTACTTACCTTTCCCATTTGTTATTATTATATTACACCCTATTTTATAGGGTGTCAATGTTTTTGTAAATATTGGCACATAATCACTCTTATATCAAAATGTTAAAAATTCCAGGTAGCAATTCTTTGTTTTCCGGCAAGTTGCAGTTACTATCTGCAAAATTATATTGTCTTCAATGGAAAGCAGATATCTATTTCCATATAGCCATCTTCTCTTACCATGCGATAAATATCAAGAATCGGTCTTTCATCCAACTGATTTTTTGTTTTTGACAGCCATCTGCAAAAGATCTCCTGATACACCATAAATAAAAATTGAGGGAATCCCTTGAAATGATACACTGCATATTTTCCACCATCAAAACTGTGTGTAAGAAGTGCCGGGTTCTCCTTTAAAGCTGGATGTTCAGGATCAATTGTCTGGCACAGCTCAAACATACAGTTATCTTCGTCTGTAATGGACGGATCATCGATGGTACACTCAATATATCTTGTGTCTTTTGTAGCCAAATAGCTATATTTTTCGATAAATGTGCACCACTCTTTCGGCAGATTATGATAATTTCCCTTTTTTCTCTCATAAATCACAGTAAAAGGTTCCAGATATTCCACCGTAATTAGCTTCCCTGCATCTTCTAATTCATCCAATGATATGCTATTCGAGAAGGAACTCTCTTCCACAATCTGTTCACTAATCCTTCGGAAATCAGCTGGTGATATGTCCAGATGCTTTTTAAATGCTGTAGCAAAATTTGATGAAGAATACCCGTATTCTTCGCCAATCTCTGTAATACTTTTCTCTTTTTCCACTTTTAGACGCCATGCGCTTCTCTCTAAACGCACCCGCTTAATAAATTGATATAACGCCTCATCGGTACCTTCTTTGAACATACGAGTCAGATGATACTTGGAATATGCACAGTGACGTGCTACATCATCTACTGTGATATCCTCTTCCATATGATCAAAGATATAATTGATTGCCTTATTGATAACTGCACTACGTATGGTTGTGCTTTCTCTATCTTCCATCTGACTCCCCTATTTTCATCCTAATTTTTTGCCTTCTGAGCAGACATGCAGAAACGATTGTCGTCAATGTCTCCGTACATGGTGCACTCATCCACACTCCGGTCATTCCAAATAGAGTGGAAAGAAGGAAGGTAAATCCCAGTAAAAGTATAATGCCTCTTAACGCTGATATAAGCGCAGACGACTTTGCGTCACCACAGCTTGTAAAATACATGGAATTAATCACATCATATCCCATGAATAGAAAGGTAACTGCATAGATTCGAAATCCGGCTGCAACCATATCTGCCACATGATTACTGCATCCAAAGATTTCTGCATAGCCTTTACCTGTTACAAAAAAGAGTCCTGCAATGAAAAACCCTATCGCAAGCAGTATGCGGTTCGTTATCTCTCGTATGTCAAAAGCCGTTTCTGTCTCTTTCGCTCCCCAGCAAACACTGATTAGCGGCATAATACCCTGACCGAACCCAATACAGACCATACTATAACCATACACCACAAATCCAAGAATTGTAAATGCTGCAACCCCTTCCGCACCTACATATTTCATCAATACATAGTTAAACGCAAACATAGATAAAGCACTTGCCATTTCTCCAATGAACTCGGAAGAACCGTTTAGTATCATTTCCCGATTTATCATCTTGTCAAATTTGAATCGACAAAATCTAATTCCCGCATTTTGACTTATGAAATAGCCCATCATAATCAAAACGGTAACACTCTGTACGATAAGAGAACCGACTGCACTTCCCTGTACTCCAAAACCATATACTCCTACAAAAATGTAATCCAGAATCATATTTAGAATACACCCTGCAATGCTTACCATCATACATACCTGAGGTTTTCCATCCGCACGAATAAACATCCCAAGTATGGTTGCTGCTACCATAAGTGGATAAGTAAATAACATCACCCGATAATACTCTGTAAAATAACCGGACAAACCGGCATCTGCTCTTAATATGCCAAGTATCGGTGTAAAAAGAACGAACACCAATAATGAAATGATAATACAGACACACACTGCTGTTACCATTGTTTGTGAGAATACTTCTGAAGCTTTTTGTTTTTCTTTTGCGCCAAGAAGTCTTCCACAGATTACAGACCCGCCTACCCCGACACAAAGACCTACTCCCAGATAGAAATAGAGAATCGGCAAGCCCAGATTAATTGCCGCCAGCGCATGTTCGCCTACATAGTTTCCCGTGAAATAGCCGTCCGTTATAGTGATTACCGTTTCCAACAACATCGCTATGATGCTCGGAATCGAGAACCCCAGAATCATTTTTAATTTGTTTTCTTTGATTTGTTTGATATTCATACCTGCATCTCTCCTTTACCAAACCCTATTATAGAGATGCAAGTGTTTCTATACTTCTGAATTCGTGCTATAAGGTCCCCTTTTCTACATGGAGTCTACCACTCCATCTTTGCAAGCCACCTATTTACCTTTTCTTCTCGCTGCTTAAGCGAATCCTCCAGACCATCTTCCAGTATCAGTTCTCCCCGAATCTGCCCGTCCAATAGATACAAAATCCGTCCGCAACGGCTTGCCATCCTGCTGTCATGCGTTACCATCAGAATCGTGGTTCCTTCACGATTTAATGATGTAAGTGCATTCATCACTTCCTCTGTAGCTGACCGCCTGAAACCTCTGTAATCCTTCTTTGCTCTAATCCCGAAATGGAAAGCTTTCTCATCAGGCTCTTTGCATCGTTTATTAGCTCTCTCTTTTCCTTTCTCTGATTTTTTCTTTCCCTGTTTGCCTCCAGAGCAGGAAGTAAAATATTATCCATAATATTCAGGTTTTCCATCATGTTCATCTGTTGAAAAACAAAACCTATCCGGTGAAGCCGTAATTTTGCTTTTTCGTTCTCAGAAAGTGCCGTGATTTCCTGACCTTTCAGCCATACCTTACCGCCGGTCGGTTGATCCATACCGGATATATTGTATAATAACGTAGACTTTCCGGACCCTGACGGACCCATAATCGCTACCATTTCTCCCTGATTGGTACAAAAAGAAATATCCTTTAATATTTCATCTTTGCAAAGTTTTTCTGCCCTTAAAATGATCTCCATGTAATTTATTCCTTTCTCATGCAGCACTCATATGCTTTGATTTTTTTAACTTCCAAAGTCCCAATACATAAAGCCACAGCTGCCGTAACCATTAAAACTAGGACCATGAATATGACCTGTTCCCAGCGAATGACAAAGTGAAACCCAAATGCCCCAAGGGATTTTAATATCTGTCCACAGATGCTTTCACCTAGGATATTTCCAAATAACACTCCTGCTAACACGCCCACTGTTATCGGAATAGCTCCATAAATGAAATACTCTTTCCTTATACAGACATTGTTAAATCCCAAAGCTTTTTGAAGGGAAATGCCATAACGCTTTTTTTCAATCAAAAGCCTCATAAAAAGCATGACCACTACCATAACAATCAGTATGGCAATTCCCATAGCCACAAGCCTAGCCTTTTCAATCTGCCAAATGGTCGGTCCATACGTTCCCTGCACATAGTCTGCAATATTCACGACATCCACACCATATTGTTTGTATGCTTTCATCCATGGCTCTTCCAGAACATCGTCCTTTAAGGATACATACAAAATACTCCATATCACCCGATCATCTACATTCCCATCGGGCGAAAGGCTCTTCACTTTCGCAGTTTTTCCTCCATTTGTAATATCCGAATAAATACCGCAAACCTCAAAAGCATTTCTCTTGCCACCGCTTTCCAGTTCCAGCATATCACCGATTTGCAGACCTAGATCCTGTGCCTGTAAGCTTGATAATGCAATTTCACCCTCTGCTTCCGGCTGTTTTCCCTCTGCGTACTTAACCGGAAAAACAGAATGCTCGCCTGTTTCCACGAAAAGGTTGACCTGTGTTCCATCCGATAAGATGGCAGGACAGGATACTGTTTTTAGTGCCACATACTTTAAAACATCGGAATCAGTGCCTAATTCCTCTAACAGTCTCTCTGTGATTCCCCCGATATTTTCATATCTGTCTGCCAGCACGCCCGCAGGAACACTAAGCAAAAGCGTTGGAAGAAATCCCAACAGGGTAACAAGGGCCATTCCTGCTGCACTTCCCGTCTTTTCAAAAACATAAACACCAAGTCCAAAACTGGTAAGCCCTCCTCCTATGGCAGATATCAATTGACCCATCCACAGTAAAATAAACCTTTTAAAATTTGAATTCTTCATTCAGTCCCTCCTCTAAGTCCATACCGACAGATTGTCGGTTGATTCCAAAAAATTTAGTAACTATCCTCAAAGAATAGTTACTGAATTTTATTTTCTATAAAACATTGGAAGCATCGCCTCAAGCAGACTTCCTTTTTCCATATGAAGCAAAACTTCCACATTGTTGATAAACGCAAAAACTTTTCTCTTTTTCACTTCTTCAGAATACTCTATGGAATCATCAAATACCGTATTGGAATACATAAGAAGCATCTGTATGGTATCCTCCGGGTAGTCCACCTGCATCATGTCCTGGGAAATTCCATCCTCTATGATTTTAACAAACAACGGCACCAATTGGCTTAACAGTTTTTCCTGCATCTTTGCATGCATCAGGGCATTCTGTGGTTTATGAACCTGCTCTAAAATCATGTCACCGGTCTTTGTATCCACATTAGCCGCAAGCACCGTTTTTGTCAGCCTTTCCAAAACCGGCATGGATTCATTAAGTGCAATATTTCCTGCCTTTCTTATGATTCCATCCAGTATTCTGTCAATCATTGCATCCAAAATATCTTCTTTGTTTTTGAAGTGATAATACAGTGTCCCTCTGGCAATTCCAATCTCCGCAAGGATATCATTTGTGCTGGTGTTGTCATACCCATTGGTACAGAATAGTCTTTCTGCAACATCCAGTATTTCATTTCTTCGCTCGGCTGCTTCTTTTACAATTCTCATAATACGCGCCCCTTACCGACAGGTTGTCTATATGAATAATAACCTGTTTTTCCTGTTTTGTAAAGCAGCAATTCTTTCCTTGTCTGCCACATCAACGTTCTATGCTCTTTTAGATTTTATAGAAAAATAATTCTACCAGAACACATTGATACTACAGTTATTACATTCCATATTACGATAAATACTTGAAAATCACCAGGCACATTTACTAATAGGAAAATATAAAGGACTGTTAATAAAAATCCCACACAGATATTTACGATACGTAATTTAGGCATGTGCTGTGCTATAATCGCCATATCACTTACCACATAGATACTTCCAACAAAGAGATAACTAAAAATTTCGCCTATATGTAATAACATGAATAGCCACAATGCCATATTAATATACAAATTACTTATTGGTACGAATATAAATGTGAGGTCGGAATTTCTCACACGCACAAATCAATGCATCCGGATGCTCAAAAACTTTTATTTCTGCCTGACACATACTTTCCTGACAGAATTGTTGTACATACTGATACATTCTGTCTCTGTCTTCTTTTTTGTCATCACAGATAGCAATCTTTAGCACGCAAATTTCTCCTTATATCTCCACTGCCTTATGTGCAAGATCCGTTATTCTTTCTACCATTCGTTCAATCTCTTCTACACCGGCACTGTTTTCCTGAGTTGCAGCAGTCACATGCTCAATCGCACTGTAATTTCCCTGAGTGTTGATATTTACCTGCTCCATTCCCCTTGCCACTTCATCGCTCTGCCCTCTAATATTTTCAACGGTCTTATCCATTTCCAAAATACGATCAGACATTTGTCTGTTCGATGAGGTGATTACCGCAGTAGAATTACCCACCTCACGAATACACTCCATACCGGCTTCCGTCAGCTTGACGCTTTGTTCCATAACACTTACGGCACTCTCTGTATGATGAACGGTTTCTTTTACGATTTTTCCTATATCATCAACAGCGCCTCTTGTCTGCTCTGCCAGCTTTTGGATTTCACTGGCAACCACCGCAAAGCCTTTGCCCTGCTCGCCTGCTCTAGCCGCTTCTATGGAAGCATTCAGGGCAAGAATATTCGTCTGATTGGAAATTTCGGTAATCACTTTGATAATGCCTAATATCTCTTTCGATTCTTCTCCCAGCTTCCAGATAATATCCTTACATTCACTGGTACTTTCATGAATATGCTTCATGCTGTCGGTTGCATCGTCCATTTTTTCCTGATTTTCTTCTGTTCTTTCATTAATCTGTCTGGCGAGCGCTGCAACCTGTTCATTCATGGCTCCTAACGTAATCAGTTGGGCATTAATATCCTGTGTTCTTCCATTCATGCCGGTGATTTCATCCGTATTCTCACCGAAGTTTTGCATGATGTTGGTTGTTTCTTCTGCAATCTGCTCGTTTGCTTTCATGGATGCTTCTGTAATCACAGATAATTCCTTAACCACATGAAACAATTCATCAGAGGTCTGGTGTGATTTTTCCTGCATCAGCTTCATCTCATTCATCATTCTTTCCTGCTCTTCGGCATTCAAAAGATTGGAAAGCATTCCTGCCGTTCTCTGACAAAGCATCGTAAAAATCGCAGCAATCGCAACCAGTACCAAGGCTCTTGGTACAATTCCGTATACAATTAGTTTATATAGGCTCGTAAAGTTTTTGTCTTCAAACACGTTGAGTGCAAAGCAAAGCCATTGACCAAAAGAAACTCCTGCCACCGATAAAATGGTTGTTAACACGTTGAGTTTTTTGGAAAAATAGAGGCTTGCAATCGCAATAGCATAAATGTACAAAATTACCACGTGATATCCCAAAGTCGATGCGTTAATCGTAACGAAGAGAACCGCGCAAAGAATCAAAACATATTTTACATAGCCATTCTGCTGTTTTCCCACATTTACAATCAGGGTCGGAACCCATAAAAATACAGAGCCCACCACGTATGCCAACGTCATGATTCCCATATCAACTACAAAAATCCCAAATACGTTAAGCAGATATACCAGTGTAAAAATCAGGAATGTAATTCTCATCACCTTCGCAACTGCTCTGTTTGCCTGTTTTTCATTTTGAATTAGTACGCCACTTTTTTCTTCCATACCTATTTTCTCCTTTGTTTATATAGAAACTATACCGACTTTATTCACTACTGGTAAGTGAATAAAATCACTTTTCATGTGACAAACGTCACTTTCTATCATTCCTCTATGGTTACCGCGTGTATTTCCAGGAAATAGTCAATGTGCCTTCTGATACGTTCCATTGCTTTCTCTTCCCACTCCGGCTGCCTGTCACATTGATGAATCATCACCGCAACCGGTGTCAGATACTCAAATGCCAGGAACGCAGGATCCTCCTGCTTTAAGATACCATTCTCTATCATCTTTTCAAAAATCATCGTATACAGGCTCTCCAACCCGGTCACAAAGTGCATGGTTGCAACCTCAGCAATCCTCTCGTCATGAAACTGTTCAATGGTAAGAAGCTTCCTATATTTTACGATATCAGGTGCATGCATCGTATACATAATCTGGCGCAGGCCAAGTTCTTTTAACTCTTCCAGGGACTCAGGAATTTTTGGCGGGTGTGCCAGAGAACCAAATCGCATCTGATACTGTTCTTCTCCCCTTTGTATTAATGCTTCCCATATATCTTCTTTTGCAGAAAAGTGCTTATATAAAGCCGCTTTTGTAATTCCTAATGCCCCTGCAATATCACTCATCGAAGTCCCGGCATATCCATTCTGTGAAAACAGATTCAGTGCTTCTTCTAAAATTCTTTCTTTCGTACTGGTTTCCATTTTTAAACTCCTCAAAAGAAAAGTAACCGTTCGGTAACTACTATTATATTACCGAACGGTTACTTTGTCAATTTATCGTCCTTAGTTCAATCCACGAAATCCTTTTCCAATGATTTCGCTGCTGTTTGTAATTGCAATAAATGCAGATGGCTGCGTACGTCGGATAAAGTTACGCAGTTCTACCGCCTGACTTCGTTTCATGATAGTGATAATAACCTTTTTCCTGCGGTGTTCATAGGTTCCTTCTGCGTCATAAACTGTAGCACTTCGGTTCAGCTTATTCATAATGAAGTCGCAAATCGGCTCCGGGTCTTCACAGATAATCGTAAAATACTTACAAAGGTTAATACTTTCGATTACGTTATCAACCACCAGTGATTTTGCCAACAGACCACTTAGCGAAAAAAGACCCGTCTGTGTGTCAAACACAAAGCAGGACGCCAATACAATTAATAAGTCCGAAAAGAATAGTGCCGATCCAATATTGAGTTTTGTGTATTTTCTAAGAATCATAGCAACAATATCCGTTCCGCCGCTGGATGCGTCGATGTTAAAGAAAATAGCCGAACTAAATGCCGGCAGAACAATCGCATAGATAAGCTCCAGCACCGGCTCAGATGTTAGCGACTTCTCCATCGGAAACCACACTTCTGCAAGATTTAGGCTGACAGACATTAAAATACTGACATACGCTGTCTTGATACCAAACCCTTTTCCAAGGAAGAGAAAACCTAATACCAAAAGCACCATATTAATGATGAGAGTGATATTTCCCGGTGTACCCGGCAAAAACTTACTTAATACAATCGCAATACCGGTAACACCGCCAAAAGAGAAATTATTTGGAAACTTAAAAACATAAATTCCAATCACCATAATAAAAGTTGCTAGTGTAAGTACCGTATACTCTTCTATTGTTCTCTTTAACTGGCCCATATTTTTATACATTCTATTTTTCCTTTGTATTATAAAATTTTACTTCCGTTTGCTAATAATTTAAATTTCGCACCAAGCATTTCCGCTGCTCCGCGGCAAAGCATCATTCGTCCTAAGAAAATCTCAAAATATTCATACATGGTACAGATTTCTTCATCAATCTGCAAGTTCAATTCAATGACTTTTTTCTCCATATTGATGGATAAATCTGCTGCTGTTACCGCATAATTGACTCTGTCATGGATATCAAATTTTCCTTTTTCCTGTGTGCGTACACGATTTCGGCGTACATCCGTCTTATCTGCAATTAGGAGTGCTGCAGATATGGCATCCTTCGCTCCACCTGTTGATTCATCATGATTACCAATTGCTGAAACGATAGTAACACGATCTTCTAAGTCCATATCTGTGTCCTTTAGTATCTCGTTTGCAAGCAGAGCACCATACTCTGCATGATGGCTGCGGTTTACGGCATTTCCGATGTCATGCATAAAACCTGCAATTTTTGCAAGCTCTATTTCGTGCTCACTATAGCCAAAAGTTTTCAAAATATACGCGGCATGCTCCGCAACGACTGTGCAATGTGCCTCGGAATGTTCTGTGTATCCGAGCACACCTAAGTTGTCATTTCCTTTTTTTAAAAAAGCTAAAACCTCTTCATTCTTTCTGATTTCCTGATATGTCATCTTTTTTCCTCACTTTATCATTCTTTATCGCTCTTATTATGCAGGAAAAGTTTTGCGTCCGCAACAAGGTGACATCATTTTACCTCTTTTTTACAAAAGCATCGCAGTCAGAATTAAAATCCCTAAAAAAATGACATTTGCTGCTGTAAACCACCAAAAATAGTTTCCCTTCCTGTCATTATATTCTTTTGCAAACAGTTTATAGGAAATCAGACTTGCCATGGAAGCAATTAGGGTTCCAAGCCCACCTAGGTTTACTCCAATCAACAAGTCATGATAGTTTGTGGTAAATCCCGACAAAAGTAATGCCGCAGGAACGTTGCTAATGGCCTGGCTTGCAATCATCCCGATTCCCAGTTCTCTTCCTGCCACCAACTGCTGCAAAGTATCCCGGATGGTAGTAATATTCCCCATATTTCCCGTAAAAATGAAAAATGCAATAAAAGTCAATAACAGGCAATAGTCAACCTGTTTTAACACCTTTCGGTCCATATAAAACACCATAAGTAAAACCAATAATAACACAGTCTCAAAAGAAATCACACGTACAACCACAAAAAGGCTTAACACAAACAGTGTCAGATATACCGCATTTTTTACACCATTACGAATTTTTTCGGTATCTGTTTCTGCCTGTCCTTCCCTTCGCCTATCGTCCGGTTCCGACAATACCTCTGTGATTGGCTCTTTTTTACAGCAGATGAAAACAGCAGCAAAAAGTAATACGCCGGAAACAAGCGTGTACGGCAGCATAGTACCGATAAATTCTTCTATTTGCATTCCTGACAAATTGTATAGATAAAGATTCTGCGGATTCCCTATCGGTGTGAGCATGCTTCCTAAGTTTGCTGCAATCGTCTGCAAAACCAGCACCGGAATCAGCAGTTTTTCCTGCCTGCACTTTTTTAAGATAATCATCGCAAATGGTACAAACGTGAAAAGTGCCACATCATTGGTAATTAACATGCTAAAGAAAAAACATAAGAATACCAGCATCAGCGCCAACTGTCTGGTGTTTTTGGTCTTTTCCAAAAGACGACTCCCAATCGTATCAAACAAGCCCGTCTTTTTTAGCCCTGCCATGATAATCATAAGACTAAGCAGAATCCCGAGCACACGCCAGTCAATATAGGAAAGATACGCTTTAGACGGTGTTACAAATAAGGCAGATACTACCGCCAGAAGTGCTGCCACTACTAAAACGGTCTCCTGTTTTATAAAACGTATCAATTTTTCTTTCATTACAATACCACTCCTCCGTTAGAAAAACTCCTAAAACCACGAATATTTTACTCCAGGATGCAAATACTATCAATAAAAAGTTTTAGAAAGAGGTTCCTATGTCTTTTGATTTTACACTTCCGATTACAAAAGAAAGCGGCTATTTTGAAATACGTTTGGAGAGCATCGGCGGGCTCGGTGCCAATCTCTGCGGAAAAATGCTAGGCGAACTGGGCGCTCTTTACTTAAAGCTGAATGCCTTAAGCTTTTCCAGCTATGGCTCCGAGAAACGTGGTTCACCTGTAAAGTCACACATCCGCTGGTGTTCTATGGATAGATTTTTACGTCTGTGTTCCCCGGTTGTAGATCCGGATATGCTGGGCATTTTTCACGAAGCTTTGTTAAAAAACTACCCTTTATTGGCGGATGCAACAGAACACACCTGTATTGTATTACACACAAATCTCTCGCCGGAAGCTGCTGCTAAAACATATCACATTTCCCGCGGGAAACTTTTTTGTATTCCTGCCTTAGAAATTGCGATGGCTGAAAAATCCCGTATTAACATGGTCATGCTTGGCGCACTTACCGCGGCACTTGGTTTTGTGCCATTAGAAATGGCGGAGCAGCTTTGCAAAAACACGGTCGGAAAAAAGTATCCAAAACTTATTAAAGCCAATCTAAACGGACTGCGAAGAGGTTATGAGCACATTAGCAGACAGGCGCCGTTTATCTGCTCTCCGGAAGCTGCTGCCATAAGTTCTGACATAAATACTGACAATAAGCAGACTTTTACCTGGGGATACAAAAATGCTCCAATCGGTGGTGTCAATCCGCGTATCGGAAGTACGGTGTCCAATGACCTTTCTGCTTCCCGTGAAGGCTACATCCCGCTTTTTATCAAAGACCGCTGCATTAACTGCGGTTTGTGCGATTCTGCCTGTCCGGACTTTGTGTTTCAATTCCTGCCGGGCATCTATAAAGACCGAAACTGCATGGTAAATATGGGACCGGACTACTCCCATTGTAAAGGCTGCCTGCGGTGTGTGGAGGTTTGTCCAACAAACGCTCTGGTTACAGCGTTGGAAAAGGATTATCCCGATAAACCTTACAATCAGCCAAACAAGGATCTGCTTACCTCCCAATTTTCCTATACAGAACATGGAGCAGATGCCTCCATCACAGGCGAATCCTATTTCACCGAAAAACAGGTCGGCGGTGGTGTTCTCTAGCCTCCGCTCTTCACTAAATATAGAAAGGTTTTATTTCCATGGAAAAACAGAAAATTCTCTACGAAAGTGGAAACGAGCTGGCAGCTTACGCTGCCAAGCAGATTAACTATCATGTAATGGGATATTACCCGATTACCCCATCCACACAGATTGCAGAAAATTTAGACAGTATGAGAGCGGAAGGTCTTTGCGATACGGCTCTGATTGCCGCAGAAGGAGAACATAGTGCAGCGGGTATCTGCTATGGCGCCTCGGCAGCAGGCGGGCGTGTGTTTAATGCCACCAGCGCGAACGGACTGCTTTACGCCTTAGAACAATTTCCGGTGCAGTCCGGCACACGCTTTCCGATGGTGATGAACGTAGCATGCCGAACCGTTTCGGGTCCTCTTTGCATCAAAGGTGACCACAGCGATATTATGTATCTTTTGAATGCAGGGTGGATTATTTTGTTTGCATACACACCACAAATGGTTTATGACTTTAATATCTTAGGCCTGAAGCTGGCAGAAAAAGTGAATCTTCCGGTAGCAATTGCGTTTGACGGTTTTTTTACCAGTCATCAGAAGCAGAAATGTGAAGTTTTTGAAGAGGATACCGTCGTGCAGAAGTTTATTGGTGAAAAACATGCCGCCTATTCCCTGCTGAACTTAGAAGAACCGATTACCATTGGGTCCTATATGAATGAACCTGATGTGATGAACAACCGTTATCAGCTGCATCTTGCCATGGACACCGCCAGAAATGCGCTTCCTTCTCTTTTTGCCGAATATGGTGCCCTCTCCGGCAGAACCTATGCTCCGATTGAAGGCTACAGGCAGGAGGATGCAGAAGTCATTCTGGTCCTTTTAGGCTCTGCCTTTAACACAGCAAAAGAAGCTGTGGACCTCCTTCGCGAGGAAGACATCAAAGCCGGTGCCGTAACCTTAACTGCCTTACGCCCTTTCCCGAAAACCCTGATTAACTATTTTCCTTCTGCGAAAATCATTATTGTCTGCGACCGTCAGGACAGCTATGGTGCAGAAGGCGGCAACTTATCCATAGAGGTCCGTTCTGCCATTTACCGTAAGACCCGTGCTCATGTATTGACACGAATTTATGGTCTGGGCGGCAAGGATTTTTTTGTAGAAGATATTATCTCGATTGTAAAAGATGCCCTGCTCCCACGGGCAGATGCCTTTGCTTATTATGGAATTACAGAGGGCCTGGATGGGGAAAAACAGCCTGAGTATTTCGCTCCTCTTACTAAGGAAGAGCAATCACCGGGCATTACAGTCTGCCGCTATGATGGCGAAGCGAAAAAGATGCTTGTCACAGGCGGTAAGCTTGCCGATACCACTGCAATGCCAATGCGTATTGCCCCGGGACATAGTGCCTGCCCCGGCTGCGGCATCCCTGTAAACTTAAATCTGCTGTTAAAAGGGATTGAAGGAAATGTCGTTGTTTTATTCCAGACGGGCTGCGGTATGATTATCACGACCGGTTATCCGAAAACCGCCTTTCGTATTCCCTATATCCACAACCTTTTTCAAAATGGTGCTGCTACCCTAAGCGGTGTGGAGGCAGTATATCATGAATTGAAACGCCGTGGCGAATATCCGGAAGGCGACATCACCTTTCTTATGGTCAGCGGGGACGGCGGCATGGACATTGGAATGGGTTCTGCTATCGGTACTGCCCTCCGCAGCCAGCATGTGATATTGTTTGAATACGACAACGGAGGTTATATGAATACCGGTTATCAGCTATCTTATTCTACTCCTTTAGGTGCGCGAAGTTCCACTTCCCACCTTGGGAAAGCGCAGTATGGCAAGACCTTTTTTCACAAAGATACTCCTGAAATCATGGCAGCTACTCACATTCCCTACGTTGCAACTGTGGCAGAATCAAATCCTGCTGATTTTATTAAAAAGGCTGCAAAAGCAGCCGCGTATTCCAGAGACTTCGGTACCGCCTATATCAAGGCGCTCTCTGCCTGTCCTCTAAACTGGGGTGATAAGCCAAACCTTGAGCGAAGCGTTATTGCTGCCGCGGTAGACTGCTGCTATTTCCCTCTCTATGAAGTGGAGCAGGGTATTACAACTTTAAACTATGACCCGTCTGTAAAAAACAAAAAGATTCCGGTTACTGACTGGCTTGCCATGATGGGGCGGACCAAGCACTTAGCCAAGGCAGAATACGCCTCCATAGCAGCAGAGATTCAAGCAGAAGTAGACCGTCGTTTTGAGCGCTTAAAAGCCCGGGCAGATCACCCTCTATTGTAAAGAAAAAACTGGAATAATGAATATTTTTTTGCTATAATCACCTTATAATGATATATAGGGGATGAAGTAATGCAAAAACAAATAACAGAGCGGCTCCCCGGCATTTATGAGATTAAGCTTTTTCAGGACAACCATGAGATTCGTATCTTTCTGGTTGCCGGAAATAGCGGTCAACGGAGTCTGCTTATCGACACATGTTTTCAATCAGATGAAAACCGAGAAATACTAAATCAGGTATTAGGGGAATTACAAATTGCGTATCAGGATCTGGATGTTTTTCTGACACACAAGCACCATGACCATACGGGTTTAGCATCCTACTGTGCCGCACAGGGCGCAACCATCTATATGAACCCGGTAGAAGACCGTCACCCATATGACTGCCTTTATTACAGTCAGGGCGCTAAGTCTATGGAAGAGCAGGAAAAGGTATTAAACCGAGTAGGAGTTACCGCAGAACGAACTCCGGCTCTTTGGAATTGCTTTAAAGAATTTAATGCGCATTATCAGAATACCGATGAGACTGCCTTGAAAACTGTTACTTTTCCATATACCCCGATTGGACGCGGGCAGTTACTGTCTTATGGAGATTACACATTTCAGGTCATTTCGCTTGCAGGCCACACCTTAGGACAATTGGGTCTGTATGAAAAAGCGCACCAGATTGTATTTTCCGCTGACCATATTCTTGCAAACACGTTGCCGGTTGTCGGTACAAGCTATGTAAACGAGCATCTTTTGGATTATTATTTCAAATCCTTAGATCAGTTTAAAATCCAGTACCACACCTGCACGATATTCCCTGCACATGGCGACTGCTTTAAAAATCCATCGCCGTTAGCTTCGAATATCACCGCTGCCTATCGGAAAAAACTTCTTGAAATCCAGCATCTTTTGATGAATAGTGCCAAAGCACTAACGGTACAGGAAGTTGCGTTCCGTATTTATGGTGTCTACAGCCTACCAATGGATGTGAACGGCTTTTTCAGAATAAAATCGATTCTGTCCAGAACGTTTTCTTGTCTGGAATATTTGTATGACCAGAAATATTGTGACCGCATGGAAAAAGATGGTATGCTGTTTTATCGCTAGAACTGGTCATCTGTAAGCACAAGAGCACAAAAAACCGGAGCCGTTACAGCTTTTTGTAACACGCTTCGGTTCTTTTCTATTATTTTGTCTCTTGTAAACCGGCTTTCTCTCTTACGACTCCATCCGCATCTATTTCTACATTCACAGAAATACTTTCCATAAATTCATAGATCCTTAGCTGCTCGCTCTCGTTCACCCAGTTTGTGGTCGCATTTGTCTGAATGGCAGGTATCATTTTTACCTCCAGACAATCCTCGTTGTCATTTCCGGAAAAATGCAGCTCCACCAACATCGAATCTAAGGTTTTATTATTAAACCAATAATTTCCCAGACTATATACAATCGGTTTTCCATCGTAATATTCCATACCCTGCAGACAATGTGAATGGGCTCCGATAATCGCATCTGCACCTGCATCCAGATACTCTTTTCCGGTAGTCAGCTGAACCTTTTCCAAATCATAGCTGTATTCGGTTCCCCAATGGACCACGGCAATGACAAAATCTGCATTTTCATCCGCCTTGCGGATACTCTCCAAGAAAAGCTTTGTATCATAACAACGGAGAATTCCCGGTTCTGTCTCTGTCGCCTGCGGTGTCATCTTATTTTTTTCCGCACGGGAAGCACCGACAAACGCTACTGTTTTATCATCCAGTGTAAAATATACTGGAGCCATGGCTTCTTTCAGATTCCGCCCTGCGCCAAAATACGCAATGTCTGCACCTTCTAAAGTATCAAAAGTGTCAAGCAGCGCCTGTTTTCCAAAATCATATACATGATTATTAGCCAAAGTAACAAGATCTACACCCATCTCCTGCAACACGCCAACACGCTTTGGATTGGCACGGAAGGTATACATTTTTCCTTCCATTGGCGAACCATTCGTACTATAGGTAAATTCATTGTTCAGGCACATCAAATCCGCGCTCTGCATGATGTTAAGCAGTTCCGGTGAAATGCACTTTGAAAGATCTCCATCTGACGCATTAAGCTGTGCTGTTGTCACGGCATTTTCATCTAAGCTGATGTCACCTGCAAAACAGATGGTGAAATCATACGCGCCTGTGATTTCCGGTTCTGTTTCGGTCTCCGACTCTATTTCGGTCTCCGATTTTGTTTCAGTCTCCGTCTCGGCAAGTTCCGTTTCCTGCGCTAAAGTCTCCTTTTCCTCAAAGGTTTCTTTCTCTATCTGTGCGCCGCAACCTGTTAACAAAGTTACTGCAAGCAATCCTAATGCTACAATTTTGGTAAAAGACCCTTTCATCTTTTTCATTTTATACAAGTAATACACAATAAACAGCACCGCTGACAAAATCCAGGTAACCGGATAATTGAAAATGACAACCTCCATTGTCGGGTACATTCCGGCGATAACCGCAATCCAAAATACTCGTATTGCGCATACGCCTACGGTCGTAATCAGCATCGGTACAATTACATCTCCCATGCCGCGCAGCGCGCCGGAATAGATTTCTGTAAAAGCAAACAGGAAATAAAATGGTGCAATTACAACTAGCATTTTCGCACCAATTTCTATGACTGTAGCATCGTTGCAGAAAATCCCAAACAATGGCTTTCTTGCTGCAATCAATAATGCTGCCATCACAATAGAAACCACGATGTCCATCCATAAACAGATTCGAACACTCTTTTTTACACGATCCATCTTACCTGCACCATAATTTTGTCCCACAAACGTGGTGATTGAAATTCCAAGTGCACCGCTGATCATCCAATAAATCATATCTAATTTTCCATAAGCTGCCCATGCGGCTGTCGCATTTGTTCCAAAGCCATTGATGGCAGACTGCACAATCATATTGGAGATGTTATACATAGAAAACTGGATTCCGCTCGGCAAACCTAAAAAGAGTTCGGATTTTAACATGTGAAAATCAATCCGCATCTCGTGCAAAGAGAATTGACACAACTCTTTTTCTTGGATTAACGCCTTCGTTACAAGCACCGTACTTACTGCCTGTGCAATTACTGTAGCTATCGCTACCCCTGCCACGCCAAGCCCAAGTCCCAACACCATCACGAGATCTAATACCACATTCAAAACGCAACAAACTATCAAATAGTAAAGCGGCCGCTTTGAGTCCCCGAGTGCCCGCAAAATACTGGAACCGGTATTATAAAGAAATACAAAAATAATTCCTCCAAAATAAATCTGCAGATATAAAACGGAATCTTCCATCAACTCCGGCGCTGTATTCATCAGCCCTAACAATGCCGGAGACACTGCAATCCCCACAATCGCAAAAAAGATACTTCCTACAATGGAAAATGCATAAATGGTATGAATTGCTTTATTCAATTCCTCTTTTTTCCCTGCACCTAACATCTGAGACGCAATGATTCCGGCACCTGAAGTCAGTCCCATAAAGAAGTTTATGATTAATCCGCTAATTAGCGCCGCAGAACCGCCAACTGCTGCCAACGCCTCTTTTCCTACCGCTCTTCCTAATACCAGTGCATCCACGGTATTATAAAGTTGCTGAAAAAATGAGCCTATCATAATCGGGAAGAAAAAGAGTAATATCTGCTTCCAGATGACCCCTTCTAAGATTCCGTTTTTTGTCTTTTGTTCATTCATGACACGATTCCCCAAACATTTATTTTAAAAGCTTTTTTATCAGCTTCCACTTATTCTCCTTATGCGGCTGATAGCGTATCGGCACATCGATCCAGGTCGCCTTATTCAAAATGCTCTTCTCATGTGTAAAGCACTCAAAACTCTTCCTTCCGTGATAAGAGCCCATTCCGCTATTTCCTACACCGCCAAATCCCATCTCACCGGAAGTCAGATGCATCACTGTATCGTTGATACATCCACCTCCAAACGAGATGTGATTCATAAAGCGTTTCTGTGTTTCTTTGTCTTCTGTAAACAGGTAAAATGCCAATGGTTTTTCCCGTTCTAAAATAAATGCTTCTGCCTCTTCCGAATTCTTATATGTCAGAACCGGGAGAATCGGCCTAAAAATTTCTTCCTGCATAACAGCGTCTTCTGCCGTTACATCAATCAGAACTGTCGGTGCAATCTTAAGCGCATCCTCGTTTACTTCTCCGCCAAAAGCAATTTTTTCATCATTCATTAAGCTTTTAAGGCGCTCAAAGTGTTTCCTATTTACAATTTTTCCGTAATTCGGATTGTTTAATGGTTCTTCGGTGTACATGGATGTGATTTCTTTTTTCAATAACTCCACAAACTCATCCCGAATCTGTTCGTCTATCAACAAATAGTCCGGTGCCACGCAGGTTTGTCCACAATTAAGATACTTTCCAAACGCGATTCGTTTTGCTGCAATTTTTATGTTCGCATCCTTTGTAACCACACAAGGGCTCTTTCCACCAAGCTCTAAGGTAACCGGTGTCAGATGCGCTGCTGCTTTTTCCATTACCAGTTTTCCGACTGTCACGCCTCCGGTGAAGAAAATGTAGTCAAACTGCTGTTCTAAAAGCGCCGCGTTTTCTTCCCTGCCGCCCTGTACCACAACCACATACTCAGGCGGGAACGTCTCGCTTATGATATCTGCAATCACCTGCGAAGTAGCCGGTGCGTATGCTGATGGTTTCACCACGCAAGTATTTCCTGCTGCAAGAGCCCCGATTAATGGCTCCATGGTCAGCATAAACGGATAATTCCACGGTGACATCACAAGCACGACGCCATACGGCTCTCTTATGGAGTAACTTTTTGCAATCGCATTAGTCAGTTCTGTTTTATAATGCTTTTTCTTTGTCCACTTGCGGATATGCTTCAGTTGGTTACTTAACTCCGCTAAAGTCAGGCCTACCTCACACATGTAGCCTTCCATATCGCACTTACCCAGGTCCGTCTTTAATGCTTCCAAAATTTCCTGCTCGTGGTGGTTAATCATCTCACGAAATTTTTTTAAATATCTGATACGAAATTCCACGTCCAAGGTGGCATGGGTTCCGAAATATTCTCTTTGCTTTCTTACAATTTCCCCAATCATACATGCCTCCTATTCCATTCTATTATAACAAGCTCTTTTTCTTTTTTCACTCTATTTTTTTATTTCCGCCTATCATTTAATTTTCAGCAACTATAAGAAATAATGATTTATCAGCAGTTCAACCTGTTCAAAAACTAGCGGACGTTCTTTTGTTTCATAGGTAGTAATAAGATTGACGGACGGGATAATTTGATTTTCTGTGTAAAGTTGCAGCTTTCCATATGTATTTTTTACATACGTCGGGTTATCCATTAGCCCAAAATGTTCCCAGTAAAATAATTCTCCTGTCTTAGGATGTCGAATTGTAAAATCCGGATAAATCACTATACCATTTAATGTAAGTGAAGCTTCATAGCGAAACGGAATCTTATTTGCTCGTAACACCTTACCAATCATGGCTTCTGATTTAGAACGTACAAATTCTGTAGCGCTTATTTTATGCACCAAATGTTCCGGGTGTTTTAAATTATGTTCATAAGGGGATTTCATCCAATCATCTAATTCCTTAGATAATGGCGAGAAATGATTTGTAAGAAGATTTTGAAATTCAGATGAATCATCAAGCAACCTAGAGGCTTTTGGTTCATAAGAAGAATGATGCTTCAAATAAAATTCTATTGCTTTTTTCTCATGCTCTAAATCTTCTAATAGAAATGTAAGGTATTTTTTAGTTGCCAGCCTCTCTGCAAGTAATCGGTTCTTTTTAGGAATATAAGTTTTTACATGCCCATCGCTTTGAAACCATTTGCAATTAGAACTGCTACCCGAGCAGATAAGCTTTCCTTCCGGAAGTGTTCTTAGTTTCTCTTGTAATAATTGAATCTGCTCCTCTATTCTCTTTCTTTCCAATAACATTCTTTCGTAAATAAACAAAACCTCCCTTTTTCTGAAAATTACATTATTATAAACATAAAAAACCTCAAAAGTAAAGGCAAAAGTATCTATAGAAAAAAACTTCTCTCCCAGAAACTTTTTCATGGAAAAAATGGCATTTTTTCCTCAAAGAATACATAAAAAGTTACTATACACAAAAAAAGTCGCTCCAGGAACCTCAAATTCCAAAAACAGGTTCCTGGAGCATCAATTTATTTCTATAGTAACTTTTGGGTGCTAAAAAGCGTTAATTCAGTTTACATAACCTCGCAAAAAGTTACTGGCAAGCAACTTTTTTTGCATAGTAACTTTTACACCCCTAATAGCTACTGTCTAATATCCACATAACCTAATTCTAACGCAGCTTCGCTAAACTCCAGGCAGCCGCCTTCATTTGCCAGATTTAAATACATGGATGGAAGTTCTTCCTCCATTACAATAAATCCCATATGAACCGTTACCGTTTCACCTGCCTTGATAGAAGGAATGTAGTTATTGTTTCTCTCGCCTCCATGCACATCATAGTAATACATTTCACCATCAAACTTATCATTATTCTGAATTGATACATATTCCGGCTGTGTTCCATCATCAAGCGTCCACTCCCAAATATCAAGTTTATCTCCATCTTCTACCGCTTTTAGCAGGGAACCGTTAAAAAGAACTTCTTTCAAATCTTTCGTTCCATTGTTCGTATAGGAAACTGTTACATATACCAGTTTTTGCGCCACCTTCTCCGTTTTTATCAATTCATCTAAAGTATTGATTCCATCACCACGCTTATAATAATTCTTCGTTGCGTCAAGGAGCTTTCCATTGTTATCCACAACTCCCATTTTGTACAAATCATTATCCACATAACCCGGTAAAAGAATGTTGATATTGTCATATATCTCCACCTTTTCGACGCAGGCACTTACTGATCCAATTTCAAGTTTTTCACCGATGCTTCGTGTCTGAAACTCGTCTTTTGAAATACTTATCCAGCCCAAATTATCATCCGTATCCGCAAGGCTCTCCAAATATTCACTCCATGTATAATCAGAAACAATATTTCGGACTTCATCTGTCTCTGTAGCAGGACGCAATGAAATACCTTCTGCAAACTTGATGCCTTCTTCTTTTGTCACATTCGAAAAAATAAACAGTTCCATCACATAGTGCTCATTCGGATAGGATACATACAACTTCTTAAATGGCGCTTTGCCTTCCTCCACCATAGACTGAAACTCCAGATAAATTGCATCTTTGCCTCCAATCGTTAAATTTTCCTGATACGTAATGTCTTTATCCATCATTTTAAACGCATCATCACCCATGTCCATTTCATAAAAGACAATCGTTAGCCCTCCCTCTAATGGGTCATCTGCATAGCCATATTTCTGCTCCTCATATTCAACCATTCCCTCCGGTACATAGGACACCTCGCATACAACCGGCTCAATTTCTATCTGCTCATCTTCTCCTGTTTCCTTTTCCGTTTCCACCGATTCAATATACGTTTCTACTCCATACTCTCCTATCTTTTCTGCCTTCATCTGGTAATACCGGACTGCCGCAAAAACAGTAGTGCCAAGTGCCATCACAGCAACTAAAACAACGAGTGCCAGTTTCTTTTTGGGTAAGCTTTTCTGTGGCATCGGTACAACAGTCTCTCTCTCTACTTGTTTTTTGACTTCTGTCTCTATCATCTGTTTTATCTCTACCGGCATCTTAGGAAACTCATTTTTCATGTTCTCTAATTCCATACAAATTGACCCCCTTCCAACTCTTTCTTTAACTGATTTCTTGCCCGTAATAGTCGATTCTTCACGGCACTTTCCGAGCAGTCTAATATTCCTGCAATCTCCTTCACGCTATATCCCTCTAAGTAATAAAGCGTAACTGCTGCCTTCGTCTGCTCAGGAAGACGGTAAATCGCTTCATATAGTTCCGAATAATCGCTTTTTTCTACTGCTCCTTCAGATGATATCTTCTGATTATAATCCTCCAGCGATACCATTCTCTTTTCTTTACGCATAATGCTGTAACATTCATTCATTAGTATCTTTATCAGCCACGTTTTTGCATATTGATCCTGCTGCAATGTATGTAGTTTTGAAAAAGCTTTTACAATTGCTTCTTGAATTGCATCCGCGCAGTCTGCATCGCTGTATAGTAATGTTTTCGCTACCCGGTACATTGTTTCCTGCGAAGCAAGAATCAACTTTCCTAATTCTTCTTTCTTCATAACACCCTTTCTGCCAACCGGCCGGACTGGTTATTTTGTATTTACAATCGTTAGATGTTTTATTAAATCATTTGGTCTCTTAATCTTTTAAATTTTTTTCTCCCTTGACAAATCCGCTGCCACGTGTCTATAATACCCTTAATTGAAGCAAACGAAAAGCTTTGACGGGAAGAAGTAAGAATAAGTGAAGCAAACAGAAAGTTACCGGTTGATGAGAGGTGCATGGGAAACTTATTACGAATACATCCTTGAGCTTCACACCGAATGTAAAAGTTTTTTACTAGTAGGCTGTGACGTAGCAGCGCACGTTACAAGCGCCGGAGTGTTGTCGGACACTTACTAAGGTAAGCAGCGCGAGTTGTTTATGAACAAAGGTGGTACCACGAGTTTATGCCTCGTCCTTTTTACAAGGACGAGGCTTTCTATTTGTGCGAAAATGCAGAGGAAGATGTAGCTAAACAGACATTGGAAGCTTGCTTATAAATGGATGGTTAGCTACATCTGACGAGCACCGCGAACCTCAGAATTACGTAGGAATTCTGAGGTCTGCATTTTCACGCAGCCAACTAATAATAACAAAGAAAGGAAGAAAAGCAATGACATTATATGATGAATTAGTTGCCCGTGGCTTAATCGCACAGGTGACAAATGAAGAAGAAATCAAAAACTTAATTAACAATGGAAAGGCAACCTTTTACATCGGGTTTGACCCAACCGCAGACAGCCTTCATGTAGGACATTTCATGGCTCTTTGCTTAATGAAACGTCTTCAGATGGCCGGCAATAAACCAATCGCCTTAATCGGTGGCGGAACTGCCATGATTGGTGATCCATCCGGACGTACCGACATGCGTCAGATGATGACAAAAGAAACAATCGACCACAACGTGGAATGCTTCAAGAAACAGATGAGCCGCTTCATCGACTTTTCTGAAGGGAAAGCTCTTCTTGTCAATAACGCTGACTGGCTCATGGACTTAAACTACATTGAAGTCTTACGTGAAGTTGGTGCCCACTTCTCCGTAAACCGTATGTTAACCGCAGAATGTTACAAGCAGCGTATGGAAAAAGGCTTAAGCTTCTTAGAGTTCAACTACATGATTATGCAGTCTTACGACTTCTACAGACTGTTCCAGGATTACGGTTGTAACATGGAATTCGGTGGCGATGACCAGTGGAGCAACATGCTTGGTGGTACCGAACTGATCCGTCGTAAGCTTGGTAAGGATGCGCACGCTATGACCATTAACCTCCTTTTGAACTCAGAAGGTAAAAAAATGGGCAAAACCCAGTCCGGTGCTGTTTGGCTTGATCCAAATAAGACCTCTCCGTTTGAGTTCTTCCAGTACTGGAGAAATGTGGCTGACTCAGATGTATTAAACTGTATCCGTATGTTAACCTTCCTTCCATTGGAAGAAATCAACGCGATGGACAGCTGGGAAGGTGCACAGCTTAACGAAGCAAAAGAAATCTTAGCATATGAGCTGACCAAGCTTGTTCATGGTGAAGAAGAAGCTGAAAAAGCAAAAGAAGCTTCCCACGCACTTTTTGCTGGCGGCGGTGACTTAGCAAATATGCCAACTGTAGAATTAACAGCAGAAGATTTCGCTGAACGCGATATGGATATCTTAGCCGTTCTCGTTCGCTCTGGCTTAGATAAGAGCCGTTCCGATGCACGTCGTGCCGTAGAGCAAGGCGGTGTAACCGTAAATGACGAGAAAGTAACAGATGTGAAAACCACTTACGTTGCTGACTTCTTTAAAGGTGATGGCGTTGTTGTAAAACGTGGTAAGAAGAAATTTGTGAAAGTTGTGATGAAATAATTTTTTGTATTTGAAAGATGCCGACAAATTTTGTTGGCATCTTTTTCTATCCTATTATATAGAATTCCCCTGCCTATTTTTTATTGGTACTCTCCCTGAATTGGTTGACATGTTACATTTGACGGCAGACATATCCTAAAATATATCTGCCAAAGATTTCATGTAATAGGCTGCACAGAATCACCCTATTAGCATGAAAATAACGCAATGCAAAAATACTTTCTGTATTCTACATCTCTTTTAGAAATTCTTCCATGGATTCTGCTTTTGCTGCAAGTTTATGCCACTTCCTAAGCGTTTCCAAGCTCTTTTCTGTCATGATTTTTTCACGCACTTCATCGGAAATAGGACCAAGTTCCTCCAAAAGTTCAACAACATCTTCTGCTTTTCCGAATAGTATTCCTTCAGTACGTTCCTCTCTTAACATTTCCTGAAACAACATAAAGCGTTCCTCCATTTCCCGGCTTTCCTTTACATGGCGAATAGACTCCTGAAGCTTTTTTACATAAGCATCCTTATAGTCTTTCTCGCTATCTTCTAAGTCAGCCCTAACAAACTTTAAGAAATTTACCATTCTTTGCGGTACTTCTTTTTCATTTTCTCCGTATGTGCTAAGGAAAATACTTACCACTCCATCCTGTTGGTTTAAATCCTTATCCTCCAAGCACTGGTTTGCAAAAGTATAACAGTATTTCTTTTTCCCGAATGGATCAAAGTCACAGATAAATATCACATAGGAGTTTGGAAGCTTCGCATATTCCTCTCCGCTTAACAAAAGTTCCATATCAATCTGACTGTGATAATACCTTGCCCGTTTTCCGATTGCCGGGTGCCGCGTCGCCTGCATTTCTACATCATAATGGGTATGATGTTCATCTTTTGCAAACACATCCAAACGAACGCCTTTATATTCCGGATGATAAACGATGCTTTTTTCCTTACTAATCTCCACTCGCTCAATGGGAATCTGCAATACCATTTCCAAAAATTCCTTGCAGTTTTCCTCATCGCACATTACTGCGCCGAACATGAAATTGTTCTTAATGGTTAATTCTTTTAATGTTTTACTAACTGCCATTCTCTTCCTCCGTTTCGCAGAGGAATTCTATATAGAGATTGTAGCATAACTACAATGACTTTTTCCAGTACTTTCACAGATAGTAATTCTTAAAATAAAATGCTATAATATCCAAAGAACAATTCATAGTGGGGAAAAAACATGGCCTTTTCAGATTACTTTCCAATTTATAAGAAACTTGCACCGGAAGAGCAAGCGCTTCTTACAAAACATGCCCGTTTGCATACATTCACAAAAGACACGCTGATTCACAATGGTTCCGATGACTGCCTTGGACTCCTTTTGATACAAAGCGGCGGACTTCGCGCCTTTATCACTTCAAACGAAGGACGCGAAGTTACCATTTACCGCCTTTTCGAGCGCGATTTGTGCCTTTTTTCAGCCTCCTGCATGATGCAAAGCATTCAGTTCGACATTTCCATTACAGCCGAAAAAGACAGCGAAGTCTGGATTATACCGGCAGATATCTATAAAAAGCTGATGGAAAAATCTGCTGTGCTTGCAAACTATACAAATGAAGTTATGGCAACCCGATTCACCGATGTCATGTGGTTAATCGAGCAGGTGATGTGGAAAGGCATTGACACCCGATTGGCAGCCTTTCTTGTAGAAGAAACTTCCCTTGCAGAAAGCCGGGTTCTCCATCTTACCCACGAAAAAACCGCTGGCCATTTGGGAACGGCCCGCGAAGTTGTTACTAGAATGCTTAAATATTTCCAAAGTGAAGGTCTTGTCGCCCTCACCAGAGGAACAATTGAAGTGTTGGATATTGATAAATTAACGGATATCGCAGACGCATAGTGGGTTTATTCCTTATCTGCGCCTTCCTTTTTGCACGCACCGGCTTTCGCCTTGCAAATCAACTGTGTCATGGTACCCATCGGGCAATACACACACCAGCTACGCGGTTTAAATAAAATCATCGTCACAAATCCGAGCACTGTTGAAGTCAGCATCACACTATAGAATCCAAACGCAAACTGTGCCACTCCATCACTAAATAGGGTTCCATGATATGCCCAATGCCATGGCAGCTTAAACGTCCAAAGCAACGTTACTACCTGTTTTAAGCCCTGTGCTCCTGCAAACACCAGATAGGTGTTCCATAACATCTGGAAAAACATCGTAAAAAAGAAAATCAGGAATCCATAACGGAACCATTTTGACTTCATCCACTTTGGCATATCCCGCTTTCTCGAAAGTCCAAACCTTCCGCCTAATAGCGCGAATAACTGCCCTCTTCCGCAATAGCGGTTGCAATATCCTTTACTCCCTTTCACAATCGAAATCACTAACGGAATGATAAAACATGCCATTCCCAGCCACGCAAACAAAATATTAAAAAATCCCAGTACCAGATAGGTCAGTGACACAATCCAAAGGTAATCATACCATTTCTTTTCCTGCTTCATTTTATTACACCTGTCCTTCCTGTGTTTCTGTCACACAAATAATACTTGCCGGACATTCTTTTGCACATTTTCCGCAACCCACGCACTTGTCTGTATCTACCTGCGCATAAATCCCTTTATAAATACTGATTGCCCCAAGCGGACAGACCTTTACACAACAACCGCAAGCCACACATTCCTTTTGTGGAATACTTGCTTTTTTTCTGATTTTCTTTGTTTCCTGCATTATATACCTCCGCACAAACTTATTTCCTATGCTCGCATGATACTGCAAAAGAAAAAATCCTTCTGTGACAAAATCACAAAAGGATTCGCTTCCATTCCTCTAAAAGCCGCTCGAAGCTCCACGCCGCATTAGCAGGACTCGTGGACGGCAGACACTCTGCTTTCCGGTCTATCTCTTTTTCCATATACTTTTTGTAAAGCTGCTCTGCCTTTTTCCCGTTCAGAAAAATGTGCTCAATCTCTGCCTGATTTAAAATGCAGTTCAAATCATTCGGTACTACATTTTTGATACTGCTGTCAGCGGAGCCTTCAATATCACAGGACTTAATCACGTCCCATACCGCAATACGGTTTCTTAGCAAAAATGATTTCTTTTCTTCTATTGAGTTAGGTGTTTTTTCCCCATACACTACCGCTATCACCTTCCAAAACCGGTTCTGCGGATGCCCATAAAAAAAGTTTACTTCTCTTGACTTTACGGAAGGAAAACTTCCCAATATTAAAATTCTCGAATTTTGGTCAAATACCGGTTCTATCGGATGCTCTATCATACTATTCTTTTCCTTCTGCTATTATTCCCATGCTTCTTCCCACTTACAATAGGACTCATCCAATTTTTGTCGAATTTCTTCATCATGCAGCCCTTTTAGTTCCTTCAAATCCTGCCAGCCCCAGATATACTGTTCTTTCCGGTTGGCATCTGCAAACACAGTCTCTGCAATGGCTTGGTATGCTTCCTCTGTAATTTCAGCACGATTTGCATCTTCATATTTTACTGTTACGCCGCCTTCTGTATTATAACTCTCACTCTTGCTTGCCAGTGCCCGGTGCGAAAGCTGTCCGTCCTGCAAGGTCAGATCATAAATAACGGTATTATACTCTGCCGGTGTCACTTTCAGAAAATCTTCCACGATATAGTGATGAACAAAATCCTGATCAATATATACCGTAACCGGTTTATCAAAGGATATGATATCCGGCTGTGAATCCCCTTCTATAAAATCTGTCGTTACTTCTTCCAACCCATCATGGGCTTCGTTCACCTCAAAAATACGGCTATAGGTATACGCACCTGTTCCGCCCATACTGCTGATAATCAGTTCTGCTCTTCCATTCTTGTCTAAGTCTGTCACCACATATTGCTCCACATCATTTGCGTAATCCATAAAGATAAGCCACATATCTTTTTCATCTGTCATGAGCTTTGATTCTGCATAACTAATATTGCTTCTTGGAAACCATGTCTGAGATGCCAGATATTCTTCCCTTGCATCCATAATCGTTGCAATACTATCTGTATAATATTGTTTTAATAACCATTCGCATAAAAAATTGTCTATTTCAAACGTCTTCTCTTTCGGGTTTTGAATGAACACACGTGCAACATCATATACCTCTGACGTCTGTCCATAGGAACCAATAATAATTGCATCCTGATAACCATCCATATTATAATCCTTAAAAGCGACTGCTTTTGTTTGCTTATAATATTCTTCGATCCAGCTTTCAAAAGTATAAACCACTTCATTGTTCTGAATAAGCTTGTACTCAGCATCTCCTCCCTCAGTCGCTGGTTTATACGATGCAAAAATAACATCTCCCCAGCCTTCCAGCGTCACATCAAATGTCTGGTTGTCAATTACCCTGTCCGCATCCGGAAGCTTTGCTTCCTCCACATCTGTCTGCTGTGACTCCGACTCCGTAGTCTCTATTATCTCACTTTCTGTCAGATTATTTGGATTCTGTTTTCCACAGGCAGATAATCCCCAAAATAGAACTGCTGTCAATAAGATTGTGCATTTCTCTTTTCTTATATTCATACTGATTCTCCTGAGATTTTTTCATTTATTTTATTATCAACTTATAAAAAATAAATTTCAATAGATTTTCTACAACTTAAACTAATATTAAGACTTAGAAAAAGCGCTACTTGACATATGGTAAGTAGTGCTTCTTATCTTTCTTACTATTAATATTTAAATAATTCCCATAATACCGCAAATCAGTACAATTGCACCTAACACAATACGATACCATCCAAACACTTTGAAGTCGTGCTTCTTAATATAACCCATCAGGAACTTGATAACCAAAAGTGAAACCGCAAATGCCACTACCATACCAACAAGAAGAATCATTCCTTCTCCCTGTGCCAGTGAAGACTCTGCAAGGAATTTTACCCCCTTTAAAAGGCTTGCACCGAACATAACCGGAATCGCTAAAAAGAAGGTATATTCTGCAGCAACGGTTCTGGACACACCAAGAAGCAGCGCACCTACGATTGTAGCACCGGAACGGGATGTTCCCGGGAAAATGGCTGCAATCAACTGAAACATACCAATCCAAAAAGCGAGACGATAGTCAATTCCTTCTAAGGTTGTCACCTTTGCTGCTTTTCCCTGATGTTTATTCTCAATTACATTAAATGCGATACCAAATAAAATCAACATGATTGCAACAGTCTGATAGTTATAAAACCATGCTTCCAAAATATCATCAAATAAAATACCCACAATTGCTGCTGGTACGCAGGACACCAAAATGTGGAACCACAGCTTAAAAATATCCCATTTTACATAAGCACCAGCACCGGATTTTGCCAGTGGTTCTTTATTATTTTTCTTACCAAATGGCCAAATCTGATTCCAGAATAGGATTACGACTGCCATGATTGCCCCAAGCTGAATGACCACTTCAAACATACTGTAAAATTCTTCAGAAACCTTCAGTCTAATGACCTCATTTAGTAAAATCATGTGCCCGGTACTGCTGATAGGAAGCCACTCTGTAATTCCTTCTACAATACCAAAAAGAATTGCTTTTAAAATCTCAATAAACTCCATTTACATCCCTCCGTTATTCCTATACCTTTTTATTCTCATTTAGAGATTGAAAAACCCTCAAAGCATTCTGCTCTGAGGGTTTTAGAGGCGACAATCGGATTTGAACCGATGATAAGGGTGTTGCAGACCCGTGCCTTACCACTTGGCTATGTCGCCGTATTCTCTATCATTTCTATTATACTCTTATCTCATAGAAATATGAAATAAATATCAACTACACCAAAGATTTTAACAAAATACAACATTTCCGTCAAGTGTATTTTACCTAACCACCCGCGTAATAATAGAAAGTACACTCTGCGAACTTTCTATTATCTTGAATTCAAAAAGGGGGCACATCAAAGCGTCCCCTTTTTCATTCACCTCTCATTTCAGCCTGTTAATGTATTTGTTACCGCAAGGATACAGGCAATTGTACCCATTATCATACCACCGATATACGGATTCTTTGTTTTCTTATAAATTTTGTTGCAGATAAACACAGACAATGGCAATATTACCACAATCGGGTAGAGCCAGATTCCCATGATTCCTGTCATTGGATCCAATACCATATAACCGGTTGAGAAAAATTTAGCGTACTGCACAATAATCATAATTTCCGGTCCTAAGAAAACAAAAAACATTTGCCATGCAACACTAATCCAATCTTTCTTCCCCATTTTTGTATAATTATAGCAGTTGGAAGCTACACTTAATGCAATATAGTATACTAGCCAGAATACAAGATATCGCAGTATCATGCTGAGATGTTTTGCGCTAAAAGCACGAATTGTAGCGAAGCACCATAACCGATAATCTGTTAAGAAAAGATAATCAGATATAAATACCAATGCAAACGAAGCTGCCACTACAATAATTGCAAGCAAAATTGTCTTTCCCAAAATTTTACCGCTAATTCTACTACCACGCTCTACTTTATCTATGCTGCCTTTTTTATTGCAGATTCTTATCATCAACAAAGTAAAAAGTCCACAAAGCAATGACCATAATCCGATAATTCTAGATGGTGCCTGGCTCCAGAAATTTGACTGCCAAATAGCATATCCTACAATAAATGCAATGAAATATGCCAATATACTAAATACTGCCGAAATACTCTGCGTGATAAAGAAGCGACGTTTTGCTTTCCCTTCCAGTGCAGGCCATGACTTTACTTCAGATTCCGTCTTCAATTCTTTAAAATACGCTGTATCCAAAAGCGCAAGAGCCGCACTTAGTACAAACATGAAAAATCCTACCACTCCAATAGCGTTAAAGAACGCTTTCCATTGCCAAATCTGATTGCTGTTTGCCAATGAAACCGGTGCTCCCAAAGCTTGCTCAAAGAAATCTACACTAAATTCCACAACACTTTTTGAAAAATGAGCCCACGGATGTGTAATAGCAGGATTATAAATAGCTCGAATAGACTCTTCTCCATCTACTGTTTCCGTGTAAAATATGCCCTCTTCACGAACATCCAATCCGCTTGGGTTTTCACCAAAATGAAGAAAAGACTGTGCTGTCTCCTGTTTCAGAAAATCACGCGGAGCGGAATAACTTCCATCTTCTTTTGTCACACGATGGAAAAATTCATCATACTGGCATGCTACAATCGCTGCATCACGGTTTCCGAACATATTATAGAAATCGCCGTTTTCATCATAATATACGGCATCATTTGATACCAGTAATGCTGCAGAAATAAGACCTTCCTCATCCTGAAGTACCGCTTCACGGCATGCTAAAGCTCCATTGGAATGTCCTGTTACGCCAATCCGATTCTCATCGACAAAAGGAAGAGTTGCCAGATATTTTACTGCGTCATACAGTCCGTTTGCATTGTTCGCATCATCCCACCAGGTATTCGATTCAATGACCTCTGAATCACCATGACCATACATGCTGATGGCGATTACTACGTATCCGCGCCTTGCATATTCCACATAATTTAAATCCTGCATTTCCCGGTTATTATACCAGCCATGGCTGACTACAATCGCCGGAGCAGGTGTAGAGACAGTAGCATTTTCCGGCACAAGCAGCAATGCATCCAACTCATGCCCACTTTCCGTAACAAAGGTTACATCATGGTATTTCACTTTACCAAAATTCGTCTGGAATATCGATGCCCCCACCGAACTCACCAGACATAACAACAATGCAATTACCACCCAAAATTTTGCATTTTTTTTCATTTGTTTACTCCTTTCAATCATTAATATTTTCTTCTCTCCTATACTCCTTTCCAATATTTATATAAATATTGTAGCACCTGTATTTTTTACGTCAAGATTTTATAAACACAAAAAAAGAACACAAAAATTTGTGTTCTTTCAAAGGCGACAATCGGATTTGAACCGATGATAAGGGTGTTGCAGACCCGTGCCTTACCACTTGGCTATGTCGCCATATTTAATTCATGATAATAGAAAGTCCGCGGAACGTACTTTCTATTATATAAGTGACTCCGACGGGAATCGAACCCGTGTTACCGCCGTGAAAGGGCGATGTCTTAACCGCTTGACCACGGAGCCATAACTCCCCGAGTAGGACTTGAACCTACGACAGCGCGGTTAACAGCCGCGTGCTCTACCAACTGAGCTATCGAGGAAAGCATTTTTTACTTCGTAAAAACTGCAAGAAAAGCTTCGCTTTTCCGAAAGATACAACACGTTTATAGTGCACAAAATGACGTATGAAATACGCCACTTATACTATAAAGGATATCACTTAAAAATACAAGATATTTTTGTACCTTCAAAACTTCATACAGATTCCGAGTTTCTTTCTTGGTCAAGCCTTCGACCGATTAGTAACAGTCAGCTCCAT
>CALZGM010000019.1 GCA_945787015.1 uncultured Roseburia sp.
ATGGTTAGCGAAAAAATGACACGATGTCATTTTTAGCATCGTGCGGAATGGACTCTGCTACGATGCGGCGCGTAAGCTTTCGATAATTTATATATAGGAATGATTAGAGTTTCTTATACATGTATAACCGCATATAAAAATAAGGGTTCCTCTTTTTTCTTACAAATCTACATTATGCCTAAAATAATTTAGTGAACTAAATATCTATTTTATATATGCACCAATTTTTTATATAGAACATAACTTATAATAAAAAACTGGGAGTTAGATTAATATGAGAAATTCGAATATGTCTAATTGCAATATGCCTGGATGTGCAATGGCAGAACCTCGGATGCCTGAGGCACGCAGCTATCAGGAACGAGAAGAAGGTATGTGTGGCAATATGAATTCGTATAAATGTGATGATTATCCGATAGGAATGGCCTATGTACCATGGCAGACATTTCATGATATTTATGATCCTGAAAGGGCACTAGATGCAGGAACCATGTTTGCAGAGCTTGATAAACCATTTTATGGAAGGAGGGCTTTCCGAAGATGATGAATCAGATGAATAATCAGATGATGCAGTTTGGACAGATGTCGCAGCCCCAATTGCTACAAATTATTAATATTGTTAGCTTTCAGGTGGTTGACACTCATTTGTATCTGGATAGCCATCCAACAGATGAAGAAGCGATAAAACATTTTAATTATTACAGGGAACTAAGAAATAATGCATTAAAGGCTTATGAAAAAATGTATGGACCGCTTACAATTGATACTGCAAATCCTACAAATAGTTGGGAATGGGTAGAAACCCCATGGCCTTGGGAAGGAGGAAGCTGTTAATGTGGAATTATGAAAAAAGATTACAATATCCGGTAAATATTACAAAGCCAAATGCAAAAATAGCTCAGGTTATTATGAGCCAATACGGAGGTCCAGACGGAGAAATGGGAGCGTCCATGCGTTATCTTTCGCAGCGATATGCTACTCCAAACCGAAAAGTGGTGGGAATTCTTACTGACATTGGTACGGAAGAACTGGCACACTTAGAAATGGTAGCTACTATTGTTAGACAGCTGACAAAGGGCTTGAGTGCAGAAGAATTAGAAGCAGCCGGTTTTGCACCATACTATATTGATCATACAGATGGTATCTGGCCACAGGCGGCTGGTGGTGTGCCGTTTAATGCATGTGAATTTCAGTCAAAAGGTGATGTGATTACAGACCTTTTTGAAGATATGGCGGCGGAACAGAAGGCAAGGACGACTTATGATAATATATTACGTCTTGTAAAAGATCCTGAAGTATGCGATCCAATCCGTTTCTTAAGACAGCGTGAAATTGTACACTTCCAGCGCTTTGGAGAAGGACTTCGTCTCATTCAGGATGAACTTGATAGCTGCAACTTCTATGCATTTAATCCGGGATTTGATGTGAATACCGCGAAATCATAGTAAAAAGAAAAACTACTTCAATTTTTCCTTGACAAAGGAGTAAATCCAATCCTAGCATAATAGTAGTATAACGATTGGAAAAGAGGAACGATGGAAGAAAAAAGTGTCAGAATCAGTGATATTGCAGAAGAATTAGGCTTAAGCACAGCGACAGTATCAAATGTATTGCATGGAAAGACAAAGAAAATATCAGATCGTACGGTACAGAAAGTGCAGGCGCTTTTAGAAGAACGGCAGTATGTACCCAGCATGGCGGGAATTCTATTGGCACAGAATTCTTCGAGAATCATTGGTGTTGTGATAAATGACCATGAAAAATATGAGGAGCACACCAATAGCCGGGTTTGACGATACACCGTTATGTGAACAAGTGTCTCCGACACTGACTTCAGTAAAACAGGACGTTGCTTTGCGAGCAAAAATTGCAATTGAAAAACTGAAAGAGTTAAAGGAACACAAAGAGACAGAAACATCTATTATGCTTCCGGTATGCCTGGTTGTGCGGGAAAGTACTTGCCGTAGATTGTAAAGAAGGAGCAGGGTTTGTAAATAATTAACAAATCCTGCTCCTTCTTTTTGTAACGGGTTATGCGTTTAACCTTTGAAAAAAACTTCATCCGGAATTACAATAAGAATACAAAAGCTTTTGAAAAACTTGAAAGAGGTTATTATGATACAGGATAAGAAATTTTTTCAAATGGTATGTAATCTTGCAGTTCCGGTTGCACTGCAATCTATGCTGCAGTCATCGTTTAGTATTGTCGATCAGATAATGATAGGCCAATTAGGAAGTATAGCAGTAGCAGGTGTGGGTCTGGCAGGAAAATTTTCATCTGTCTTTTCTGTTTTGGTTTCTGCTATTGGAGCAGTTGCCGGAATTATGATTTCTCAATATATGGGACAGAGAAATCAATATGAAATACGAAGGAGCTTTTATCTAAATCTTATTGTGACAATTGGTTTAGCCGGTATTTTTACACTGTTTTGTCTGGCGATTCCAAGACAGATTATGGGACTATATACTACAGATGAAGCAACTAAAATAGTGGCGGCAGATTATTTGTTCCTTGTGTCAGGTACATTTTTTGCGATAGCAGGCGCTACTATGCTTTCAACGATATTTCGTTGCATGGAAAAGGCATCACTTCCTTTGATTGCAAGCATTGCATCAGCTTGTTTGAACACAGTTTTAAATTACATTTTAATTTTTGGGAAACTTGGATTTGGAGCGATGGGATCGAATGGTGCTGCTATTGCAACCGTAGTTTCACAGGCTTCTAATTTTTTGATTATGTTAGTGCTGTTTCTACGTTACAGAGACTGCCTGAAATGCACGAAAACGGAAGAAAAGGCAGATTTTCACTGGGGACAGTATCTGGCGATCTTATTACCTATTTTTGTTTGTGAATTCGCATGGAGTCTTGGAGAAAATGTGTATGCGGTTATTTACGGTCATCTGGGAACAGAAGCCTGTGCGGCGATGACACTTATCAATCCGATTCAAAGTCTGATGATTGGCGCATTGTGTGGCCTGTCGCAGGCCGCTGGTGTCATTATTGGGAAAAAACTGGGTAACAGGGAGTATGAAGATGCATATGTTGCTGCTAAAAAATTAATGGTATATGGATTTGTGGGAGCAATCTTTCTATCAGTGGTGATTGCACTTACAAGTTCCTTTTATGTGAAAATCTACCAGGTTGAGGAGCATGTAAAAATTTTGACAAGACAAATTCTTTTTGCCTATGCCATTGTTGCACCGTTTAAAGTGCAGAATATGATACTGGGTGGGGGAATTATTCGAAGCGGTGGAAAAACAAAATATGTGATGATGATTGATTTGATAGGAACCTGGTTGTTTGGCGTGCCATTAGGTTTGTTATCTGCTTTTGTATGTAAGCTTAGTATTCCGTATGTGTATTTTATTTTATCTTTGGAAGAATGTGTGCGGTTTGCAATTTCACTGGTAATTTTCAAGCGAAGGAATTGGATGCAGAGCCTTGATTAGTGAAAAAGGTTACTTGTCAGAACGTTAAAATTGGTATATAATATCGTGTACTTATAGGTTAGTCAAACAAAAGTTTTTATCATAAAGAGGAGAATAGTGATGGAAAAAGTAAGAACACGATTTGCACCAAGCCCAACCGGAAGAATGCATGTAGGAAACCTTCGTTCCGCTTTATATGAGTTTTTAATTGCAAAGCATGCCGGTGGTGATTTCATGCTTCGTATTGAAGATACAGACCAGGAACGTTTCGTAGAAGGTGCAGTAGATATTATTTACCGTACAATGGAAAAAACCGGATTAGTGCATGATGAAGGCCCGGATAAAGATGGTGGTTACGGTCCATATGTTCAGAGCGAACGTATGAAAACCGGCATCTATATGAAATATGCAAAGGAATTAGTGGAAAAAGGAGAAGCTTATTATTGTTTCTGTGATAAAGAGCGTCTTTCTACCTTAAAGTCAGAAGTAGTGGAAGGAAAAGAAATTACAGTATATGATAAACACTGTTTATCTTTATCAAAGGAAGAAGTAGAAGCAAATCTTGCTGCCGGAAAGCCATTTGTCATCCGCCAGAACATTCCGAACGAAGGTACGACAACTTTTCATGATGAGCTTTACGGCGATATTACGGTAGAAAATTCAGAGTTAGATGATATGATTTTGATTAAATCAGACGGATATCCAACCTATAACTTTGCAAATGTAGTAGATGATCATACAATGAATATCACACATGTAGTTCGTGGTAATGAGTATCTTTCTTCATCTCCAAAATATCAGCGTTTGTATGATGCATTTGGATGGAAATCACCGGTATATATTCATCTGCCTCTGATTACAGACGAAAATCATAAGAAACTGTCAAAGAGATGCGGACATTCATCCTTTGAAGATTTACTGGAACAGGGATTTTTAACAGAGGCGATTATCAATTATATTGCACTTCTTGGCTGGAGTCCGGAAGATAATCGAGAAATCTTCACATTAGACGAGTTAATCAAGGAATTCGATTATAGAAGAATCAGCAAATCACCGGCGGTATTTGACTATGTAAAGTTAAAATGGATGAACGGCGAATATATTAAAGCTATGGATTTTGATGCTTTCTATGAAATGGCATTGCCATATATCAAAGAAGTTGTTACAAAAGACCTGGATTTAAAGAAAATTGCTGCTATGGTAAAAACTCGAATCGAAGTATTCCCAGATATTAAAGAGCATATCGATTTCTTCGAAGCTTTACCGGAATATGATGTGGCAATGTATACACATAAGAAGATGAAAACAAATTCTGAGACTTCCTTAGAGGTTTTAACTGAGATTCTTCCAAGATTAGAGACACAGGAGGATTACAGTAATGATGCACTTTATGCAATGCTTTGTGCTTATGTGGAAGAGAAGGGTGTAAAGAATGGCTATGTGATGTGGCCGATTCGTACTGCGGTATCCGGAAAACAGATGACACCGGGCGGAGCAACCGAGTTAATGGAAATTTTAGGAAAAGAAGAGTCTATTGCACGTATTAAGAAGGGCATTGAATTATTGAGCAAATAATAGAAAGTACGCTTTGCGAACTTTCTATTATCATGAATAAAACCATGAAAGCAGTTGAAAGGGAGTTGCACCGCAACTCCCTTTTGTCATAACAAAACGAAAGGAGACAGGGAATGAAAAAACAATATAATAGCTCTCAGATGCAGGCAATCCGGCATAAAACCGGTCCCTGTCTTACTTTGGCAGGACCCGGTTCCGGAAAAACGGCTGTTGTAACAGAGCGAGTGAGGTATTTGATAACCGAATGCAATGTGAATCCAGCAAATATTTTAGTAATTACATTCACTAAGGCGGCAGCCACAGAAATGCGGGAGCGTTTTTATAAATTGATGGGAAATGGACAATATCCGGTTACCTTCGGAACGTTTCATGCGGTGTTTTTCCAGATTTTAAAACATGCATACCATTATAATGCAGGAAATATTATCAAGGAAGAACAAAAGTATGCCTGTATGCGTGAATTGGTGACGAGACAAAAGTTAGAGCTTGAAGATGAAGCGGAGTTTGTGACAGCTATTTTAAGTGAGATTGGGATGGTGAAAAACACCGGTATCGATTTAGCTCATTATTTTTCTAAAAACTGTGCAGCAGAAGTATTCCGACGCCTATATAGCAAATATCAGGAATACCTGTTTAGCCATAAACTAATTGATTTTGATGATATGCTGGTTTACACTTATGAGCTTTTTAAGGAACGAAAGGATATTTTAAGTGCCTGGCAGAAAAAATATCAGTATATCTTAATAGATGAGTTTCAAGATATTAATAAGATACAGTATGATATTGTTAAAATGCTTGCAGCACCGGAAAACAACCTGTTTGTAGTAGGAGATGATGATCAGTCTATTTATCGTTTTCGTGGGGCAAAGCCGGAGATTATGCTGCATTTTTTTGATGATTACCCGGATGGCAAAAAGCTGTTGCTAAATAAAAATTATCGTTGTCAGGAGAATATCGTTAAGGCTTCATTAAATCTAATCAGCTATAATAAGGAACGTTTTGAAAAGAAGATGGGTGCAGAAAAAGCACCGGAAAGTGATGTGGAATTTCTGACGTTTAAAAATCAGAGAGAGCAGAACCAGAAAATCATCAGGGATATTACGGAGGCTGTGGAGAGAGGAAGCAGATTTGAGGACTTTGCGATTCTTTTCCGTACGAATACGCAACCGAGACTTTTGATGCAGCAGCTGATGGAGTATAATGTTCCGTTTTATGCAAAAGATAGTATTCCAAATATTTATGAGCATTGGATTGCCAAGGATTTGTTTGCTTATTTTAGGATTGCTCAGGGAAGCAGACAAAGAAGTGATTTTTTGCAGATTATGAACCGGCCAAAGCGTTATATTGGCAGAGACTCCTTAGAGGATGAGTTGGTGGCATTTGATACATGGGAATGGTTTTATGAGGAACAACCATGGATAGCAAAACGGATTACCCAGTTGGAAAAAGATATAAAGATGTTGGAACGGATGAGCCCGTTTGCGGCAATTAATTACATTCGTAACGGGATTGGATATGATGAATTTTTAAAAGAGTATGCCGAATATCGCAGAATCAGGGAAGATGATTTGTTTGATGTCATTGAAGAAATCCAGGAAAGTGCAAGAGAGTATCGGAATTATGATGCATGGTTTTGCCATGTAGAGGAGTACGCGGAAGAAATTGCAAAAATACGTATGCAAAAGCAGGAAGAAAAGACAGGTGTTGCCTTGGCAACATTTCACAGTGCTAAGGGACTTGAGTTTGAACAGGTATATATTGTGGATGTGAATGAAGGCATTATGCCTTATAAAAAGGCAGTGCTTGAACAGGAAATAGAAGAAGAACGCCGCATGTTCTATGTAGGCATGACAAGAGCAAAAAAAAATCTGCATCTTTATTCCACCAGACAGGTAAATCATAAAGATGCAGAGATATCCAGATTTATAAAAGAAGCTTACATCTCATCAAATTCAGCTTCATCTAATAATTCATCAAAACGATCTGCAACGGCTTCATATTCGTCATCATCTTCGATGTTTTCCAGAGAAGGATTGCCGTCCTCATCTTCGTTATATCGATAGATGTAGACCTCTTCACCATCTTCTGATTCTTCATCTGATAATGGAAGGAGTGCGATGTAATCCTGCTTATCAACTTCAAAAATAGTTAAAATTTCGCATTCAACCTGGGTTCCATCATCTAAATCCAAGGTTACAAACATATCTTCATCATCCAGGTTCTGAGTCTTATTATTATTTACTGCCATATAGCCCTCTTTCTGCACGGCACTTTTATCATGAAATCTGCAGACGCCGTGCTGCCACAGATATATTTTCTACATTTAGTATCTGCAATATAAATGAAATTGTCAAGAAAAAATTAAATGATGTACAAATGATGTGAGAATTGATACAATAGAAAAAGAAAATGAAAACTATCAACCCAAATTTAGAGATAACGGAGGCATCATGGAAATAACGATTAAAGAAGGCGACTATAAAAAATTTGGCGTATGTGAGGTGACTGGCGGATATATTTTCACGTTTGCCGGTGAAAAAGAGGAAACGTGCTATATCCGTATTTATGATAAACAGAATCAGTTAAAGGAACGGATTCTTGTCCCGAAAAACTATTGTATGGGATCAGTACGTTCTGTTTTTGTAAGTGGCATAAAGGAAAAAGAACTTCGCTATAATTATGAAATCAATGGCGAAATGAAACAGGATGTATATGCAGACAGGGTAATCGGAAGAGAACGTTGGAACGATTTAGAAAGAAAAAAGAATGAATATAACATTTACTGCGGGAAAGAAAAACAGAAATTTGATTGGGAAGATGATGATTTTCCAGAAGTTCCAAAACATGAAATGGTGATATATAAGCTTCACGTAAGAGGATTTTCGATGGATGGCGGTGCAAAGGGAAAGAAACGTGGAACTTTCGCAGCTATTTCAGATAAAATAGAGTATTTACAAGAACTGGGTGTGACAACCGTAGAATTGATGCCTGTTTATGAGCATGAAGAACTGGTTTTAGAACAAAAACGGGAGATCCCTGAATATATAAAATGGCAGGCTTCAAAAGAAGATGTAATCCAACCGGAAGAAGCAGAGACAAGAGTGGTTGGGTTAAATTACTGGGGTTATGGTCCGGGGGATTATTTTGCGGTAAAAGCTTCTTATGCAAGTACCGGTTCTGCATCGAAGGAATTAAAAGAGCTGATTAAAAAGATGCATAAAAGCGGGATGGAATGTGTACTTGAAATGTTTTTCCCGGCAGGTATGAATCAGAATGTTATTTTAGATGTCCTTCGATTTTGGGTAAGAGAGTATCATGTAGATGGATTTCATTTACTGGGAGAAAGCATTCCGGTGAAAGCTGCCTGTCAGGATGTCTTTTTAAGCAGGACGAAACTTTTTTGTGAAGGTTATGACGGCCCGGCGTACGAGAAGGAAAAGACATATAAAAATCTTTATGTGTATAATGACCAATATCTATATCCGGCGCGAAAACTTTTAAATCATATAGGAGGTTCTCTGGAGGAATTTGCAAATCAGCAGAGAAAGCAGCACCAGAATATTGGATTTGTAAATTATATTGCAAATAATAATGGATTTACCTTGATGGATCTCTTTAGTTATCAGGATAAACATAATGAGGATAATGGTGAGGGAAATACAGACGGAAGCAATTGGAATTATAGCAATAACTGCGGATTTGAAGGTAAAACCGGAAGACGTTATGTGAATGAACTACGAAAAAAGCAGGTGATGAATGCTTTTGCAATGCTGTTTTTTGCCCAGGGTGTACCGCTTTTAATGGCAGGCGATGAGATGGGAAATTCCCAGAGCGGAAACAATAATGCATACTGTCAGGATAACCGTGTCGGATGGCTCAACTGGATGAAGGATGCAAAGAATGCATGGTTATTTGACTTTGTAAAAAAACTTTCTGCTTTCCGGAAAGAACATCCGGTTCTGCATCTTGATGCACCGATGCAGATGAATGACTATGGTCATATGGGATGCCCGGATTTGTCATATCATGGAGAAAATGCTTGGATTTCCGGGTTTTATCAGGAATCGACTGCCTTTGGAACGATGTACTGTGGCAGTTATGCAAAAAAAGCAGATGGAAAAGCGGATGATTTCGTTTATGTTGGATATAATTTCCATACGGGAATGAATCATCTTGCCCTGCCAAAGCTTCCAAAGAAGATGAAGTGGTATATGGTGATGGATACTTCGAATCTGCAGAGCCCGTTTTTGGAAGAAGAAATCTGCCTTGAAAATCAGCAGCTTTTCCGGATAAAGGCGCAGTCGACAGTAGCTTTGATTGGGAAATAAGAAGAATTGGGTTTTTAAAATGAAAGCTTGGAAACATTTTTGTACAATTACAAGACATAAAATGCTAGTCATGAAGGGCTGCTTTCAGGTCGGCTTAATCAGACAAGGGCTGCTTCATGATATGTCAAAATATACACCAACAGAATTTCTGGTGGGGTGTAAGTATTATCAGGGCACGATGAGTCCGAATAATGCCGAGAGGCTGGATAAGGGATATTCTTCGGCGTGGCTGCACCATAAAGGACGGAATAAGCATCATTTAGAGTATTGGATTGATTATGGAGTGCCGGATAAAGAGGGACCGAACAAGGGACAGAAAAAAGGCATTTGTGGTATGAAAATGCCAATAAAATATGTAGTGGAGATGTTTATTGACCGTGTAGCAGCGTCGAAAAACTACCAGAGAGATGCTTATAAAGAGGACAGTGCCTTAAAATACTATCTTGGTGGAAAAGAATTTACCATGCTTCATGAAGATAGCAGGGCAATGTTAGAGCTGTTGTTGCATATGTTGGCAAAACGAGGTGAAGCCAGGACAAATCGTTTTATCAGAGAGGAGTTGTTAAAGGGCCGTATTCCTTATGAGAAAACTGCCCTGGAAAAAATAACGGAAAGTCTATAAACTGTCCCAAAAGCTTTGCATATCAGAAGGCAAAGGAGCAGTAAAACGTAATTGTTCCTTGGTAATCGGATGATAGAATTCCAAGCTGTAAGAATGAAGCGCTTGTCTGGGAAGCTCGGTGGAGGCTTCATGATATAAAAAATCACCAATTAAAGGATGCCCGATAGAGGACATATGAACACGAATTTGATGGGTACGCCCTGTTTCTAATTGTAGAGACAGTAGGGTGTATCCTTTTTTTGAGGATATTTTTTTAAAGTGGGTAACCGCATATTCTCCCTGGTTGTAATCAATGATACGTTCGATAGCAGAGTCTTCTTTTCTGCCAATCGGAGCATCAATCGTTCCAAAATCATCGGTATCTCCCTTTACAATAGCCAGATACTTGCGGTGAATGGTGCGATTTGCAACATCCTGACTTAAAATGGCGGAACTTAACATGTGTTTTGCAATGATGGTAAGACCGGTTGTATCCTTATCCAGCCGGTTCACACAACGAAAGGTATAAGGAATGCCCTGATTTTCATAATAATAACAGACTGCGTTAGCAAGAGTGTGTTCATAATGATGGATAGACGGATGAATCGGCATGTTGGCGGGTTTGTCAACGACCAGAATATCCTCGTCCTCATAAACAATGGAAAAGGGTGCATAGACGGGTGGAATATTATGGGAAGATTCTTCTTCAATAAGCCGGATTTTTAGTAGGTCACCGGAGGCAAGTCTGGTATTTACATATTCCCAATGCCCATTTAAAAGGATGCCCTCAGGTGTCTTTTTTAAATGAACCAACACAGCATGCGGATAGCCTTTGGTCTTTAAGAAAGAAGAGATTGTCTGTCCATGAAATGCTTCTTCGATATAATAATTTAATATACGCTGCATGGTGTTTGCCTCTCCTTTCTTTAAACTGTTAGGCCCATTATAACGGAAAAGAAAGATTTTGCAAAGAAAAAATGGGGAAAAGCACAAAAGGCAGCAACTTTACATAGAATGTAAAAAGAAGCTTTTAAGGTGCATTTTGAAAACTTTTTTATATCCGCTAACCTTAGAACAGGAAACTGAATGCCTGCAGAAAATGAAAAATGGCGACCTTGAGGCAAGAAATGAATTGATTCTTAGGAATATGCGTCTTGTAGCACATGTTGCAAAAAAATACCAGAGTAGGGAAGAAGAACTAGAGGATTTGATTTCGATAGGCACAATTGGCCTGATAAAAGCAGTTTCCACCTATGATGAAACATTTGGAAGCCGCCTGGCTACCTATGCTGTACGGTGCATTGATAACGAACTTCTGATGTATTTTCGGGCAAAGAAGAAAACTTCAAAAGATTTGTCTCTTTACGAGCCGATAGGAACGGATAAAGAAGGAAATCAGATTCAGCTGATGGATGTAATGGTAAATGAAGAGGTGGATGTGATTGAACAGCTTGCGATGGGAGAAAAAATGGAGCGTCTGTCAGAAATATTATCAGAAACGCTAAGCGGTAGAGAACTTTTTATTATTATAAATCGTTATGGATTATTCCAAAAAGAGGCGATGACACAGCGGGAAATTGCGCAAAAACTTGGAATTTCCAGGTCCTATGTATCAAGAATCGAAAAAAAAGCTTTAGAAAAATTGAAAAAAGCATTTTAGTACTTTAAAACGAAGGTGGTATCTGTTATAATACGTGATACCATCTTTTATCATTTTGGATAATAGAAAGTGGGCAAAGCGTGCTTTCTATTGCAAATGTGAGTAATCAGGGGGATTCACCCCAAATATCCCAAGAATAAAAAAAGAATAGAAGGGAATGGTTTATTGTATAGTATTGTAAGAACTGCAATTGTGCAGGGAATAAAAAGTATACCTGTATTTGTGGAAGCAGATATGAGTGATGGATTGCCTGTCTTTGAAATGGTGGGTTTTTTATCGGCAGAAGTAAAGGAAGCAAAAGAACGTGTACGAACAGCTTTACGAAACACAGGATATCGGCTTCCTGCGAAGCGGATAACGATTAATTTTATGCCTGCTAATGTGAAAAAAAACGGTTCCGGATTTGATTTGCCTATTGCTTTGTCAATTTTAGGAGCAATGGATATTATAGAAAAAGAAAAATTGAAGGAATTGTTTGTGATTGGAGAAGTGGGGTTAAACGGAGAAATACGGCCGGTACATGGTATTTTACCAATGTTGGCAGAAGCAGAAGAAGCCGGGATTCATACCTGTATTGTGCCATATGAAAATGCTACAGAAGCAGAGCTAGTAAAGCAAATGCGTATTTATGCTGTACACAGTATAAAGGAAACCATTGATGTCATAAATGGAAAACGGTATCAGAGAAAACCGAAGGAGCAAAAGCCGTTGACAGAAGAAAAACAACCGGATTTTTCGGAAATCAATGGACAGCATGTATTAAAAAGGGCTTGTGAGACGGCTGTAAGTGGAATGCATAATCTTCTGATGCTAGGACCACCCGGAGCCGGAAAAACGATGGCAGCTATGCGAATACCAACGATTTTACCACCACTGGATGAAAAGGAGCAGATGGAGTTGTCAAAAATTTATAGCGTATCCGGTTTGTTTTCAAACAGAGAACAACTGATAGATAAACGCCCTTTTCGAAGTCCACATCATACAGTAACGCCACAAGGTCTTGCAGGAGGCGGCAGCATTCCGAGACCGGGAGAGATATCACTGGCACATAAAGGAGTACTATTTTTAGATGAACTTCCGGAATTTAAAAAGGATACTTTGGAAATATTAAGACAACCTATGGAGGAAAAAGCAGTAAGACTTGTACGAATGAATGGTGATTATGAATATCCGGCGGACTTTATGCTGGTAGCTGCGATGAACCCTTGCAAATGTGGATATTTCCCTGATATGCAAAAATGTAGATGCTCATCCGGTACATTAGAACGTTATATTAACCGCATTAGTCAACCCTTACTGGATCGCATTGATATTTGTGTAGCAACTTCACAGATTCCATTTGAGGAGTTAACGGAAAAGAGAGAAGAAGAAACCTCTGAAAAAATTAGGGAACGGGTAATGGCAGTACACGAGCGAATGAGATATCGTTTTAGAAATGAATCATTTTGCTATAATAGTCAGATCCCCGGCTCAAAAATTGGCGAATATTGCTCGTTACATTTAAAACAGGAAGCTTATATGGAAAAAATGTATGAAAAATTAAATTTGACCGCACGAAGCTACCATAAAATTCTAAAAGTAGCAAGGACACTGGCAGATATGGATGGCTCAGAGGATATTCTCCAGAGGCATTTAACGGAAGCTGTTTGCTATCGGAATATAGATAAAAAGCTATGGGGTCGGGAGGTGTAGCATGAAATATCAATATTGGTTATCTAATATAGAAGGAATCGGTTCAAAGACAATTCAGAAAATATTACGATATGTGGAATGTGCAAAGGAACTTTATTTTTTAACAGAAGAGCAGATTACTTCTTTGAGTGAACTGAAAGAAAAGGAGCGGTTAAAAATCATAGAGCACAGAAAAAGATGGAAACTGGACGCTGAATGGGAAGCGTTTCAAAAAAAGAATATTGGATTTGTGTCTCAGGAAATGGGGGAATTTCCGGAAAAATTACGTTACATAGAGAATCCACCCTACAGCATATACTATAAAGGGCAGTTACCGGATGAAAAATTCAAGAGTGTAGCCATTGTGGGTGCAAGACAATGCTCTGAATATGGACGACTTATGTCAGAAAAGATTGCTGAGGCACTGGCAGTACATCAGGTGGAAGTAATCAGCGGTATGGCAAGAGGGGTAGATTCTTATGCGCATATCGGCGCATTAAAGGGAAAAGGTAAAACCTTTGCAGTATTGGGATGCGGTATAGACATTTGCTATCCGACAGAAAATAAAAAACTTTATAAGGAAATACCGGAAAATGGTGGACTGATTTCGGAATATCCGCCGAAGACAGCGCCAAGGCCACAGCTATTTCCACTTAGAAATCGGATTATTTCAGCATTTAGCGACACTGTGATTCTGGTTGAGGCGAAAGAACGGAGTGGTTCTTTGATTACAGCAGACTTTGCACTGGAGCAGGGGAAAGATATTTTTGCCTGCCCGGGAAGGGCAACAGATGGCTTAAGTACCGGATGTAACGCGTTGATACGGCAGGGTGCAGGAATTATTACAAGTGTGAAAGCACTGTTAGAGGATATGGGGATTTCTGAGAAAATAATGTGCAAAGAAGAACCCAGTTTACAAAATATTCAAAATTTATTACTTGAAAAAGATGAAAGCTTGGTGTATAGTTGTCTCGATTTCCGTCCGAAAAGTTTGGAAGAGATTTCTCTACGGACAGGAATGAAAACGCAGTATTTATCAGGTCTCATTCAAAATATGATAGAAAAAGGCATATTGAAGGAGATTTTTCGGAATTATTATATAAGAGTTTGAGTAGGGAGAAGAAAAATGGCAAAATACCTTGTAATCGTGGAGTCACCTGCAAAGGTGAAGACAATCAAGAAATTTTTGGGAAAGAATTATGAAGTTGTTGCATCTAACGGACATGTCAGAGATTTACCAAAGAGCACAATGGGGTTTGATGCAGAAAATGATTTTGAACCAAAGTACATTACCATCCGTGGAAAAGGTGATATACTTGCGAAACTTCGAAAAGAAGTAAAAAAAGCGGATAGAGTGTATCTTGCAACCGACCCGGACCGTGAAGGAGAAGCGATTTCATGGCATTTATGTCAGGCATTAAAGCTTGAAGATAAGGATGTGAACCGCATAAGCTTTAATGAAATTACACAGAATGCAGTAAAGGCTTCTTTAAAGCAACCAAGAGAGATTGATATGAACCTTGTGAATGCTCAGCAGGCACGCCGTATGCTGGATCGTATGGTGGGTTATAAAATCAGTCCTCTTTTGTGGGCAAAAGTAAAACGGGGTTTAAGTGCCGGCCGTGTACAGTCTGTTGCGCTTCGAATTATATGTGACAGGGAAGAAGAGATTAATGCATTTATTCCGGAAGAATACTGGTCTTTAGATGCCAAACTTTCCATTCCGGGTGAAAAGAAGCCTTTGATAGCTAAATTCTACGGAAAAGAAAGTGGAAAAACAGACATCAAGTCAAAGGAAGAGATGGACCAGCTTCTTAGCACCTTAGAAAAAGAGGCTTTTCAAGTGTTGGAAGTGAAGAAGGGAGAACGTGTGAAAAAAGGACCCCTTCCATTTACAACCAGTACTTTACAACAGGAAGCCTCTAAAGCATTGAATTTCCCAATTTCAAAAACGATGCGTATCGCGCAGCAGTTATATGAAGGAGTAGATATAAAAGGAGAGGGAACGGTAGGTTTGATTACATACCTTCGTACAGATTCTGTTCGTATTTCAGATGAAGCGCAGGAGCAGGCAATCAACTATATTACTTCAGAATTTGGGGAATCCTATTTAGCCGGACAGAAGGTAGTGAAAAAGAGTAATGTAAAAATTCAGGATGCGCATGAAGCAATTCGTCCTTCTGATATCTATCGTACACCGGCAAAAGTAAAAGAATCTCTCTCCAGAGATCAGTTTAGACTTTATCAGCTTATTTGGAAACGTTTTGCAGCAAGTCAGATGGCAGCTGCCGTTTACGAAACAGTAAATGTTAAAATCGGAGCAGGAGAGTACCGATTTACAGTTTCAGCATCTAAAGTTACATTTGACGGTTTTATGTCCGTTTATACTTCAGAAGATGATGAAAAGACAGAAAATAATGTATTGTTAAAGGCACTGGACGAGTCAACAAAACTTTCCTTAGAAGAATTGGAACCCAAACAGCATTTTACCCAGCCACCGGCTCATTATACAGAAGCATCTTTAGTTAAGACGATGGAGGAACTTGGAATCGGAAGACCAAGTACCTACTCACCAACGATTACCGTACTTTTGGGGAGAAGGTATATTGTAAAAGAAGCTAAAAACTTATACATGACAGAACTCGGTGAAGTAGTAAATCAAATTATGAAAGAAAATTTCCCGACAATCGTGGATGAGCATTTCACTGCCAATATGGAATCTTTATTAGACGGAGTTGGTGAGGGAAGCGTTAACTGGAAAACGGTGATTGCAAATTTCTATCCGGATCTAATAAAGGCAGTGGAAGCAGCAGAGAAAGATTTAGATAAAGTAAAAATTGAAGATGAAGTGACGGATGTCATCTGTGATGAATGTGGAAGAAACATGGTGATTAAATATGGCCCTCATGGCAAGTTCTTGGCGTGCCCGGGGTTCCCTGAGTGCCGCAATACAAAACCATATCTGGAAAAGATTGGAGTTGCCTGTCCAAAATGCGGTAAAGATATCGTGCTTCGTAAAACAAAAAAAGGCAGAAAATATTTCGGCTGCGAAGATAATCCGGATTGTGATTTTATGTCATGGTCCAGACCGGTAGAGAAAAAATGTCCGAAATGTGATGGCTATATGGTGGTAAAGGGAAACAAGATTGCCTGCGCAGATGAAAAGTGTGGATATTCTGAACAATAGTTAAAAAAGATTGAATTTTCTGAATAAACATGTTAGAATACGAAAGATGAGGAAAATTGCGCAAAAATAGGGGGAGAATACAAATGAGTGTACAACTGTTGGATAAAACAAGAAAAATCAATAAACTCTTGCATAATAATAATTCATCAAAAGTTGTATTTAATGATATCTGCGATGTTTTAAAAGAAATATTAAACTCAAATATCCTCGTAATCAGTAAAAAGGGGAAGGTACTGGGAACAGGTATTTGTAAAGGCGTTACAGAAATTGGTGAATTGATTGCAGATGAAGTTGGCGGTTTTATTGATAATTTGCTGAATGAACGTCTGCTTGGTATATTGTCGACAAAAGAGAATGTAAATTTGCAGACACTTGGCTTTGAAACGGACATAAATAAGTATACGGCAATTATCACACCAATCGATATTGCAGGAGAAAGATTGGGAACATTATTTGTATACCGCGAAGATACCCCTTATGATATAGACGACATTATTTTATGCGAATATGGGACAACGGTAGTAGGACTAGAGATGATGCGTTCTGTGAATGAAGAGAATGCGGAAGAGGTCAGAAAGATTCAAATTGTAAAATCGGCTATTAGTACCTTATCTTTTTCAGAATTAGAAGCAATAATACACATCTTTGAAGAAATGGAAGGAAAAGAAGGAATCTTAGTTGCCAGTAAAATTGCTGACCGCGTCGGGATTACACGTTCAGTTATCGTAAATGCGCTTCGTAAATTTGAAAGTGCAGGTGTGATAGAATCCCGTTCATCGGGAATGAAAGGCACCTATATCAAAGTGTTAAATGATGTGGTGTTCGATGAGCTTGAAAAAATTAAAAAACAGAACAAATTAAGTTAAGCAAGGAAGCTGCCCTTTTACGGAGCAGCTTTTTGTGTTTATTGGAAAAAGCTTATATCTAGTACTTATGCACAAAAAAAATAACAAGATATTGCGAAAATAAGAAAAAAGTACTTGAGTTTTTTGCAACAAGATTTATAATAAAATAAGGTATTTGTAAAATTATGTCTAGCTATGTATAAAAAGGGAGGAATTTGTCATGTTTTGTACAAATGCATTTGATTACATCAACGTACTTGACAAGGCGGCTGATGCAAGCTGGCTCCGCGAAACAGCTATTACAAATAACTTAGCAAATGTAGACACTCCGGGTTATAAGAGACAGGATGTTGATTTCGAGAGTGTGTTAAAAAGGGAATTGGGACATTCTAAGTACACGTCTTTAGATAAGAAAATGCGCGGATTGAATGGTCATCTTAGTGATTTGACAGTATCTACCTACACGGATATGTCAAATTATTCTTATCGTCTGGATAGGAATAATGTTGATGTAGATACGGAAAACGTAGAACTTGCTTCAGAGCAGATTCGTTATGAAGCGATTACATCCAGTATCAATTCACAGTTTCAGTGTATGAAAACTGCACTTGGCAAGTAATTTGGGAGGTAATTATGGGATTATTTCAGTCATTTAATATCAGCGCATCCGGTATGACAGCTGAACGTTTCCGTTTTGATACGATTGCGCAGAATATTGCAAACGTAAATACAACCAGAACAGAAGATGGTACACCATATCGCAGAAAAATTGTTACATTTCAGGAGAAAACAGTGACACCATTCAGTACCTATTACTCTTCTTCCAGGGCAAGAGCAGTTGGAAATGGTGTAAAGGTCACATCTGTAAAAGAAGATACTGAGACAGATTTTATTATGGAATATGATCCGGCTCATCCGGATGCGGATGAAAATGGTTATGTATCTTATCCAAACGTTAACACCGTTACAGAAATGACGAATTTGATTGATGCAACCAGAGCTTATGAAGCAAATACAACAGCATTTGAGGCAAGTAAGAGTATGGCCAGAACTGGGCTGTCAATCGGAAAATAAAGAGGAAAGGTAAGGTGTGAAGAATGGATATTTCTTCTTTATCAGTTATCAATGCTGATTATTATAATGAAGTTGCCAATCGTCATATTTCGGCAAACAAAACAGAGGAGCCATTCAGTTCCGTATTAGAATCTGCAATAAATATGATTGACGAGACGAATGCTTTACGAAAAAAAGCTGATTCTGAGGAAATTCGTTTTGCATTGGGCGAAGCAGAAAATACGCATGACCTTTTGATTGCGGAAACAAAAGCTTTGACTGCATTGCAGTATACAGTAGCAGTACGCGACAAAGCATTGGAAGCATATAAAGAGATTATGAATATGCAAATTTAATTTAGACGGGGAATAGGATAGATGCCAGAACAGATACAAAAGATTTTAGATAAAATCTTGGAGTGGTGGAAAAAATTTAATACCAGGCAGAAAACTTTGCTACTTAGTATATTAGCGGTAATTTTGCTTGCATTGGCTATATTGGCCGTGGTTGTTTCAAAACCGGAAATGATGCCTCTATATACATGTTCTACATTGAAAGAAGCCGGAGATATTAAGGAACTTTTGACAGGCAATGGGATTAGCTATGATGTATCAGAGGATGGTTTGTCTTTTGAAGTAGAAAAAAAAGATCTTGCAGATGCCAGAATTTTGCTTGGTACAAACTCAATTCCGACAGAAGGACCGGATATTTCTTCTGTTTTTGATGGTGGATTCAGTTCAACAGAAGCGGATAAGGAAAAAAAATATAAAGTATATCTTCAGGAAGATTTGGCTACGGTCTTAGAAGCCATGGACAGTATCGAAAGTGCTTCTATTCGTCTGGATTTACCAAGTGATGATGGAACGATTATTAGTAAAGATGAACAAGCTTCTGTTTCTGTGATGCTGACGCTTGCAGATAATTTGAGTAACGATCAGGCTGCAGGACTGGCACAGTTTTTAGCAACAAATGTAGGAAATGATGATACCTCCAGAATTACCATTATTGATAATCATGGTAATGTTTTATTCTCAGGGGATGAAGTAAATTCTGTAGCCGGAAGCGCAAATTCACAAATGGAGTTGAAGGCTAAAGCAGAAAGCCTTGTAAAGAGTAAAATCAGAGATGTTTTGGTTGGTTCTACCATTTGTGATAATGCGGAAATCGCTATGAATTTAGATATGGACTTTGACGAACGTACAGAGCAGGTTCATGAATATTATGCGCCGGAGGGTCAGACCAATGGTATGATTGATTCAAAGAGCGAATATGAGTCTATGTCTCAGGGTGGCGCAGCTGCAACGCCGGGAACAGATTCGAATGATGATACTACATATGTAATTGAAGATTCGGAGATTACCTTGTCTACAATTTCAGATGTCACGACGGACTATGTGAATAACGAAAAAATTACAACATATGTTCAGTCAGTTGGCAAGATTAATTGTGCGACATCTTCTATTTCTATTGTTTTAACAGACTGGGTTGTCTATAAAGAAGATGTATTGCGTGCTTCCGGTGCCTTAGATGACATGACCTTTGACGAGTATATTGTTGCAAATAGTGAACCGGTAAAGCGGGAAGTGGACGAGGATTATTATGAACTGGTTTCGAATGCAACGGGATTTCCGATTGAGAGCATTACGATTTTATCCTATGCGCAGCCAATGTTTGAATATTCATCACAGGGTAACAGAACATTATCTGATTACTTGCAGTTGGTATTAGTAATATTTATCTTCTTACTGCTTGGTATTGTGGTATTCCGCAGTATGAGACGTGACCAGGTACAAGAACCGGAGGCAGAACTTTCTGTTGAGAATTTGTTAGAGTCAACGAAGGAATCACAGGAAGCACTTGCAGATATCGGATATAACGAAAAGTCTGAAACAAGAATATTAATCGAAAAGTTTGTTGAACAGAATCCGGAAGCAGCCGCTTCCCTGTTAAGAAACTGGCTGAATGAAGACTGGGAATAAAATAACGGAGGCATAAGATGGCTAATGATGGATTAAACGGAGTGCAGAAAGCGGCAGTTCTGCTTATCACATTGGGACCGGAGCGTTCCGCAGATATATTTAAGCATTTAAAAGAAGATGAAATAGAAGAACTGACACTGGAAATTGCAAATACAAAAAGTGTTTCTCCGGAGATAAAGGAAAAGGTTTTAGAGGAATTCTATCAAGTTTGCCTTGCGCAACAATATATTGCAGAAGGCGGTATCGGCTATGCAAAACAATTACTTGATAAGGCACTTGGAGATGAAAAGGCTCAGGAAGTCATTACAAAACTTACTGCATCATTGCAGGTTCGGCCTTTCGAATTTGTGCGTAAGACGGATCCGAGTCAGCTGCTTAACTTTATTCAGGATGAACATCCACAGACAATAGCGATGATTCTGTCTTATCTGACACCAACACAGTCTGCTATGGTATTGGGAGCATTGCCGCCTGAGAAACAGGCAGATGTAGCAAAACGTATTGCAATGATGGATCGAACATCACCTGATGTAATCAAAGAAGTAGAACGTGTACTTGAACGCCGACTGGCATCTTTAGTAAATCAGGATTATACAATTGTTGGTGGTGTGGATGCAATTGTAAATATATTGAATACTGTAGACCGAGCAACAGAAAAGCACATTATGGAATCGCTTGAAATTGAAGAACCGGAGCTTGCTGATGAAATCCGTAAGAAGATGTTCGTATTTGAAGATATTCTTTTGCTGGATGACCGTGCAATTCAACGTGTATTGCGTGATGTGGATAATAATGATCTTGCAGTTGCGCTTAAAAATGCAAACGATGAAGTGCAGAATGTATGTTTTAAAAACCTTTCTAAACGACTTGCAGCCATGATAAAGGAAGATATGGATTTTATGGGGCCTGTCCGTATGAAAGATGTGGAAGAGGCTCAGCAGAAAATTGTTGGTGTTATTCGTAAATTAGAGGATGCCGGTGAAATTGTAATTTCAAGAGGCGGAGGTGACGAAATCATTGCCTAATCTTTACAAACAGTATTTTGTTCAAAATCAGACTGAGAGTGCCAGAGTCATTAATCCAAATGCCGTATTGGAAGCACGTACGGCAAAGATATTAGAACGCCAGCGTGCAGAGCAAAAGCATCAGGAAGAGCTGGCCAGAAGCTTTGAAGCAGGTATTGTAACAGAAAATACAGATAAGATTGAAGAATCAGATCCTGCCTTTGAGGCTGATTTGGCAAAAGAAGAATCAGAGCGAATTTTGAATGAAGCAAAAAGTCAGGCAGAGGCTGTGCTGAATCAGGCATATGCAGAAGCAAAAAATATACACGAAGAAGCACGAGTGCAAGGCTATGCAGAAGGAAATGCAGCCATGCAGAAGGAACTTAACGAGGCCCGTATGCGAATGGAGGAGGAATATTCATCCAAAAGCAAAGCGTTAGAAGCCGATTATGCAAAGAAAAGAAACGAAATGGAACATGATTTGGTAAATGTTATTTTAGATGTATTTAATAAAGTGTTCCATATTCAATTTGACAATAAAAAGCATATTTTAATGCATTTAATTGATGATGCAATTCTAAATATTGAAGGTGACCGTAAATTTCGTATCAAAGTTGCGGAAAGTAATGTGCTCTTTTTGGAAAATCACAGGGAAGATATTTTAGAACGTGTTGGACATGGCATAGAATTAGAGTTTATTGCTGATTCAACCATGGATGGAAATGAATGTCTGATTGAGACAGATTCCGGAGTTTTTGACTGCAGTCTTGGTACTCAGTTAGAAAATCTCATTAAGGATATTAGATCATTATGCTCGTAAGGATGGTTGATGGTGACGAATAATTTTGAGAAATACCAAAAATTAGCCGACAATACCTACTTTCGCAGACTGGGAAAGGTAGTAAAAATTGTTGGATTGACAATTGAATCCGTTGGACCTGACGCTAAGCTTAATGATTTATGCCGCATTATTATCGATAAGAATAGTGGAACTTCCATTTTGGCAGAGGTTGTTGGCTTTCGTGATAAACGGCTGCTTTTGATGCCTTTCGAAAATGTGGAGGGAATCGGAGTGGGATGTGTCGTGGAAAATACGGGACATCCTTTATCTGTATATGTGGGAGATGAATTGTTAGGACACACACTTGATGGTGTGGGTAGACCTACAGATTTAGAAGAGACAGGTTTATTGAACTTGAAATTTGAATATCCGGTTGAGGCTCCACCGCCGGATCCTATGGCACGTAAGATTATTGATGAAGTGCTTCCGCTTGGTGTTAAAGCTGTAGATGGACTGATTACCATTGGTAAGGGTCAGAGAATTGGTATTTTTGCCGGTTCCGGTGTTGGTAAAAGTACGTTGTTAGGTATGTTCGCACGAAATACAAAAGCAGATATTAATGTAATTGCATTAATTGGAGAACGAGGCAGAGAGGTGCGAGAATTTATTGAACGAGACTTGGGAGAAGAAGGTATGAAACGCTCGGTTGTAGTGGTTGCTACCTCAGATAAACCGGCTCTGATTCGTAATAAGGCGGCAAAGACAGCCACGGCGATTGCAGAATATTTCAGAGATCAGGGGAAAGATGTATTACTAATGATGGATTCTCTGACTCGTTTTTCAATGGCTCAACGAGAAATAGGACTTGCCTCCGGTGAACCACCGGTGACAAGAGGGTATCCACCGAGTGTATACTCTGAAATGCCAAAACTGTTGGAGCGTGCAGGTACTTCGGCTACTGGTTCTATTACCGGATTATATACGGTTTTGGTAGATGGTGACGATTTTAATGAACCAATTACAGATACAGCCCGTAGTATTTTGGATGGACATATTATGCTTTCAAGAAAACTCGGACACAAGAATCATTATCCCGCAATTGATATCTTACAAAGCATTTCCCGAGTTATGAGTTCCATTGCAACAAGAGAGCACAAAGAACTTGCGGGAAAACTAAAAAATGTTTTGGCTACTTATAATGAAGCGGAAGATTTGATTAATATTGGAGCATATAAGCCGGGATCTAATCCGGAAATTGATTATGCAATTCGCAAAATTAAGGATGTTAATTCGTTTTTGAAACAGGCTACGGATGAAAAGTTTCTGTTCGAGGAAGAAATTGCGTTGTTAGGGGAGTTATTTAAAGACTAAGGAAGAACTATATGGCGAAGTTTGTTTATCGTATGCAGAGTGTTCTGGATATAAAAATAAAGCTTGAGAATCAAGCCAAAATTGCATATAGCATAGCAAATAATAAGCTGCAGGAAGAACAGATAAAATTGCGTGATATCTTAGAACGCCGTGCTGCATATGAAAACGAAGCAAGGGAGCTTGTAAGCGGTACGATTCATGTAGAAAAGTTGCGCGAAAATAAAAGAGCCATTGATGTTTTGAAAAGCCGGCAACGGGAACAGATGATGAATGTACATGTGGCGGAAAAGAATGTAGAAGCTGCAAGAAAGCATCTTAATGATGTTATGACGGAACGAAAAACGCATGAAAAATTGAAAGAAAAAGCGTTTGAGAGTTTTAAACAGGAATTACAGTACATGGAAAATAAAGAAATAGATGAGCTGGTTAGCTATTCGTTCCATGAAGGGGAGTAAAAGAAAAACGAGGTATAAAGGGAATGGCTGAAGATAAGATTTCAAAAAGAGCTGTGAAAAAAGCGGAAAAAGCAGAAAAAAAGCGCCAAAAAAAAGGGAACAGAGATGATTTGGATTATGAAGGCGAATCTTCGATTGGAGGAAAAATAGTATCTTTTTTTGCTACGGTAATTATTATTTTAATCTGGCTCGCAATCGTTGCCCTACTGATAAAAATGGATGTGGGCGGATTTGGATCTGAGGTACTCGGGCCGGTGATTAAGGATGTACCATATGTTAATCAGATTCTCCCGGAAGAAGTTTTAATGGAGGAATCCACTGAGGATCCTTACGCATACGAGACACTGGAAGAAGCAATTGAACGAATTAAACAGCTTGAAGTAGAATTGGCGCAGGCTCAGATTTCAGCGGAAGGAGATGCCGGCTATATTGCCGAGTTGGAAGAAAAAGCAGCTGAATTAGAACAGTATAAACTAGCAGAGGCGGATTTTGAAGAAAAACGAGAAAGATGGTATAAAGAGGTTGTTTTTTCTGAAGATGCACCCGATATAAATAATTATAAGGAGTATTATGAGAGTATTGCACCAGCAAATGCAGAAGCATTGTATAGGCAGGTTGTAGAACAGACTGTTTACGACGAAGAAGTCGCAGATTATGTGAAGACCTATTCGTCCATGAAACCGAAGGAAGCAGCTGCAATCTTTGATACAATGACAGATGACTTGAAATTGGTGGCAAAGATATTAACGAGCATGGATGCTCAGTCAAGGGCAGATATTCTTGGCAAAATGGATTCTGAAATCGCTGCTAAAGTGACGGAAATCATGGAGCCTTAGAATATATAAAATATATAAGAAAGGAGGAGACGTATGAGTGATGGTCGGGTTTTGAGTATTGGAAATGGTGTGATGACACAGACAGCAGGAACGGATGCCGTTAAGCGTCAGAATGATGCGGCGGAAGTAATGTTTGCAGACATGATTAACATGGGAACATCCTTTCAAACGGAGAATAGAACTTTTGAACCGGAAGAGAAAAAGATAAGCAGTACGAAGTCTGATGAGCTTGAGACACGTGGAGAAAATGTTAGTGATGCTTATGAGAAATACCAGTACAAAGAAAAGACAATCTATTCAAAACCGGAGAAAGAAACGGAATGTAATGTTGAAGAAATTCAAGAAGAACTGGAGTCGTTTTCAGAAAAGGTAATGGATGTACTTATGGAAGAACTTCATGTTTCAGAGGAAGAAATCGAAGAAGTAATGAATGAGCTTGGACTTCAGTTTTTGGATTTGCTGGATGCTGCTAATCTTGCACAACTTGTTGTGAAACTGAGTGGAAGTGAAAAGGTAAATCAATTGCTTTGCAGCGAGGCTTTTACCAATGTATTTCAGAAGGTAAATGAACTTGGAAATGAGATGCTCGATAATCTGCAGATGACAGTTGATGAATTGCAGAAAATGACTACTTTCAAAACGGAAAGCTTTACAGAACAGCTGAGACAGGAAGGCGTAAAGAAAGTGCCTGAAGAAATCGTTGCTAAGCCAGAAGAACATTTGCCGCAGGAAATAAAATCAGATGCTGCGCAGGAACATGTTACAAAAGAAACGATTGTGGTGGAAGATTTGCGAAGTGAGTCGGATAATTCAAGACAGATGGAGCAGAATGACCTGACAAAGGGCGAAGGCTTTATTGGAACAGATGAAAAGCAAAATCCAAAGATTAACGAGCCAAAAATCGGAGAAAACAATACGTTTGATACTACGCTGACTGGAATAGTTGAAAACAGACTTAGCAATACTACAGTAGAAAGTATTCCATCCTATGTATCTGTTGCCGATATTATGGAACAGTTTGTGGAACATACAAAAGTGACCTTGTCTGTAGAGGTTACAAAGATGGAAATGCAATTGAATCCGGAACATCTTGGAAAACTTTATTTGGAAGTTTCTGAGAATCAGGGAACAGTTACAGCAAAGATTCAGACACAGAATACGGTTGTGAAAGAAGCATTGGAAATGCAGATTGCAGACTTAAAGCAGAATTTAAGCCAAGCAGGTGTGAAAGTAGATGCGATTGAAGTTTCAATAGCAAGCCATGAATTTGAGCGTAACTTAGAACAGGATGAAAATAGTAAAAAACAGCAGGAAGATACAACACAAAAACAGGGTAAACATCACAGCATCAACTTGAATAATCTGGATGAAGTATCCGATGTTTGGTCTGAAGAGGAAGAATTAGCAGCTAAAATGATGGCAGAACAGGGTAACCGTGTTGATTTGACTGCTTAGAAAGGAGTAATGGATGTCGTTAATTCAGGAAGTGAAGGATGGCAAAATCGTTGAAAGCGTAGCCACTTCGAAAAAGACGGAAAAAAGCGGAAGCGATTTAGGCTATGACCAGTTTTTACAAATTTTATGTGCTGAAATGCAGTATCAGGATCCGTTGGAACCGACAAGTAATACAGAGTATATTGCACAGATGGCTACTTTCTCACAAGTTGAGTCTATGTTAAATATGCAGAATACCATGACTGCTTCCGAAGCAAATGCTTTGGTCGGTAAGTATGTAATTATGAAGGTGACATCTTCTACAACAGGTGAAGTTACTTATGCCGCAGGAAATGTAGACTATGTGTTACATCAGAACGGGAAAACATATCTTTCTATCAATGATTCTTTGTATAACATTGAAGATTTGGATACGGTTGCTGATACGGATTACATGGAAGCAGTTGCATTGGCAGAAGAATTTAAATCAGCAGTAGAAGCGCTGCCGCCAAAGAATCAGATTTCATTGTCAGATAAGGATGCGATTGTTGCAATTGCAAATGGTTATAACAGTTTAAGCGACTATCAGAAGAGCTTTATTGACAAGGATGTTTTAAAGAGTTTTGAAGAAAAATTCGAACGTTATAACGAACTTGTAAAAGCACAGGAAGGGGCTGGCAGTGATAACTCGGAAGACAATGATAATACAGAAGAATCCGGTGACACAGAAGGAGTGAGCTAATGAATAAAATAGCAAATCAGTTCACTTCGATTGAACAGGTTACAGAACGCTATCTGAATCAGAAAAATCCGGAAAGGGTGCAGCCACAGGGACAAAGCTTTGAGGAGATTCTGCAGAAGAAACGAGATGTTTCTTTAAGTTCTGAACTGAAATTTTCAAAGCATGCCACAATGCGTTTGGAAAATCGGAATATAAATCTTTCCAAGGAACAGAGCATGCGTCTTGAAAACGGTGTTCAAAAAGCAAGTGAAAAGGGTATTAAAGAATCATTGGTAATTGTTGATTCACTGGCGTTTATTGTGAATGTACCGAATAAAACGGTAGTTACGGCAATGGATCAGGAAGAATCCGGTGATAACATTTTTACAAATATTGATGGAGCGGTGATTATTTAGCTGGACCTTATGGAAGCTTAGATTTTTCGAATGACAGAGAAAATCAAAAACCGCGGATATATTAGGAGGTCATTTCATTATGATGAGATCAATGTACTCTGCTGTGTCAGGATTAAAGACACATCAGACAAAAATGGACGTAATTGGTAATAATATTGCAAACGTAAATACAGTAGCGTTTAAATCATCTTCTGTAACGTTCCGTGATATTTTATATCAAACAACATCAGGTGCTTCCGGCGCAAACGTAGCAACCGGTGTTGGTGGTGTAAATGCAAAACAGATAGGTCTTGGTGTCTCTATGGCAGCAACAAGTGTCAGCATTGAAACTGCAGGAGCATCTGAAACGACAGGAAATCCATTTGATATTAAGCTGACAGATAAAAATACTACAAACTTCTTTATTGTTAACGATGGTACGCAGAATTTATTTACAAGAGCAGGCTCTTTTTATATTGACGGAGCAGGTAACCTTTGTATGACATCCACTGGTTATATGGTAATGGGATGGCAGGTAGACCCGACTACAAATGAAATCCGTAAAGATACTGTATCTGCACTTCGCATTATGCAGGAGAAGAACTTAACAAGTGCACCGGAAGCAACTACAAATGCTGTAATGGCTGGTGTATTGGATGAAAATGATGCAGATGTAAAGAGTGATGCAGGTAAAATCATGAACTTAAACTTTTATGATGACTTAGGCTATCAGTATACAGCCAAGTTTTCTGTAAAAGCCTCCGGTACAGATGGAAAATACAGAGTAAGTTTATCAAGTATTTTAGACAGCAATAATGTGGATTTGTTGGCGGGTAAGACAGCAGAAGCAATTTCAGAATTATTCGGAACGTCCGAAAAGGTTCCAAATCCGATCCCTTTGGCAATGAATGGAGAAGCTCTGTTTGGAGTAGGTAATACCGGTACACTTGATCCTGTTACAGGAGCATTATCGTTTACAGATGCTTCCGGCATCAAAACAACTTACAGTATTGACGGTATGGGAAGACTGATAGAAGAAAAAGTTGATACAATTAATTCGCCTACAGTTACAGATACAAAAATATATGAATTCAATAATACTACAAATGAATTCGTATATACTGACACGAGTGTTACTCCGAATACTACGGAAACAAAGAAATTGGAAGAGGTATTCGGTGCCAATGCTGCATACAGTAAAATTGGCGTGAATGGTATTAATCCGAAATATGATATTGCTTATAATGCAACCGAAAAAACGTATGTACTTACAGAAACAACAATCATTGTGGAGGCTGTAACTGAAAAAGTATTTGGAATTAGCGATTTAAATGATACACTTGCAGCCGCAGCAGATGCAAAAATTGAGGAAGATACAATTACAGCGAATGGTATTACATATACCTATAATACTGCCACCCAAAAATTTGATGGCAGCGATGGTAGAACTTATGAAATAACAGATGTGTTAAAAATTTCGGATACATTACGTGAGTATCTTGGCTTGGGCGCAGGTGCAGACCCTAGTAAAATGAACTCCGATTACAAGTTTGAGTATAATGCGACTTCGAAGGAATTTAGGGTTACACGCAAGGTGCCAAGTTATGATTTGGTATTTAACACTGCTAATGGTACATTTGAAAGTATTGATGGTGACCCAAAGGCAGTAACTTTAAAACTTGGAGACGCTACCGGTGAAGGAAATGTAAACGAAAAAGGAAACTTTAAAAATATCAGCATCGATTTTACACAGTGCTTAAATTACAACAATAGTGGAAAATCTACGATTGGTATGGATGCAGGTGCTGTGGACGGAACCACCGGCAAGGGTAGAAAACTCGGTAATATGATTGGTGTTTCTATTGATACAAGTGGAAAGATTTTTGGCTCTTATGACAATGGAAATACAGAGCTTTTGGGACAGATTGCAGTAGCACAGTTTTCGAATGCTTCCGGTCTTGAAAAAGTGGGCGAGAGCTGTTATCAGACAACCTTAAACTCAGGTGAATTTGACGGAATTGGTGTGGAGATTTCTGCTGACGGAAGTTCCATGACAACCGGCGAACTGGAAATGTCAAATGTTGACCTTTCTACGGAATTTACACAGATGATTACAACACAACGTGGTTTTCAGGCAAACTCACGTGTCATCACAACTTCTGATACCTTATTAGAAGAACTTGTTAACTTGAAACGTTAATGGAGTGTAACCGTATAGCGTGGCCTTTTGCTCTATGCGAGAGACTGTGCTATACGGTTTTCTTTTGTGAAAAAATTGTAGTAAATTTTGAAAAAATATGTCAAAAGACACAATATTTTGTAAAAGTAAGTAGACATTTGAACAGAAATTTAGTAAAATCATGTATAAGGGTTATTGTGATAATCGAAGTTTGCAAGGGAAAAAACGATTATCCGGCATAAGAATAAACAGGATGGCAGGTGGAATATTTTGGATATTGGTTCAATAGCAGGTATGTTGTTGGGTGTAGTCATGTTTCTATATGGTGTATTCTCAAATGGTGGTGTGGCAGCGTTGGGAGGTATTTATAACTTTCCGTCCATTATCATTACATTTGGTGGTTCCATATCCGGTGTTTTGGCATCTTATAAGTTAAAGGATTTTATTAGTGGGTTGAAGGGAATTACATTGATTTTCTCTGAAAGAGTAGTTGACCCGTCAGAATCCATCCGTAACATCATTGAACTTGCAAACGTAGCCAGAAAAGAAGGACTGTTAGCCTTAGAGGAAGCCGCAAATAATATCGAAGATCCGTTCCTGAAAAAAGGTGTTATGCTGGTAGTGGATGGAACAGATCCTGAATTGGTACGAGGCATTTTAGAAACGGATTTGAATAATGTCGAAGCACGTCATAAATCAGTAATCGGTGTATGGGAAAAGTGGGCAGAGCTAGGTCCTGCTTGGGGTATGATTGGTACATTGATTGGTCTGGTAGACATGTTGAAAAATTTGGATGATGCTTCAGCAATTGGTCCTGCAATGGCAGTAGCATTACTGACAACCTTGTATGGTTCATTAATTGCAAACTGGTTATGTAATCCTGTTGCGTCAAAATTAAAAGTAAATCATGAATTGGAAATGATGATAAAGGATATTACAGTAGAAGGTCTTCTTTCTATTCAGGCAGGAGAAAACCCTCGTATTATCGAAGAAAAACTGAAGTCATTCTTAGCACCTTCTGCACGCGATACACAGTCAGAAGAGTCTGGCGGAGGTGAAGCATAATGGCGAAAAAAAGGCAGGAAGAACCACCAAAAGGGGCCCCGGCGTGGATGGCCACATTTAGTGATTTGATGAATCTGCTTTTAACCTTTTTCGTATTACTTTTCTCAATGTCAAGTGTAAACCAGGAACAGTTTGAACTGGTTATTGCATCTTTACAGAGCAGTTTTAGTATTCTTCCGAGTGGTGGGGCTACGATTGGCGATGGAGAAATGATTTCCTCCGGAATTAGTCAATTACCATTATATGATATCTACTATAATGAAGCTGCAAACTCTAAAAGCGAGGAAGAGGAAGAGGGCGAAAGAGATCTGAAGGAGGAATATCAGGAAAATGCCCTTGCTGAGTCGGAGGAAATGGCAGAGACAATTGAAAAGCTTGCTGAGCAGTATGGTATTTTAGATCAGATAGAAGTAGATTTTAATGCAGAGTATGTCATGCTTAATTTAAGCGGAACCTTGTTATTTGATTCAGGTAAGGCAGAGCTGAAATCAGAGGTCTATCCTTTGATTGATAAAGTAGGGCGCATCTTACAGACTTACTCAAAAAATATGATTGAAATCGAAGGACATACCGATAACGTGCCGATTTCATCCGCAAAGTATGAGGATAATAATGTGTTATCAATGTATCGTGCATTGACAGTGGCAGATTATATACGTGAAATCACTTTGATTAGTCCTTCACATATTAAGTCCTCAGGACGTGGAGAATACGTTCCTATAGCCGATAACTCAACGCCGGAGGGGCGTGCAAGAAACAGACGAGTTGAAATAAAGATATATAATACATACTATTCTGAATTGTCAGATTAATATTATGGAGGCTTGCGATGAAGAAAAATTTATTAAGCATATTAATTCTTGCACTTGTACTTGCGAACTTAATTATGACTGCGATATTGTCATTCTCAATTATTCCTCAGACAAAAAAAGCAAATGAATTGATTAATAAGGTTTGTAATGCAATTGATTTGGAACTGGAAAGCGGAAAGAATATTCAAGTCCCGGTTGAGAATATTGAAGAGTATAATATTGAAGCAGAGTTTATGTGCAATTTGAAAGACAGTGGTGATGATAAGAACCACATTGCTATTTTCACGGTTAGTTTATTGTTAAATACGGATAGTGAAGAATATAAAGCAAAGGACGGCGGTAAAGATAAAATTGCTGCAAAAGAAGGTATTATAAAGGATCAGATTAATAGTATTGTATCAAGATATACGGATAGCGAGTTCAAAGAGGATGGATATTCTGTAGTAAAACAAGATATTTTAAAGAGTCTGCAGGATATTTTTGGAGTAGAATTTATAGTCGGTGTAAGTTTTCCTAGTGTAAAAGTACAGTAATGATAAAATGGTGATTTAGGTGGTGAGAGAGAATGGGTGAAGTATTATCTCAGAGTGAGATAGATAGTTTGCTTCAGGCATTAAGCACAGGAGAACTGGACGTAGAAGAAATGAAAGATAAGGACGAGAAGCATGTTAAGAATTACGACTTCGCTCGTCCAGCAAAGTTCTCAAAAGAACATTTGAGAACTTTGGAAATTATCTTTGAAAATTACGGAAGATTGCTTACTACAAACTTGCCTGTTTATTTAAGAAAAGCAGTACAGGTTGAAGTGATGAGTTCAGAAGCTGTTACATATCAGGAATTTACAAATGCATTATCCAATCCGGTTCTGCTTAGTCTGGTGAGCGTATCACCGCTTCCAGGCACGATTATCATTGAAATGGCTGAGAACATCGGATATGCAATTGTTGACAGAATGCTTGGTGGTTTAGGAAATCCGCTAGATAAGACAAGAGAATTTTCAGAAATTGAGCTACTTATATTGGAGCGAATCTTATACACATGTGTAAATCTCCTAAGGGAACCTTGGAGCAACGTATGCGAGATACATCCAAAACTAGATAGAATAGAGACGAATTCACAGTACGCACAGATTGTTTCGCCAACAGAAATGATTGCACTTGTGACTTTAAATATTAGAATCGGTGATGTGGAAGGACTGATGAACATCTGTCTTCCATATTTAACGCTGGAAAGTGTTATGGACCGTTTGAATGCGAAATTCTGGTACTCAAATCTTCAGGAAAAAGATGAAACAGTATATGCAGACACGATAGAGGCTTTGATTTCAAGGGTGCAGATTCCGATTAAGGCTGTGCTTGGAAATAGCTCTATATCTGTAGATGATTTTATTAATCTGCAGGTCGGAGACATTATCAGATTAGACAGAGAAGTTGAAGAAGACTTGAATGTCTATGTTGGTAATATTAAGAAATTTACTGCTCTACCGGGGGCAACCGGTAATAATTATGCAGTAAGAATTACATCAGTGATAAGGGAGGAGCAGTAAGGATGGATGGTGCTTTATCACAAGAAGAAATTAATGCATTATTAAACAATCCTGGCGAAAGTTCTTCAGTAGGTATGGCAGATGCTTTATCAGACAGTGAAAAAGATGCAATTGGGGAAATTGGAAATATTAGTATGGGTACAGCAGCGACAACGTTGTCATCGCTGGTAAACAGTAAGGTAGATATTTCAACTCCGGTTGTATCATTTGCAACTTGGTCAGATATCTGTGATGCATACGAAAGACCTTGTGTATTTATTCGAATTGCGTATACCGTCGGATTAGACGGAAGTAATATTCTGGTATTACGGGAAAATGATGTTAAAATTATCACCGACTTAATGATGGGTGGAGATGGAACGAATACAAACGGAGAGCTTGGAGAATTGCATTTAAGTGCAATTAGTGAGGCGATGAACCAGATGATGGGTTCCGCAGCAACTTCTCTTTCTTCCATGTTCAACAGAGTCATTGATATTAGTCCGCCAATGGCTGACTTGATTGATTTAAAAGAGAATATTGATGAAAGCTCTATTGATGAGTTCCTATCAGGGACGTTTGTAAAAATTTCATTTAAAATGGAAATTGGAGATTTGGTTGATAGCGAGATTATGCAGCTGTACCCGGTGTCTTTTGCAAAGGAAATGTGTCAAAATGCAACAAACGGCATGATTCAGTCATCTGCGTCTTCGACACCGGAACCGGCACCAACACCAGTTCCGCAAGCGGCAGCACCGCAACCAACTCCGGCACCGCAGCCTCAACCAATGATGGGGCAACCAATGATGGGACAGCCTATGATGGGGCAACCAATGATGGGACAACCAATGATGGGGCAACCAATGATGGGGCAACCGATGATGCAACCGATCAATGTTCAGCCTGCACAATTCCAAACATTTGCAGGTGCGGAACAGCCTGTTTATGGGCAGGAGAATATTGGCTTGATTATGGATGTTCCGTTGGAAGTAACTGTAGAGCTTGGCAGAACAAGCAAGTCTATTCAGGAAATTTTGGACTTCGCACCGGGGACGATTTTGGAATTAAATCGTATTGCAGGTGAACCGATAGATATTTTAGTAAATGGCAAATATGTTGCTAAAGGTGAAGTCGTAGTAATTGAGGAAAGCTTCGGAGTAAGAATTACTGAGATTATTAAGTAGAAAAAGGAGAAAAAATTATGGCAAAAATATTAATTGTGGATGACGCAGCATTTATGAGAATGATGATTAAAGATATCTTAACTAAAAATGGATATGAAATCGCTGCAGAAGCAGAGAACGGTCTGAAAGCAGTTGAAAAATATCAGGAGACGAATCCAGACTTAGTATTAATGGATATAACAATGCCGGAAATGGATGGAATTCAGGCTTTAAAGAAAATTAAAGAAGTGGATGCAGGCGCTAAAGTAATTATGTGCTCTGCTATGGGACAGCAGGCTATGGTTATTGAAGCAATTCAATCCGGAGCAAAAGATTTTATTGTTAAGCCGTTCCAGGCAGATCGTGTTCTTGAAGCTGTGAAAAAAGTAGTGGGTTAGTATGATTTTACTGAGTTCTTCGTTTGAAAGTTTCATACAGTTACTAGGCGCTCTCGTTATCTTTTTAATGATATTGGGGGCTACCTATTTTACGACTAGGTGGATAGGCAATTATCAACAAATAAATATGCGGAATAAGAATCTGCAGATCCTTGAGTCTATTAAGGTTGGAACAAACAAGTTTATTTGTCTGATAAAGGCAGGAGAAATTTATCTTGTAGTGGCTGTTGGTAAAGATGAAGTAACAATGCTTGCACAATTGACAGAGGAGCAGTTATCAGAAGTGCCGACACATAATGCGGATGTCGTAAAGGAAACGACAGATAGTTTTGCAAGCGTGTTGGAAAAAATGAAAGGACATTTTTCGAAGAAATAGGGTAATAGTATGACAAAACTGAAAAAGGTCTATTGTATGATTTCTTTTGCTTTTGCAATTGTGGCTGTTATGATATTGGTTTTAAATCCATATAGCAGTGCTACTGTATATGCTGCGGGAAATGAGCCGATTGATATCACTGATTTTACACAGACGGATGATGGTGGTAATGTTACAAAAGCAACAGAAGACAGTACAGATGGATTATCAATCACATATACGAATAATAGCGGTTCGCTGTCAACACCGGTGAAGATGTTTTTGGCATTAACAGTAATCGCGTTAGCACCTTCTATTTTGATTATGCTTACGTCATATACGCGAATTATTGTTGTATTACATTTTGTCCGTACAGCAATGGGAACACAGACAACTCCGCCAAATCAAGTTATGATTGGATTGGCGTTGTTTTTAACATTTTTTGTTATGTGGCCGACAATGCAGGAAATCAATAAAGTTGCGATTGAACCGTTGGATAGGGGCGAAATCACTACAGAGGAGGCATTTGAATTAGCACAGGATCCGCTTCGTGAGTTTATGTATCGTGATTTACAAGATAAAGATTTAAAGCTTTTTATTGATATTGCGAGAGCAAATGATGTGATTTCAGATGCTGAGTATGAAAGCTATGAGAGCTATGATGATATTCCTATGGTAGTAGTGATACCTGCGTTTATTATTAGTGAACTTAGGCAGGCATTTATCATTGGTTTCATTATCTATATTCCATTTATTGTGATTGATATGGTAGTTTCTTCCGTGTTGATGTCAATGGGTATGATGATGCTTCCGCCTACGACAATTTCATTGCCATTTAAGATTTTGCTGTTTATTATGGCGGATGGATGGAATCTGGTAATAGGTAGTCTGATAAGAACATTCTTATGACCATATACAGCGGACATTTCATATAGTAAATTGAATAATACAGAGGGAAAAATATGATAACTGAGGGACAGGTTTTAGATATTGCAAGGGAAGCAATTTATATGATTATCACATGCTCGGCGCCGATTCTTTTGATTTCTTTGCTGGTAGGTTTAATTGTCAGCATATTTCAGACGGTTACGTCTATACAGGAACAAACACTTACTTTTGTTCCGAAAATTGTTTCGGTTTTTTTGGGCATGATGCTATTTGGTTCCTGGATATTGAATCAACTATCGGGATTTATTGACAGACTATGGTCCGATTTTAGTATCTTTCTCGGATAGGCAGCTATATGGTTGAGTACACATTTTCTTTAGATAATTTTGAAATATTCTTACTGGTGCTGATTCGCATATCCTGCTTTATTTTTATTGCACCATTTTTCGGTATGACAAATGTACCAAGACGTGTGAAAATAGGATTGGCAGTTTGTATTACAGCTCTTGTATATCGGTTTGTGGATACTTCCCATATTGTATATACAGGGATGCTCAGTTATACAGTAATTGTACTAAAAGAAGGAATTACAGGGTTGCTGATGGGTCTTGCTGCAAACATTTGTAATTCCATTATTTTATTTGCAGGAAATATTATTGATATGGATATTGGATTGTCTATGGCAACAGAATTTGATCCGGTCAATAATACGCAGGTTACGGTTACAGGTAACTTGTATTTCTATTTTATTATGATGCTTTTAGTAGTAACAAATATGCATCATGTGATACTTAAAGCTTTGGTAGATGCATTTTCTTTGATACCGGTAAACGGTCAGGTGTTTGATTGGGAACATTTGGCGGGTGCATTTACAACTTACATGGGAGATATGTTTGTGATTTCATTTCGCATCATGCTTCCTGTCTTTGCATGTATTATGATTTTAAACAGTATTTTAGGAATTATGGCAAAGGTTGCACCGCAGATGAATATGTTTGCGGTAGGTATCCAGCTAAAGATTATTGTTGGCTTTTTGGTATTATTTATAACAATTTCTTTGCTGCCGAGTATTGCTGATATGATATTTACACAGATGCGAAAAATGATGGTACTTTTTATAGAAGGAATGTATTAGTTAAGTGGAAACAAGGAATACGGAGTATTTTTTTCAAATTAATCTCCAATGGTTCGCAAAAGATGGACCGGGCGGTGAAAAAACAGAACCGGCAACTGCAAAGAAATTAAAAGACGCAAGAGAAGAAGGGAAAGTTGCAAAAAGTAAAGAACTGACAGCTGCATTTGACCTGATTGTGCTCTTTCTTGTATTAAAAGTATTTGTATCTTTTGTAGGAGAACGACTGGTTACTGCATTTAGCTATAGCTATCAATTGATACCTGATTTTGTTGAAATGAATGCAAAGGATGTATCAGGACAGGCAGTTGGTGCATTGCTTACAAATGTAATCCTTCAAATATTAGTAATATGTATTCCCTTTTTTGCATTTGGATTTATAATTACGTTGGTAGTGAGCATTTATCAGGTTGGCTGGAAGGTAACAGCAAAGCCAATGGAGCCAAAGCTTGATAAATTTAATCCAATACAAGGATTTAAACGTATTTTTTCGAAAGATTCGCTTTTTGAACTATTAAAATCGATTCTTAAAATTGTACTTATTATTTATATTGCTTATACTTCGATTAAGGATGAGGCAGATGATATATTTATCCTTTATGAAATTCCACTTATACAGGCAATATTGCTCTGTGGAACAATTGTGATTAATACAGGATTAAAGATTAGTATTGCTTATCTTGTGATTGGTTTGGCTGATTTTATTTATCAAAAGCACAAATTTAATGAAGATATGAAGATGACCAAGCAAGAGGTAAAGGATGAATTTAAAAATACAGAAGGTAACCCGGAAATTAAAGGACGTCAGAGGCAGAAGATGCGCGAAGTTTCACAACGTCGCATGATGCAGGATGTGCCAAAAGCCGATGTGGTTATCACAAACCCTACACATTATGCGGTGGCAATTAAATATGATGCCGAAACGGCAAAAGCACCCGTGGTACTGGCGAAAGGGGAAGACTATCTTGCGCAGAAAATTAAAGAGGCTGCAAAAGAGAATCATATTGAAATTGTGGAAAATAAACCATTGGCGAGAATGCTTTATGCTAATGTTGATATTGGAGAAGAGATTCCACCCGAGTTGTATCAGGCGGTAGCAGAAGTCCTCGCAATGGTATACAATATGAGAAATTCGTAAGGAACTTAGACTAGGAGGAAAAGCGCAGTGAAAAGAGCATATATTTTTGTAGCGTTATATTTGCTTGCGGCAATCGTCTTTTTCATTGTACCGATTCCGGCTGCTTTACTGGACGTTATGCTGGCGCTTAATATTTCCATATCGTTAATTATTTTATTTAATGTATTGTTCGTGAAGGAAGTTTTGGATATGTCATTTTTCCCTTCCCTTCTGTTGTTTACGACAATTTTTCGTATTTCATTAAACGTATCTTCCACAAAACTTATATTAACAACCGGGGACCCGGGCAATGTGGTAGAGACATTTGGACAGTTTGTAGGTAGTGGTAATCTGGTAATTGGTGCCATTATCTTCATTGTATTAATTATTATTCAGTTTGTTGTAATCAACAAGGGTTCTGAACGAGTCGCAGAAGTAACAGCACGTTTTACTTTGGATGCGATGCCGGGAAAACAGATGGCAATTGATGCAGATTTGAATACTGGTGCGATTACAGAAAAGGAAGCAAGAGAGCGTAGAACTAAAATTCAGATGGAATCAGCATTTTTTGGCTCTATGGATGGTGCAACAAAGTACGTAAAAGGAGATGCGGCAGCCGGAATTATCATTACCTTAATCAACCTTGTCGGTGGTACGGTTATGGGTGTTATTTATCAGGAAATGGAGTTCGCGGATGCGATTGAGCGTTATGGAATTTTGACGATTGGTGATGGCTTATGTTCACAGATACCATCCCTTGTTATCTCTTTAGCAACCGGTATTCTTGTTACAAAGTCGTCCGTAGAAGATGACTTTGCAGGAAGCTTAATAGCACAACTCTTTGGAACCCCAAAAGTGCTGTATCTGGTAGGAGCAACATTTGCTTTATTGGGAATCGCTGCACCATTTAATACCTTACTTTTTGTAGGATTAGGTGCTGTTTTGTGCATTGCCGGATATATGGTAGCAAAGAATCAAAGGATTGAAAGCATTGAAGATGAGGTGAGTGCCTCTGAGGAAGAAGCGGAAGAAATCCGGAAACCGGAAAATGTTGTTTCGCTGCTACAAGTGGACCCGATTGAATTAGAGTTTGGCTATGGTATTATCCCATTGGCTGATGTAAATCAGGGTGGTGACCTGTTGGATCGAGTGGTTATGATACGAAGACAGATTGCGTTGGAGCTAGGTACGGTAGTACCGATTATCCGTTTGCGTGATAATATTCAGCTCAATCCAAATCAATATATTATTAAGATTAAAGGAATTCAGGTAACGGAAGGAGAAATACTGTTTGACCATTATATGGCTATGAATCCGGGATATGTGGAAGAAGAGATTACCGGTATTCCTACCTTTGAACCTTCTTTCCATTTGCCTGCTATTTGGATTACAGAGAGCCAGCGCGAGCGTGCAGAAAGCCTGGGTTATACAGTAGTAGATCCGCCTTCTATTATTGCAACGCATTTAACAGAAGTGATTCGTTCACACATAGCTGAGTTACTGACAAGGCAGGATGTACAGAATCTGGTGAATAATTTAAAAGAAACAAATCCGGTTCTGGTAGATGAACTGATACCAAAGCTGTTGGGATTAGGCGAAGTGCAAAAGGTATTGCAGAATCTGCTGAGAGAAGGTATTTCTATCAGAGATTTACTTTCTATTTTTGAAACATTAGCTGACCATGCATCCGCAACAAGAGATACAGATGTCTTGACAGAGTATACAAGACAGAGTTTAAAGCGTGCAATTTCAAATAAGTTCTTTCCGGCTAATGAGACAACAAGTGTAATTACACTGGATCCAAAGGTAGAGCAGGATATTATGGCGTCTGTAAAACAGACGGAACAAGGAGCATATCTGGCATTAGATCCGGAAAAATCCAGAGCAATTATTAACTCTTTGGAAACAGAGGTGAATAAGTTAGAAAAAATGGGAAGAAATGCAATTGTCATTACTTCCCCGATTGTCCGTATGTACTTTAAAAAACTTACGGAAGATTATTTTAAAGACTTAATTGTGGTATCTTACAATGAAGTTGAATCAAATGTTGAATTACAATCAGTGGGGATGGTGACCGCATAAATGACCATTAAAAAGTTTACGGGTAAAACAAAGGAAGAGGCAATTGCAAAGGCAAAAGAAGAGTTTGGTGAAGGCGCAGTCGTAATGAATGTGAAGGAAGTGAAACCGAGCGGTTTTTTTCAGTTTTTTAAAAGCGTAACTTATGAGGTTACAGCAGCAATTGAGGAAAAAGAAAAGTATGCCGGAATTAATCTGACTGCAGATGAAAAAATTATGATACCGCCAATGCCACAACAATCTGTGATACAAGGAAATGCGAAAACGACAGTAATTTCTTCTGCAAAACAGCAAATAACAGAAACTGCACCGGCTTCTGCAGTAAGCAGTGAGGATATTGAAAAACGGTTGGAGAATCTTTCCAATATGATTGAAAAAAAATTTCAAACAGAAGAGAGTAAAGAAAAGGATATTCCTGAGAAAACGGTACAAAATTCGGAAAGCTTTAAATTTATGAAAATGTTGTATCGTACATTGTTAGATAATGAAGTGAATGAAAAATATGTAAATCAGATTCTTGAAGAAGCAGAAAAAATAGCGAATTCAAATAATAGTGTGGATGTTATTCTGTCAAATGTTTATCAGAAGATGATTTTAAAATTCGGTGAGCCGAATTGCATTGATATAGAGGGGAAAAAGCCTAAAGTAATTTTTTTCATTGGACCGACAGGTGTTGGCAAAACGACTACGATTGCAAAGATTGCATCAAAATACAAGGTAGAACAGGATAAAAAAGTAGCTTTTTTAACAGCTGATACATATAGAATTGCAGCGACAGAGCAACTGCATATTTATGCAAATATTTTGGATGCACCGATGAGTATTGTGTACAGTGCAGAGGAATTAAATCAGGCGATTGAAAAAGTAAGTGATAATGACTTGATTTTTGTGGATACAGCAGGTTTCTCACATCGCAATGAGACACAAAGAATGGATACCAAAAATTTGATTGATGGACTTGATGAGCAGTATGAAAGAGAGGTATTTTTGGTATTAAGTGCGACTACAAAATATAAAGATTTATTGGAAATTGTAGATTCTTATCGTGAAATTGCTGAGTATAAACTTATTTTCACGAAATTAGATGAAACATCCTCTTATGGAAATTTATTAAATATTCGTTTGTATTCCGGGGCTGACCTTTCTTATATAGCAAATGGTCAGAATGTACCGGATGATATTGAAGAATTTAATGCACAAATGATAGTAAAACAGCTGCTCGGAGGCAAATAGTTTATGGACCAGGCACAACAGCTTAGGAATGTGATAAAAAAACAGAATCAAAAGGTAATTCGAAGTACTGCCCGGGTCATTACAGTTACGAGTGGAAAGGGAGGAGTCGGAAAGTCTAATCTTTCCGTAAATCTTGCAATTCAGTTTCGAAGGATGGGAAAACGGGTTGTAATTTTTGATGCAGACTTCGGTTTAGCAAATGTAGAAGTAATGTTTGGTGCAATACCGAAGCATAATTTGAGTGATTTGATTTACCGAAATAAGAAAATTGATGAGATTATTACAGAAGGACCGATGGAGATTGGATTTATTTCCGGCGGTTCGGGAATTCTTGGATTAAATAATTTGACTAAAGAACAAATTTTATATCTGGTGAAATCTTTGGAAATTTTAGGGACAATGACAGACATCATTATTGTTGATACAGGCGCTGGAATTTCAGACAGCGTATTGGAATTTGTGCTGGCAAGTCCTGAAGTATTGCTGGTTACTACACCAGATCCGAGTTCTCTGACAGATTCTTACTCATTAATAAAGGCACTATATAATCATCCGGATTTTGCAAAGCATAATAATCAGATTTATGTTGTTTCCAATCGAGTAAGCAATGCAGAAGAAGGAAAGCAGCTTTTTGACAAGCTTGATTCTGTTGTAAAACAGTTTTTGGAAGGAAAAATCCGATATCTTGGAGCAGTTCCACAGGATAGCGCACTGGAAAAGGCAGTCAGACAGCAAAAACCGGTGTCTTTATGCAGCCCGAATGCAAAATCGGCAGAGGCTTTTGAACAAATAGCAAATATGCTGATTAATGGAACTGAGAATGTAGTGAATACGAAGTGGGGAATTACTAAAATTTTTAATAGATTTTTAAATCGATAAGTGAGGAATTATGGCATGCCTATTTCAGAGTTGATTAAACCGGGTGACAAAGTCGATTTACAATTAGTCCAGCAAATAGAAAGTGCTGAAAAAACAGGAACAACGGCAAGCATTTATAAAAGTCAGGTGCTAGATAAAAGGAGCAATGGTAATTATATTATTTCCATGCCAATTGAGAACGGGCGTCTGATTTTGCTTCCGATAGGAGTTCGATATGAACTGACCTTTTACTGTGGAGGAAGCATGTACAGATGCGTTGGACAGATTGTAGAGCGTTATAAAAAGGACAATCTCTATATGCTGGAAGTTGAACTAAAGACACAGTTAGAGAGATATCAAAGGCGTGAATATTACCGCTATAATTGTACATTGGATGTAGATTTTTTTGTTTTGAATGAGGAACACAAAACGATGGAATCTACAGAAGTGATCATGCAGGATTTACTGAATACGGATTTTACTGAAAATCGTTGTAAAGGTGTAGCAGTTGATTTGAGCGGTGGTGGAATGAAGTTTCGCTCTGAGGTACAATTAAAGCCGAGAGATCAGATTTTGATTATGCTTCGTCTGATTAATGCCAGAATGGATAAACAGTACCAAATAGTAGGAGAGGTGATTGCCTGTACCGAAGTACGAACTGAAAAAATTCGTTTGTATGAAAGCAGGGTGCAGTTTTCAATTAAAGACAATAAAATCCGCGAAGAAATTATCCGCTATATCTTTGAAGAAGAACGAAGAAATCGTCAGAAAGTGAATGGTTAGGCATATGAAGAAAAATATTTTAGTAGTCGATGACTCTGCACTCATGAGAAGAGTTATCTGTGATATAATCAATACAGACAGTACATTTCAGGCAACGGATGTTTGTCGGGACGGGCTTGAGGCATATGAAAAATTAAAGACAACAAAGTATGATGGGGTTGTTCTTGATATTAATATGCCACGCATGAATGGACTAGAACTTCTAGAGCGACTTCAGAAAGAAAAGATTAAAGCAACGGTTATCATGGTAAGTACAATGACAACCAAGGACGCTGAAGTAACCATTCTTGCAATGGAGCTTGGAGCAATTGATTTTGTTACAAAACCGGATAATGTTATTGAAGCAAAAGGCGAGAATTTTAAAAAGAGACTGTTAGAGGTTTTAGGAGCTGTATTAAAGACAGAACAGATCAAGCGTACGACATTTACATCGCGTGAATCTGTGACAAGACAAACGGCTGCTATTCGACCAAATACAAGACCTGCAGTAAATAACATAAAAGGACATAATAAAATTGTTGCTCTTGCCTGCTCAACAGGCGGGCCTAAAGCATTACAAAGCGTTATTCCATTACTGCCTAAGAATCTGGATGCACCTGTGGTTCTGGTACAGCATATGCCGGCAGGCTTTACAAAGTCCATGGCTGACCGCTTAAATGAAACAAGTGCTATCACAGTAAAAGAAGCAGAAAATGGTGACGTATTGAAGAAAGGCACCGTATATGTTGCTCCGGGTGGAAAGCATATGGAAGTAAAAAAGACTGCAGAAGGGCATGTAATTGCATTAAATGATATGCCGGCAATCGGTGGTTTAAGACCATGTGCAAACATCACTTATGATTCTTTAAAAAACAGCGGATATGACCAGGTTGTATGTGTGGTTTTAACCGGAATGGGAGCAGATGGAACAAATGGCATCCTTTCACTAGAGAAAGCAAAACCTGTGTATGTAATTTCGCAGAATGCTGAGACATGTGTCGTATATGGTATGCCTAAAGCGATTGCTGAAACAGGAATTGTAAATGAAGTTGTCCCGCTTGATCAAGTTGCTGCAACAATCACAAAGAATGTGGGGGTACAATAATTATGGATGTAAGCCAATATCTCGAAATTTTTATTGATGAAACCAATGAACATGTGCAGACATTAAGTGATTGTATCATGGTTTTAGAAAAGGAACCGGATAACAAAGATACAATTAATGAGGTATTCCGTGCAGCGCATTCCTTAAAAGGAATGGCAGGTACGATGGGATTCAAGCGCATGCAGCGTCTTACACACGACATGGAGAATGTTTTCCAGGAGGTTCGTAGTGATAAGATAAAAGTGAATAGCGCAATGATTGACCTTTTATTTAAATGTTTGGATGCAATCGATGGCTATTTAAATAATGTGAAGGCAAGTTCTGATGAAGGAACAGAAGACAATGAGCATATTATAAAAGAATTAAATGATTTTATTGCAGCTGCGAACGGAACTGTTCAAACGGAAGAAAAGCCTGTAACACCAGTAGAAGAAAAAACAGAAAATGCTTCCGGTGATGCAGATTATCTTCAAATTGAATTGAATGATTCTGAGAAAGATGCTGTAAAAGCTGCAGAAGAAGCAGGACAGAAGGTATATGGCATTACAGTAAATATTCAAAAGGACTGTCTCTTAAAAGCGGCAAGAGCATTCCTTGTATTTAAGGCAGTGGAAGAGTTCGGTAATATTATTGTCTATCGTCCAAGCTCTCAGGATATTGAAGACGAGAAATTTGACCTTACTTTTAGTTTTTATTTAGTAACTGAAGAAGAGGATTTTGATAAAATCAGTCATGCGGCTGGTACTGTTTCGGAAATTGAATCGGTGGTAGGTAGTTTGGTAAGTTATGCAGATATTGCAGGTGCTGAAAAGAAAGAAGAAGTACCTGTAGAAACAGTTTCAAAAACAGAAGAAATAACAAAGACAATCCAAACTGCTCCTGCAGCACCGGCACAGGCGGCAACACCTGCTGCAAAGAAGCAGGCTGCGGCAAAACCGGTAACAGGAAGAACGGTTCGTGTTGATATTGAAAAACTGGATGCGTTAATGAATCAGGTCTCTGAGCTTATTATTGCAAAGAACAGTTTAGTGTCCATTAGCTCTTCGGAAGCAGGTGCTTTCCAGAATCAGACTTTTAATGAACAGATTGAATATCTGGAGCGTATTACAACAAATTTACATGAATCTGTTATGAAGGTTCGAATGGTGCCAATTGAAAGTACTGTTAATAAGTTCCCTCGTATGATTCGTGATCTTGCCAGAAAACTGAATAAGAAGATGGAATTATATATGACTGGTGAGGAGACAGAGTTGGATCGTACGGTAGTAGACCAGATTGGTGATCCGTTACAGCACTTATTAAGAAACTCTGCAGATCACGGGCTTGAGTCAAATGAAGTTCGTATTCAGCGTGGCAAACCGGAAGTAGGAAGTATCTTCTTAAACGCATACCAGGAAGGAAACAACGTTATCATTAAAGTTGGCGATGATGGTAATGGTATTGATGTTGAAGCAGTTAAAAACAAGGCTATTGAACGTGGAACAATTACTCCGGAACAGGCAGAATCAATGTCTCAAAAGGAGATTATTAATCTATTATTCCTTCCGAGCTTCTCAATGGCAAAGCAGATTAGTGATATTTCCGGCCGAGGAGTTGGCTTAGACGTTGTTAAATCTAATATTGAACAACTCGGTGGTGATGTTGAGGTTCAGACTGTTTTAGGAGAAGGTACGACATTTACTGTCAGACTTCCGTTAACACTTGCAATTATTCAGGCATTGATGGTTGAAATCAGAGATGAAAAATATGCAATTGCATTAGGTTCTATCTCTAATATTGAAAGCATCCCGGTTAATGAAATTAAGTATGTGGAAGCAAAAGAAGTCATACATCTTCGTGGGAATGTAATACCAATTATTCGCTTGGACAAGATTCTTGATATAGATGATGGACAAAAAGACCCGGAGAATCTTACCGTAGTTATTGTCAAAAAGGGCGACAGTCTTGCCGGTCTTGTGGTAGATAACTTAATGGGACAGCAGGAAATCGTTATTAAGTCACTTGGTAAGTATATCGATAACAACAAGATTATTAGTGGCGCAACAATCCTTGGTGATGGTGAAGTGGCATTAATTCTGGATGTTAACACATTAATCTAATGGGGGTAGCAGTCATGGCAGATTTAGATATTATGGAAAACGATAGCAAACAGTATATCGTAGTTAAAATCGGTAATGAGCAGTATGGAATCGATATCAGCTATATTGACACGATAGTACGTATGCAGAAAATAACAAGAGTTCCAAAGGCGCAAAGACATTTTAAGGGAGTCATTAATCTACGTGGTGAGATTGTTCCGGTTATGAGTATTCGCCTTAAAATGAAATTAGAAGATGATGAATTTACCAATACGAGCAGAATCATTATCTTAAAACTTGAAGAAAAAGGCATGCTTGGGGTGATTGTTGATGAAGTCAAGGAAGTGGTTACTTTAAGCAGTAATGAAGTTGAGAAGTCAAGTGGCAAAGGAAGCTTTATAAACGGCGTAGGAAAGCACGGCGAAGAATTGATTTCATTATTCGATATTAACGCTATCGTAGAGGAAAAAGAAAACGCATAAATTACACGGATGTATAACATAGTGAGGCCAAGAATTGGTCTCACTATGTTTGCTTACAAAAAGGAAGGTATTTATCATGGGGAAATTCTCTCTTGAAGAAGTAAATAATATGTATATGGATGTACTAAAGGAGATTGGTAATATTGGCGCAGGAAATGCAACAACTGCCATTGCCAAAATGGTTGGCGCACGCATTGATATGAGTGTGCCGAGTGTAAAGCTGTTAGAAGTGTCAGAGCTTGGAACGGCAGTAGGAAATGAAGACGATACAATCATTGGTATTTTTCTTGAAGTTGAGAATGACATATCAGGAAGCATGATGTTTTTGCTTGATATTGAATCGGGACATTATTTGGTAAATACTTTGATGGGCAGAGATTTATCTTATAAAGAAGAATTTGATGAAATGGATTTATCAGCATTAAAAGAGGTCGGTAATATTATTGCTGCATCTTATTTGACGGCGTTATCCAGTCTTACCAATTTGCGCATTGCACCATCCGTACCATATATAGCAGTTGATATGGCGGCTGCAATTTTAAGTGTTCCGGCGATTCAGTTTGGTATGATGGGAGATAAGGCATTGTTAATTCAAACAGAAATTAATGCAGATGTTGCAATTAACGGATATTTTATTTTGATGCCGGAACAGGATTCTTACGATAAGATATTAACGTCGCTTGGTATTCAGATTTAAGGAGAACATATATGGGAAATGTTATCAAAGTAGGCATGGCTGATTTGAATACCTGTAAATCGCCGGATGTTATTACTACCTTAGGTCTTGGCTCGTGTATTGGTTTAACGTTATATGATCCGGTTACAAAAATTGGCGGAATGGTGCATTATATGCTGCCGGACAGTACGCAGGTGAGAAATAACGAAAATATTGCAAAATTTGCTGATACCGGAATTGAAGAATTGTTAAAACGTGTCATTGCAGCCGGTGCAAACAAAACCCGTCTTGTCGCGAAAATTGCCGGAGGGGCAAAGATGTTTGAAACTACAGGTGTTTCAAGTATTGGAAATATTGGTGCCAGAAACGCAGAAGCAGCAAAACAGATTTTAAAACAAAAGGGAATTCGATTAGTGGCTGAAGATACCGGTTTAAATTATGGACGAACCGTGGAACTTCATTGTGAGACAGGAGAATTTCACATCAAGTCTGTTGGTAAGCCTGTAAAAGTGATTTGAGAAAAGGAATTGGGGCAACGATGAAAACAAAATCAATACCTGCAATTATCATGCTGATTGGCGGAGCAACTGCATGTATATTAGGATTAGCAAATCAATATGGAACGTCACACTTTCTAAAAATGCTTTTAGTTGTACTGGTTGTTTTTTACATATTGGGGTGTATCGTAAAAATAATTCTGGATAAAGCCTTTGCATTATCTGACGAAGGAAATAATGATGGAAAAGAACAGTCAGAAGAAGTGAAAGAAAATATAGAATCGGAAAGCGATACACAAAATGATGAATAAATATTGGTGGTTATATGAAAACTGTGGATAAAGAAAAGCTATGGGAAGAATACCAAAAGAATAAAACACCGCAGCTGCGAGAGCAGATTATTTTGGCATATGCTCCGTTGGTAAAGCTAGTGGCTGGCAGACTGAGTATGTATCTGGGATATAATGTTGAATATGAGGATTTGGTCAGCTATGGAATTTTTGGGTTGATTGACGCAATCGATAAATTTGATTTGGCGAAAGAAGTTAAATTTGAAACCTATGCCAGCCTTAGAATACGTGGAACGATATTAGACCAGATTCGAAAAATGGACTGGATTCCGCGAACGGTGCGTCAGAAGCAAAAACGCATTGATGAAGCGATTAAGCAGATAGAAATGCGGACCGGGAAAAATGCATCAGACGAAGAACTTGCTTTAGAACTCGGAATTACAGACGAGGAATTGTTAAATTGGCAGTCACAGCTTAAGGTGACAAATGTTGTGTCATTGAACGAGTACCTTGAGCAGGGAAGTGAGCCTGTAATGGATGCACATAAAAACTCGCATTTTCAGCAGCCTGAGGACAAAGTACAGGAAGATGAATTAAAACAGATGTTGAGTGAGGCAATGGACACATTGACAGAAAAAGAAAGTAAGGTTATTCTTTTATATTATTATGAGGAACTTACATTAAAGGAAATTAGTAATATATTAGAAGTTTCGGAGTCACGTGTGTCTCAGCTACATACCAAAGCATTATTAAAGATGCGTAAAAAGCTTGGAAGTTATATGGATATTCTGGTTAGTGATATTTAGAAAGAGCAGGGAAGTCTATGTCGGTTAGTCCACTTACATTAAACGGAATGCTTCAGCGGACAAATGATTTTAGCACAATGAAGCAGAATGAGGATAATAAGCCTGTAACAGAGCAGCATATGATTACAAATCATCAGGTGAAGCAAGAACAGGAGCTGGCGCATAAGGTGGGCATGCTGAAACAAAAAGAGAATGAAGCGTACCGTTATGATGCCAAAGAAAAAGGAAATGGTTCTTATACGGGAAAACATAAGAAAAAACAAAATCGGGAAGAATCAGAAAAAAAAGGTGAAAAAGTTATTTTGAAGGGACAGGGTGGCAGCCACCTTGATATAAAAATATAGGGATAAAGGTGTTAGAATGACAGGAATTGAAATTTCACTTTTGGTAATTGGGTGTATTTTTATGCTTGGAAGTTTTTTTGTTTCAGAAAAGCTTTCGCCTGCTGAGATAGACCGTATTGCAGAGTTAAGTGATGCAGAATTAAAAAGAATTATAGAAAAAGGAATGGAAAAAGCTGGAAATCAAATAGATACAGCCGTTGAGGATAAAGTAGAAGAGGCTTCTGAAAAAGTTGAGATTACCATGGAGAAAGAATCTAATCTTAAAATAATGGCAATGAAAGAGTATTCAGATACGATATTTGATGATATGAAGAAAACACATGAGGAAATCATGTTTTTATATAGTATGTTAAATGACAAACATACAGAATTAACCTCTTTAACAGGTAATTTGCAGCGTCTGGCTGCAGACATCCGTAATCTGCAGGAAGGCATTTTGAGTAGCGCCAGTGTGCAGAAAGTACAGAAGAATGAACGGGTGGAATCGTCTATGACAGAAAAAGGTACCGTTACAGAGGCTTCAAAAACAATGGAATACATAGAGCCGGAAGAAGAAGGTACATACTTGGAGGAAATAAGTACCTTAGAAAATCATAATGAGAGAATTCTTGCATTATATAGGGAAGGCCTTAGTAAGATTGAGATTGCGAAACAGTTAAATCTTGGTGTAGGCGAGGTGAGCCTGGTAATCGGATTATATAAAGGGGAAGAATAAGTGAAACTGAAATATTATTTGCGTGGTTTGGGAATCGGAATTATTATGACAACAATAATTCTGATGATTTCCTTTTCAGGGAAGAAACTGTCAGATGAAGAAGTAATAAAAAGAGCAGAAGAACTTGGAATGGTAATGAAGGAAGAAGAACCGCTATTTTCTTCAGAAAGCCAGTTGAAGGAACAGATAGAAACAGAAGCAGAAGAAACAGAAACAGAAGAAACAGAAACGGAAGAAACAGAGCAAACAGAAAGTGCCGAACAGACAACTGATACAGAACATGCAAATGACTCAGAAAATGAGGGCGAGAAAGAAAATGTAAGTGATAATGAGATACAGCAGAATGGGTTCTATCACCTTATCATTCCGGCCGGAACCGTACCAAGAATCATTTGTAATGAATTAGAAGAGAATGGTGTGGTGGATAGTGCATCACAATTCAGACAATATTTAGTAGATGTTGGATATGCGACATCCATCGTGTCAGGAGAATACGATATTCCTTATGGCGCCACTTACGAAGAAATTTATCAGATTTTAAAAGCAGGTCCTAATTAAAACAAAAACCTGCTTTTTTTGAGAAAATACTTGCATATACGTCAATGACGTGGTATAATCGACAAGGCTCAAATGTTATTAAGCACATATACTGACTGAAGGACCGGTGCCGTTTTGGTTGTCCGATGGATGAGGTATATGGAAGAAATTAAAACCATGGAGGTAAAAAAAATGAGTGTTATTTCAATGAAACAGTTATTAGAAGCAGGTGTTCACTTTGGACATCAGACAAGAAGATGGAACCCTAAAATGGCTCCATACATCTACACAGAGAGAAATGGTATTTATATCATTGACTTACAGAAATCTGTAGGTAAAGTAGATGAAGCTTACAAAGCTATGTCAGATATCGCTGCAGAAGGCGGCACAATCCTTTTCGTAGGTACAAAGAAACAGGCTCAGGATGCTATCAAATCTGAAGCAGAGCGTTGTGGAATGTTCTATGTAAATGAGAGATGGTTAGGTGGTATGTTAACAAACTTCAAGACAATCCAGAGCCGTATCGCAAGATTAAAAGAAATCGAGACAATGGCAGCTGATGGTACATTTGAAGTATTACCAAAGAAAGAAGTTATTGCTCTTAAGAAAGAGTGGGAAAAATTAGAGAAGAACCTTGGTGGTATCAAGGAAATGAAGAAACTCCCGGATGCAATCTTTATCGTAGATCCAAAGAAGGAAAGAATTTGCGTTCAGGAAGCTCATACATTAGGTATTCCGTTAATTGGTATTGCTGACACAAACTGTGATCCGGAAGAATTAGATTATGTAATTCCAGGTAACGATGATGCTATCCGTGCAGTAAAATTAATTGTTTCTAAGATGGCAGACGCTGTTATCGAAGCAAATCAGGGCGAAGAAGTTTTAGTTGAGTCCGGCGATGCTGAATTAGAAGCAGCTGAAGAAGAAGTTACAGAAGAGTAATCTATATAATATTTGGAGGATATCAAAATGGCAATTACAGCAGGAATGGTAAAAGAACTGCGTGAATTAACAGGCGCAGGCATGATGGATTGTAAAAAAGCTTTAAATGAAACAAATGGTAACATGGATGAAGCTGTTGAATATTTAAGAAAGAACGGACAGGCTAAGGCTGAGAAAAAGGCAAGCAGAATAGCAGCTGAAGGTCTTTGTACTGTAGTTGTAAAGGATGATCAGACAGCTGCAGTTGTTGAAGTAAACTCTGAGACAGACTTCGTTGCTAAGAACGAGACATTCCAGACATTTGTAAAGGCTGTAGCTAATCAGGCAGTTAATTCAGATGCAGCTGATTTAGATGCTTTTATGGAAGAAGCTTGGAACGAAGATACTACCAAGACTGTAAAAGATGCTTTAGTAGAAAAGATTGCAGTAATCGGTGAGAACTTAAAAATCCGTAGATTTGAAAAAGTTGTTGCTTCTAACGGATGTGTTGTTTCTTATGTACATGGCGGCGGAAGAATCGGTGTTATCGTTGAGGCAGATACAACAGTTGTAAATGACGCTGTAAAAGAAGCTATGACAAACATTGCAATGCAGGTTGCAGCTTTAAGTCCAAAGTATGTATCAAGAGACGAAATCAGTGCAGAATATATTGCTCATGAGAAGGAAATCCTTCTTGCACAGATTATGAACGATCCTAAAGAATCCCAGAAGCCGGAAAAGGTTATTAACGGAATGATTGAAGGACGTGTAAGTAAAGAATTAAAAGAAATCTGCTTAGTAGATCAGGTTTATGTAAAAGCAGAAGATGGCAAGCAGACAGTTGCAAAATACTTAGAAGAAGTATCTAAGGCAGTTGGTGCTACTGTAAGTGTTAAGAGATTTGTTCGTTTTGAGACAGGTGAAGGTCTTGAGAAGAAGAACGAAGACTTTGCTGCAGAAGTAGCTGCTCAGTTAGGCTAATAAAATGTTAGAATGACTCCGGGAAATGGGAATCCATTCCCGGAGTTTTTTGCGTATTATGCAAAGATGAAAATGATAATTCTATGGCAATAATGTCATATTAGAGAAAAATAATGAATTGTCAGAAAATATTGCAATTATAAAGAAAAAATAAAACGATTTTTGTGAGCTTTTTACTTTGAAAAATTGAAAAATATGATACAATATAAAGGTATATAGCTTTATGTTAAGATAATAGTGTTATACTATGGGAGGATACATGCAGGAGAAGGATACCGAATCGGTAAATGAGCAGCGCAGACGACGAAGTCGCATCAGCCGCATGAAGAACATGATTGTGCTTATTCTTGGCGGATGGGTTGTGTTATCTATGATACTGATTATTACTCTGTTTTTAATCGTATTTGACATGCACCGTGAAATGAGCCAGATGTTCCAAAACGATAAGGTAACAGTGAACCAGAACGGACAAAATACTGTTGCAGAGACAGAAGTATTTGGCAATGGAACAGAGAGTAGTGAAGTGCTGTTACAACCGGATACTGATGATTATGAACCGGCAATACCGGCTGCATCCGGAATATCAGAGGAAGATAATGTTGCGAAAGTAACAGATAAACATAAAGTTTATCTAACATTCGAAGATGGACCTTCAAAGTATACGGAAGATATTTTGAATGTTTTAGATGAAAAAAATGTGAAAGCTACTTTTTTTGTGACAGGACAGGATGGAGATGCTGCGACAGACTTATATAAACGAATTATAGAAGAAGGGCATACATTAGGTATGCATACTTATTCTAATAAATATAGCACCATATATCAGTCTGAAGAGAATTTTAAAGAAGATGTGGGGAAACTTCGTACATATCTAGGAGACGTTACGGGAGTTGAACCGATATATTATCGTTTCCCGGGAGGAAGTAGTAATCAGATTACAAATGTACCAATGGAGAGTCTGATTCATTATTTGAATCAGGAAGGGCTGATTTATTACGATTGGAATATTGCATCCGGTGATTTGGCAACAAATGCATATACAGTAGATGAAATAGTTGCGAATATAGTGGATGATGTAGTAAAATATAAAACATCTGTGGTACAGTTGCATGATGGAACAGATGCAGTCAAGACGGCAGAGGTAGTTGAAAAGTTGATTGATGATCTTCTTGCCATGAATGCGGAGATTTTACCGATTGATAAAGAAACTTCCGTTATTCAGAGCGTAAAAGCAAATACGATTGAATAACGTAATAGAAATGGAGGATAAAAATGGGCTTTTTTAAGGAATTTAAGGATGATTTTTCACAGGCAGTAAATGAACTGATGCCGGGGGAAGAAACATTGGGGGAAAATATGGAAGATGATTTAGTAGTAAATACATTAGAGAATGATGTAGATGTAGAATCAGAGCTGTCTAAGATTGATGGGCTGCTTGAACAGGTGGCGAATCAGACTGCTGCATTAGATACTTCAGTAGAGGCTGCAAAGAAGAAGGATGAAAAGAAGGGAAAAGTTTTTGATAAGAAAACTGTAAAAGAAGATATAAAGAAAGAGGAAAAGAAAGAAGAGCCGGTAAAGGCACAGGAGGAAAAAGCAATGGTTGAGAATACAGCACCTGCAATGCCAGAGTTTAATGCACCAGCAAGTGATGAAGTATCTGTGATTACACAGGGAATGATTATTAAAGGAGATGTTATTTCAAATGGCTCTCTTGATATCAGAGGAGAAATTCAGGGAAATGTAACATGTAATGGAAAACTTACTGTAACCGGAACGATTAGCGGAAATAGCAATTCTGCTGAATTTTTTGCAGATGCAGCCAGAATTGATGGAGAAGTAGTAAGTACAGGAACTGTTAAGATTGGTCTTGGCTCAGTAGTAGTTGGAAATGTGGCAGCAACATCTGCAGTTGTAGCAGGCGCTATCAAAGGTGATATTGATGTACATGGACCGGTTGTTGTGGACACATCTGCAGTTGTTATGGGTAATATTAAGTCTCGTTCTGTACAGATTAATAATGGAGCGGTAATTGAAGGATTCTGCTCACAGTGTTACTCTGATATTGATGTTAAGAGCTTATTTGAATCAAAGGGAGGAAAATAATTCGTTTATGAGACGTTTATTTCTAAAACTTAGTGGGGAAGCATTAGCAGGCGACAAACATACAGGCTTTGATGAACCGACTGTTACAGAAGTTGCAAAACAGGTAAAACAGATTGTAGATCAAGGAATTCAGGTTGGTATTGTGATTGGAGGAGGTAATTTCTGGAGAGGAAGAACCAGTGAAACCATCGACCGTCCGAAGGCAGATCAAATTGGCATGCTTGCTACAATTATGAATTGTATATACGTGTCTGAGATTTTTCGCTCTGTAGGTATGAAAACAGAGATATTTACTCCTTTCTCGTGTGGAAGCATGACACAATTGTTTTCTAAAGATAAAGCAAATGAATGTTTTGAAAAAGGTATGGTAGTTTTTTTCGCAGGAGGAACAGGACACCCTTATTTCTCAACAGACACAGGAATTGTTTTACGTGCAATTGAGATGGAAGCAGAGGGAATTTACCTTGCAAAATCGATTGATGCTGTTTATGACAGTGATCCAAAGGTAAATCCAAATGCTGTAAAGTATGACGAAGTCTCCATTCAGGAGGTTATTGATAAAAAGCTTGCAGTTGTTGATTTAACAGCTTCTATCATGTGTATGGAAAATAAAATGCCGATGTATGTCTTTGGTTTAAATGAAGAAAACAGTATCGTTAATGCTATTTGTGGAAAGTTCAATGGCACAAAAGTTACTGTTTAATTAATATAAAAGGAAAGGTATGGAATTGATTATGGACGCAAGAATCGCAGTATTTGAAGAAAAAATGCAGAAAACAATGCAAAGTTTATCCGGAGAATTTGGCAGCATTCGTGCCGGACGTGCAAATCCGCATGTATTAGATAAAATCAGAGTAGATTATTATGGAACACCTACACCAATCCAGCAGGTGGCAAACGTAAATGTACCTGAACCAAGAATGATTCAGATTCAACCATGGGAAGCTTCAATGGTAAAAGAAATTGAAAAAGCGATTATGACTTCTGATTTGGGAATTAATCCTTCTAATGATGGAAAGGTGATTCGTCTTGTATTTCCGGAACTTACGGAAGAAAGACGTAAAGAACTTGCGAAGGATGTAAAGAAAAAGGGCGAGAACGCAAAAGTTGCAATTAGAAATATCCGCCGAGACGCGAATGATTCTTTCAAAAAGCTCTCTAAATCAGAGGATATTTCAGAAGATGAAATTGCTGATTTAGAAGCACAGGTTCAGAAATTGACAGACAAATTCATTTCTGAAGTAGACAAAGCAGTAGAAGAAAAAACAAAGGAAATTCTTACTGTCTAAAGAAATACAATTGGGGACATGAGTTGCTCGTGTCCTCATTTCCATATTTATGCAAATAATTGTGAAATTTTTATAAAGAATATTGGGTGAGGTATATAATAATGAGTGTTCCAAATCATGTGGCAATTATTCTAGACGGAAACGGGAGATGGGCTAAAAGTAAAGGTATGCCTAGAAATTACGGGCATACCATGGGAGCAAAAAATGTTGAAACCATTTGTGAAGAAGCATATCATATGGGAATTAAATATCTGACATTTTATGCATTTTCTACGGAGAATTGGAACAGACCGGAGAGTGAAGTAAATGCATTAATGACATTGCTCGAAAATTATTTAAAGACTTGTATGAAAACCGCAAAAAAAAATCACATTAGGGTTCGGATTATTGGAGATATTACTCGATTAAAGGAATCTTTTCAAAAGCAGATTCACGAATTAGAGGAAGCCTCAAAGGAGTATGATGGTTTAAATCTTCAGATTGCCATTAATTACGGAAGCCGCGATGAGATGGTACGTAGCATGCAAAAAATGGCTGAGTGTGTAGTACGGGGGGAATTAGCACCGGAAGAAATAACAGAAGAAGTGTTTGAGAGATTTCTGGATACGGCAGGAATTCCGGATCCGGATTTGCTGATTCGTACCAGTGGTGAGCAGCGTTTATCGAATTACTTATTATGGCAGCTTGCCTATAGTGAATTTTATTTTACTGAAGTGCCATGGCCGGATTTTGACAAAGCTGAACTGGAAAAGGCGATAGAAGCATATCAGAAGCGCAATCGCAGATTTGGCGGTCTTACGGAGGAATAGGAGGAGTGCATGTTTAAAACAAGATTATTAAGTGGGATTGTGCTTGTCATAATTGAATTATTGCTTATTATTCCGGGAGGTGATATCCTGCTTGCCGGTTCTCTTGTTATTTCCTGGATTGGAATGTATGAATTATATCGTGTATTTAAGATGGAAAAAGAACTCCCTGCAATCATAGGATATGGAATCGCCGCACTATATTATTTAAATTTAAGATTTGCATTTGTGCCGGATATGATGATGTTAGTATTGGGCAGTTTGATTGCCCTTATGTTTGTTTATGTATTTACATATCCAAAGTATAAGACTGAACAGCTTCTGGCAGCTTTTTTTGGTGTGTTTTATGTAGCAGTGATGCTTTCATATATCTATCAGACAAGGATGATTAAGAACGGAGCATATATTGTATGGTTGATCATTCTTTGTTCATGGGGGTGCGATACTTGCGCTTATTGCATAGGTGTACTGTTTGGAAAGCATAAGATGGCACCTGTTTTAAGTCCAAAAAAGTCTGTAGAGGGCGCAGTAGGAGGAGTTCTTGGTACGGCATTACTAACCATTTTATATGCCAATATTTTTCGAAATACAATGGGAATAGAAACCAGAGAAATCCTTATTTTGGCAGTGATTAGTATGGTAGGTGCCTTAATTTCTATGGTAGGAGACTTGACTGCTTCTGCAATTAAACGTAATTATGAGATTAAGGACTATGGGAAATTGATTCCCGGACATGGTGGTATTTTGGATCGTTTTGACAGTGTGATTATAACGGCACCAATTATTTATTATCTGGCAACAACAGTAATGTAAAGGGGCAGAGCACAAAATGAAAAAAATAGCAATTTTAGGTTCAACAGGTTCCATAGGTACTCAGACATTAGAAATAGTCGATGAACAGAGAGACATAGAAGTGATTGCACTGTCTGCAGGCGGAAATATTGATTTGTTAGAAAAACAAATGCGAAAATATAAGCCGAAGTATGTAAGTGTCTGGGAAGAAGCGAAAGCAAAGGAATTACGTGAGAACACGTTAGATTTAGGAATTCCGATTGGGTATGGAATGGAAGGTCTTATTGAGACTGCTACGATAAAAGAGAGCGAAATCCTCGTAACGGCAATTGTTGGGATGCTAGGCATTCGTCCAACGATAGCAGCAATTAAAGCCGGAAAAAAAATTGCATTGGCAAACAAAGAAACACTGGTTACAGCAGGCCATATCATTATGCCATTGGCAAAGGAATATAAGGTTCCGATTTTGCCGGTAGACAGTGAACATAGCGCAATTTTCCAGTCCTTACAGGGAGCAGGAACAAATAGCATCCATAAGATTCTTCTGACAGCTTCAGGGGGACCATTCCGGGGGAGAACAATCGAAGAACTAAAAAACATACAGGTGGAGGATGCACTAAAGCATCCAAACTGGAGTATGGGTAGAAAAATTACAGTCGATTCCTCTACGTTAGTTAATAAAGGCTTGGAGGTTATGGAAGCAAAATGGCTTTTTGATGTAGATCTAGACCAGATTCAGGTGGTCGTACATCCACAAAGTGTCATTCATTCTGCTGTTGAATATGAAGATGGAGCTGTGATTGCACAGCTTGGAACACCGGATATGCGTTTACCGATTCAATATGCATTATATTATCCGGAAAGAAGAAATTTAAGCGGAAAGCGTTTAAATCTTTTTGAACTGGGAAATCTGACTTTTGAAGAACCGGATTCAAAGACTTTTAAGGGATTAGAACTTGCATATAAAGCAATGCGTAGAGGAGGTAATATTCCGACTGTATATAATGCTGCGAATGAAAAGGCAGTCTGTCTCTTTTTGAACCGGCAAATCAGTTATCTTCAGATTACAGAACTGATAGAGGAAGCTATGAAGCAGGCGGCATTTGTGGAAGCTCCGGACTTAGAGGCAATTTTGCAGACAGAAGCTGCAACCTATGCATTTATAGATGATGTATTAAAATAAGAAAGGCTTTTTAAATGAAAATTGTTGTTTCACTAGTTATATTCAGCATTATTATTTTGTTTCATGAATTGGGACATTTTTTACTCGCGAAAAAGAATGGAATTAAAGTTAATGAGTTTTCGCTTGGTTTAGGACCGACAATCTGGGGAATCAAAAAAGGGGATACCCTCTACAGTATTAAACTTCTGCCTTTTGGCGGTGCCTGTATGATGGAAGGCGAGGATGAAGAGAGCAGTTCAAAGGATTCTTTTGGCAGTAAGTCAGTATGGGCGCGTATCAGTGTAGTGGCTGCAGGACCGGTATTTAACTTTATCATGGCATTCGTATTTTCGTTTATTATTATTTGTGTAACCGGATATGATTTGCCAATTCTTGCTGAGGTGACACCGGGATATGCTGCATCGGAAGCAGGTCTTATGGCTGGAGATGTGATTACCAAGATGAATGGAAAACAGATTCATTTTTATCGTGACGTCAGTGCATATGGCATGTATCATTCAGGGGAACCTGTTGAAGTAACTTATGAAAGAGACGGAACAGAATATAAGGCAACACTTGTCCCGAAATACAGTGAAGAAGCTGGCCGCTATCTTTATGGTTTTGTAGGAAATGCATACCGTGAGAAATATACAAATAATGTGTTTGTGTTAGCAAAATACAGCTTTTATGAAGTGGGATACTGGATTGATTCCACCATTCAGAGCCTGCGTCTTCTTGTTACCGGAGGAGTATCGGTGAACGATATGTCCGGACCGGTAGGGATCGTAGATGCAATCGGAGATTCTTATGAAGAGTCGGTATCATATGGCGTTGGCTATGTAATCTTACAAATGCTTTATATCTGTGTTTTTTTATCAGCGAACCTTGGTGTGATGAATTTATTACCAATTCCGGCATTGGATGGTGGAAGATTGGTATTTCTGATTATTGAAGCAATTCGTGGAAAAAAGGTAGATCCGGAGAAAGAGGGATTTGTCCATTTTATAGGATTGGTATTATTACTGTTATTAATGGTAGTAATCATGTTTAATGACATTAGAAAATTGTTTATGTAGAAGTCGTTTGTACGACAGAACGGAGAAGCATATGTCTAAAATTGTTCAAATTGGTAATCGAGTGATTGGCGGAGGAAACCCAATCTTAATTCAGTCAATGACAAATACAAAGACGGAAAATGTAGCAGCAACGGTTGACCAGATTAACCGGTTAGCGGCGGCAGGCTGTGATATTATCCGTTGTGCGGTACCGACCATGGAAGCGGCAGCTGCTTTAAAGGAGATTAAAAAGCAGGTAACAATTCCGGTCGTTGCTGATATTCATTTTGATTATCGCCTTGCCATTGCAGCCATGGAAAATGGTGCAGATAAAATTCGGATTAATCCCGGAAATATCGGAAGTGCAGAACGTGTAAAAGCAGTCGTTGATGTGGCGAAAGAACGCAATATTCCGATTCGTGTGGGTGTTAACAGTGGTTCTTTGGAAAAGGAATTGGTAGAAAAATATCATGGCGTGACCGCAGAGGGAATTGTGGAAAGTGCATTGGATAAGGTGAAGCTTATCGAAGATATGGGCTATGATAATCTGGTAATTAGTATAAAGTCTTCCGATGTTATGATGTGTGTAAAAGCACATGAACTGATTGCGAAAAAGACAGAACACCCTTTACATGTAGGTATTACAGAATCAGGTACGATTATCAGTGGAAACATCAAATCATCCATTGGTTTGGGATTAATTTTACATCAGGGAATCGGTGATACCATTCGTGTATCCTTAACAGGCGATCCTTTGGAAGAAATAAAATCTGCGAAATTAATTTTAAGAACCTTGGGATTACGTAAGGGAGGTATTGAGGTGGTTTCCTGTCCGACCTGTGGCAGAACACAGATTGATTTAATTAGATTAGCAAATCAGGTTGAAAATATGGTTGCAGACATTCCGCTTGATATCAAAGTGGCTGTGATGGGGTGTGTAGTAAATGGACCGGGCGAGGCGAAAGAAGCGGATATTGGAATTGCCGGAGGAATTGGAGAAGGGCTATTGATCAAGCATGGTGAGGTAATCAAAAAAGTTCCTGAATCTGAACTGTTAGAAGCCCTTCGCGATGAATTACTGAACTGGAAGAAGGATTAAATATGCCAAAAAGGTTTTTTGATGTATTTCCGACATTGGAAGTCAATGTGGAAATGAAAAAACTGTTGACAGAGATGGAAGTGACCAAGGTGGCTATGAACCGTGAGCAGACAGCTTTACGAGTTTATCTCCTTGGAACGCGTTTAATACATACAAATAATATCAGAGCACTGGAAAAATCTATTGAAGAACAGATTTTTAACGGGAAAATGATGTCTGTTAAAATTATTGAAAAATATCAGCTTTCCGGGCAGTATAATGCCAGAACACTAATGGATATTTATAAGGATAGTGTGATAACGGAACTGAAAGAATTCAGTCTTATGGAGGCGAATCTTCTTAAGAACTCCGAAATGGAGTTTGTGGATGATTCGCATTTAAATCTGACGTTAGAGAATACCATTATAGCCCAGACTCGTTCCCATGAAATTGTAGAATTTTTGGAAAAGGTGTTCTGTGAACGCTGCGGAATGGACTTGCATGTGAATCTGATTTTTGAAGAGCCAAAGGAGAGTAAATACCGTAAAAACAGTGAACTCCAGATGCAAATGGAAATCCAGAATATCATAAAAAGAGTCGGTCATAAGCTGAATGAGGAAGAAGGCACAGAGTCACCGACAGAGCATAGTGAGGAAAAAACAACATCTGGTGGTGAAGCAGTAAAGAAACAGCAAGATGTAACAAAAATTGCAAAAAATGATGCAAAAGTACCGGTAGATGCAGGGAAAATCGCAAAAAAACCTTATGAAAGTGTAAGAAGAGAATTTCGTAAAAAGTCAGATGATCCGGATGTAATCTATGGCAGAGACATTGGGGATGATGAGACAATTGCTATAGAAAAGATTGTAGGTGAAATGGGTGAGGTTACCATCCGGTGTCAGGTTATGACATTAGATACCAGAGAAATCCGTGGTGAACGTACTATTGTGATTATTTCCGTAACAGATTTTACAGATTCTATTGTCATTAAAATATTTTCTAAGAATGAAGAACGTGATGAGCTTCTAGAGGGACTAAAGCCCGGAGCTTTTGTGAAAATCAAAGGAGTAACAGCCATTGATAAATTTGACAGTGAACTGACGATTGGCTCTGTTGTGGGAATTAAGAAGATCCCTAATTTTACCACTTCACGTATGGATACATCTCCGGAAAAGCGTGTAGAACTTCACTGTCACACGAAAATGAGCGATATGGACGGAGTTTCTGAGTGTAAGGATATCGTAAAACGAGCAATGAAGTGGGGGCATAAAGCCATTGCCATAACGGATCATGGTGATGTGCAGGCGTTTCCTGATGCAAATCACGCCTATGGACCGGACGATGATTTTAAGGTTATCTATGGTGTGGAAGCATATTTAGTAGATGATTTAAAAGGAATGATCGAAAACTCTAAAGGGCAGAGCCTTGATGCATCTTATGTAGTATTCGATATTGAGACGACCGGTCTGTCCGCAGAAAAGAATAAAATTATAGAAATTGGTGCCGTTAAGGTCGCTGATGGAAAAATTGTTGAAAAATTTTCGCAGTTCGTTAACCCGCAAGTGCCGATACCATTTGAAATTGAACAGTTGACTTCTATCAAAGATGAAATGGTAATGGATGCGCCAACAATCGAACAGGTTTTACCGGAATTTATGGAATTCTGCAAGGGTGCGGTTATGGTAGCCCATAATGCAGACTTTGATATGAGTTTCATCAAGAAAAACTGTGATTTACAGAATATTCCGTATGATTTTACAATCGCAGACACAGTGGCTTTAGCACGTTTTTTAATGCCACAGCTGAATCGATATAAATTGGATACCATTGCAAAAGCACTGAATATTTCTTTGGAAAATCATCATAGGGCGGTAGATGATGCAGGATGTACGGCGGAAATTTTTGTAAAGTTTATCGTAATGTTAAAGGAACGCGGCATTGAGAATCTGGACGATTTAAACGATGTAGCATCTACTTCACCTGAGACGATTATGAAGATGCCGACATATCATGCGATTATTCTTGCAACGAATGATATTGGGAGAATTAATTTGTATCGGTTAGTTTCCCTGTCGCATCTGACTTATTATCATAACAGACCGAGAGTACCAAAGAGCGAATTTGTAAAATACAGGGAAGGCCTTCTGCTTGGATCAGCCTGTGAAGCTGGCGAACTTTATCGGGCAATTTTAGGAGGCAGACCGGAGGAAGAAATCATTCGTCTGGTAAAATTTTATGATTATCTGGAAATCCAGCCTCTTGGCAATAATAAATTTATGATTGCAAGTGAAAAGGAACCTGTAAATTCTATTGAGGATTTACAGGAGATTAATAAATATATCTGCAGGCTGGGGGAACAGTTTAACAAACCGGTAGTGGCTACATGTGATGTACACTTCTTAGATCCGGAGGATGAGGTTTACCGCCGTATTATTATGGCGGGAAAAGGATTTAAGGATGCGGACGAACAGGCACCGCTTTATCTTCGTACAACCGAGGAAATGTTGGAAGAATTTTCTTATCTTGGAAGTGCAAAAGCGGAAGAGGTCGTGATTACAAATACCAATAAAATTGCTGACATGTGTGAGCGTATTTCACCGGTAAGACCGGATAAATGTCCGCCGGTGATTGAAAATTCAGACCAGATGTTAAGAAACATCTGTTATACAAAGGCACACAGCATGTATGGAGAAGAACTGCCACCGGTGGTAAAGGAACGGTTGGAGAGAGAACTGAATTCTATCATCAGCAATGGTTATGCCGTTATGTATATTATTGCACAAAAGCTGGTGTGGAAGTCTAATGAGGACGGATACTTAGTAGGTTCCCGAGGCTCTGTTGGTTCTTCTTTTGCAGCTACAATGGCCGGTATTACGGAGGTTAATCCACTGCAGGCACATTATCGGTGTGTGAATTGCAAATACAGCGATTTTGATTCGCCGGAGGTTAAGGCTTTTTCAGGACGGGGCGGCTGTGATATGCCCGATAAAATCTGCCCTGTTTGCGGGAAAAAGCTGATGAAGGATGGATTTGATATTCCATTTGAAACTTTCCTTGGATTTAAGGGAAATAAAGAGCCGGATATCGACTTAAACTTCTCCGGTGAATATCAGAGTAAAGCTCATGCTTATTGTGAGGTAATCTTTGGTTATGGACAGACCTTCCGTGCGGGAACGATTGGTACACTTGCTGACAAAACAGCATTTGGCTATATAAAAAATTATTATGAGGAACGTGGAATCCGGAAACGTACCTGTGAGATTAATCGTATTGTTCAGGGCTGTGTTGGCGTACGTAGAACGACAGGCCAGCATCCCGGTGGTATTATTGTACTTCCGGTAGGAGAGGATATCAATTCGTTTACACCGGTACAGCATCCGGCAAATGATATGACGACAGCAACGGTAACGACTCACTTTGATTACCACTCCATTGACCACAACTTATTAAAGCTGGATATTCTTGGACACGATGATCCGACCATGATTCGTATGTTACAGGATTTGACAGGATTAGATCCACAGACAATACCCTTAGATGACCCGACAGTCATGTCACTGTTTAAAGATACCTCTGCATTGGGGGTAGATCCGGAAGATATTTACGGCGTGCCGTTAGGATGTCTCGGCATTCCGGAGTTTGGAACGGAATTTGCGATGCAGATGGTTATTGATGCGAAGCCACAGGAATTTTCGGATTTGATTCGAATTTCCGGATTGTCGCATGGTACAGACGTATGGCTTGGAAATGCTCAGACCTTGATTGAAGAAGGAAAGGCGACTATTTCAACGGCCATTTGTACCAGGGATGATATTATGATCTATCTGATTCAAATGGGCTTAGATAGCGAGCTTTCATTTACCATTATGGAATCGGTTCGTAAAGGAAAAGGGTTAAAGCCGGAATGGGAAGCAGAGATGATTGCACATGATGTGCCGGACTGGTATATCTGGTCATGTAAGAAGATTAAGTATATGTTCCCAAAAGCGCATGCGGCAGCTTACGTTATGATGGCATGGCGCATTGCCTATTGTAAGGTATTTTATCCTCTTGCTTATTATGCTGCCTATTTCTCTATTCGTGCTACAGGCTTCGATTATGAAATTATGTGTCAGGGAAAAGAGCGGTTGGAATATTTTTATAAGGACTATACAAAGCGAAAAGACAGTCTTTCAAATAAAGAAAAAGATATTTATCGTGATATGAAGATTGTACAGGAAATGTATGCCCGCGGTTTTGAATTCACACCGATTGACATATACACTGCCAACCCGGACCGTTTTCAAATTGTGGATGGAAAACTGATGCCGGCATTAAATACCATCGAAGGAATGGGTGATAATGCGGCAATAGCAGTGGCAGAGGCAGCAAAAGACGGCAAGTTCTTATCAAAGGATGATTTCCGTACCCGTACTAAGGCGACAAAGACGGTAATTGACCTAATGGGAGATTTGGGTCTGCTTGGTGACCTACCGGAGTCAAATCAGTTGTCTTTATTCGATTTTGCTTAAAAAAGGTTTGCAGTTTATCTGCAGACCTTTTTTAATGGCAAAATAAATATTTACAACATATATTATGAAAAAAGGTTTTATTTTATGAATCGCGTTAAAAAATTGATTCATTTAGAATATGCATATAAATTAGGATTGACAGGAGAGGGAGTTACGGTAGCTGTAATGGATACGGGAATTGCAAAGCATCCTGATTTTGACCGAAGAATTATTGGTTTTTGGGATTTTTGCAATAAGCGCATTGGTGCCTATGATGATAACGGACACGGAACGCATGTTGCGGGAATTACAGCCGGGAGCGGACAAGTGAAAGGGATGTATAGCGGCATAGCGACAAAAGCAAACCTTCTGGTGTTAAAGGTACTTGACAACAATGGAAATGGAAATACAAATAGCGTATTAGAAGGGATTGACTGGCTACTAAAAAATCGCATGCGCTACGGTGTCAGACTGCTCAATATTTCGGTTGGTATGTTAAAAAATGCTGGAGAGAAAGAAAAGAGAGAACTGCTTGATGCAGTAGATGCCGCATGGGATGCAGGTATCATGGTAGTGACTGCGGCTGGTAATAATGGGCCAAAGGAAAACTCAGTTACGATTCCCGGAATATCACGAAAGGTGTTAACTGTTGGCTGTATGGATGATGAAGCTGCAAATTTAGGCCGCAATATTCTGAAAGAAGGCTATAGTGGCACAGGTCCTACAGACTGTTGTATTATGAAACCTGAAATCCTGGCACCGGGAACTAATGTAGTAAGCTGTAATCGGGATGGTAAGGGATATGTGAAAAAAAGCGGAACATCTATGGCGGCTCCGGTTGTAACAGGCACTTTAGCATTAGCTTTTGAACGGTTCCCGGAATTAACGCCTGCAGAAATGAAACTGCGCTTGTATGAAAGTGCTTATCCAAGGGGAGAATATTTCCATAAAAAAGCATGGGGAATGATTCATGGAGATAATTTGGTCCGTTATCGTTCTTTTGGATAGGAAAACTATGAAAAAAGTTGTAATGATTGTATGTTTAATCCTTTTACAGTTCGCATGGATGGCAACTGTACTATTTAAGTTTAGCTATACTTACACTTATGTAAATTATGGAATTCGTTTTATTGCAGTATGTGTAGTGATATATATTATCAATCAGTGGAATAATCCAAGCAGTAAATTGTCGTGGACATTTTTGATTTTGCTCTCGCCGGTGATGGGGCTGCTTTTATATCTAACCTTTGGAAGGAAAAGTATTACAAAGCGGACCAGACAGAAAATGGATGGATATATCCGTCAGGCATTAAAACACACCAATCAGACTCCAGAAATCAATCAGTTTTTAGAGGAACAGGATAAGGAAGTTTACCGACAGACAAAGTACATTAATGATTGGTCGGGTTATCCGGTTTATCAAAATACAGAAACAAAATACTATAAATGCGGTGAAGATATGTTCCCGGATATGCTGGTGGAGTTGGAGAAAGCAAAACACTTTATCTTTCTGGAGTATTTTATTGTGAAAGAGGGTTATATGTTTAACCAGATATTAACGGTGTTAGAGCGAAAGGCAAAAGCGGGCGTTGATGTCCGCTTGATTTATGATGATGTGGGTAGCATCGCTACATTACCGGACCATTATTATGATATTTTAAAAGCAAAGGGAATCAAATGTGCGGCTTTTAATCCGTTTCGTCCGATTCTGTCTGTGCTTATGAACAACAGGGACCACAGGAAGATTATGGTTGTGGATGGAATCGTTGGTTTTACCGGTGGCATTAATTTATCGGATGAATATATCAATCAGGTGGAACGATACGGATATTGGAAGGATACCGGCGTGCGTTTAAAAGGAGAAGGTGTCTGGAGTCTGACTTTGATGTTTTTGTCTATGTGGGATTGCATGAGTGACCGGAAAGAAGACTATGAGCAGTTTCGGGTGCATAAAGAGCAAAAAAATAAATGGGTTTCGGATGGCTTTGTTCAGCCATACTGTGACTGCCCGCTGGATGCGGAATATGTATGTGAGACAGTTTATCTGAACATTATTAATCAGGCAATGGAGTATTTATATATTTTTACACCATATCTGATTATTGACAATGAGATATTGACCGCTCTTTGTAATACAGCGAAACGCGGTGTGGATGTGAGGATTGTGACACCGGGAGTCCCGGATAAGCGAATGATTTTCTGGCTGACACAGTCTTATTATCAACCATTAATAGAAAGTGGTGTGAAAATCTATCAGTATCGTCCTGGTTTTTTACATGCAAAAAGCTTTCTCTGCGACGATAAGATTGCAACTGTTGGCAGCGTGAACTTAGACTATCGCAGCCTGTATCTGCATTTTGAATGTGGAGTTTATATGTATCAGACAAAAGCAGTTTTAGAACTGAAACAGGATTGTCTTGAGGTGTTTGCAAGCTCTGACGAAATTACGATGGAATTTTGTGAAAAACAAAATGTATTTGTAAGACTGTTTCAAGGTGTAATGCGGCTGTTTGCACCATTGTGCTAAATATAACTTTTAAACTTTCGTAAGCCCCCGAAGGCTTGTATTTTGCTATAGATATTTAGTTCACTAAATTATTTTAGGCATAATGTAGATTTGTAAGAAAA
>CALZGM010000020.1 GCA_945787015.1 uncultured Roseburia sp.
CGAGGATTCTGCGTAAATACTGCGGCTCCTCGCATTTTGACTGTCAAAGATGGGAATATAGGAAATATTCGATGGATGCAATATTTCATCGAAAAGAAAAGGAGGAGTTTTTATGGGTATCTTATATAGTGTACCGGATTTTAAAACATGGGGATTTATGGCGTTTGTCTTGTTGGCATTAATTGCATTTAACGAGCTTGGACGTACCAAGAAATGGGGAGGAATTTTACTGTTTGTCATTGTTCCGGCTTTTTTGACCATCACTGTATGGCCGACAACAGCAGCGCCGGGAAATGAGTATGGAACGGGCAACTGGTTTAACTGGGTCAAGACCTATTCTGCACTTGCGGGATGTATCGGCTTTATGTTGATTCGTTATATTCCTAATGTGGAACACAGTAAATTTGCAAAATATTTTCCGCCAATCATACTGGCAGCAAATATCTGCGAAGCAGTTTTAAGGGATTTTCAGGTATTTTCATGGGGACTTACAGAGGGCGGTTATGTAGATAACCTTTGGACCATTTCAGGACCTTGGAATATCATGAATGGTATCGCAGGTATTTTTAATATTCTGCTGATTTGTGGCTGGTCAGGCATTTTTGTATCAAAGGATGATTCCAGAGACATGATGTGGCCGGATATGGACTGGATCTATATCTTAACATATGACCTTTGGAATTTTGCATATACCTATAACTGTATTTCTGATCATTCCGTTTATTGCGGTATGTTATTATTGTTATCATGTACCATTCCATCCTTCCTTATTAAGAGAGGATGCTGGTTGCAGCACAGAGCACATACACTTGCACTCTGGATTATGTTTATTATGACAGTACCTACCTTTGCCGACCGCGTGGCACCTGTGCCAACAACTCATAATCCAACAGCATTCTTTATCGTAAGTTTGCTTGCTCTTGTTAGTAATGCGGGATTGTTTATTTATCAGGTTTCTGTTATTATAAAAAAGAAAAAGAATCCGCTTAAGGATGAACTATACGTGGATACAAAGCACTATAAAAAAATAGTGACACAGAACTAAAAAGGAGAAGCTATATGGGAGAATTCAGAGTCCTTGAGGTAAAACAGAGTGTTTTTGCGGACAATGATAAAAGAGCAGATGAAGTGAGAAGTGTATTAAAAGAAAAGAAAGTATTTCTTTTAAACTTAATGTCTTCGCCAGGTTCCGGAAAAACGACCACACTTACAAGAACGATTGAAAAATTAAAAGACGAACTTCGTATTGGAGTCATGGAAGCAGATATTGATTCCGATGTGGATGCAAAAACGATTTCTGATTTGGGAGTGAAAGCCATCCAGCTTCATACAGGCGGCATGTGTCATTTAGACGCGGATATGACCATGCAGGGCTTAGAAGGCTTAGAAACAGGAGATGTTGATCTTGCTATTTTGGAAAATGTAGGAAATCTGGTATGCCCGGCAGAATTTGATACCGGGGCAGTGAAAAATGCCATGATTTTAAGCGTACCGGAAGGACATGATAAACCACTGAAATATCCTCTGATGTTTTCGATTTGTGATGTGGTATTAATCAATAAGATTGATGTACTTCCATATTTTGATTTTGATATGGAAGCTTGCAAGAAATACATATTCATGCGTAATCCAAACGCGAAGATTATTCCAATTTCTGCACGCACCGGTGAAGGCGTGGAGGAATGGACAAACTGGTTGAAGGAACAAGTTTTAGAGTGGCAAAAATAATATAAAATCAAAGGAGAAAGTTATGGCAAAAAAGGACAATAACAATGGTGAAATGCGTGAACCGATTGCCAAGTTAGGCAAAATGGTGACAAACCGTATTCCAGTCGTACTTGGGTTAGAAAAGCTTACAAAAGAGGACCCGGAATACTGGGGACTGGCAACACTTCTTACGGATGAACAGGCAGAAGTAGCATTAAAAATGAAACGTCGTGTTCCAAGAACCTTAGACGACATGGTAAGACTTACCGGTATGGAAAGAGCTCATGTAGAAAAGATTATGGAAGATATGTCTCGTCTTGGCGTGGTAGAATACAACTGGGAAAACGAGAAACACGAAAAACAGTATATTCTGCCAATGTTTGTACCAGGTAGTGCAGAGTTTACCAATATGAATGCAAAGCTTTTAGAGGAACATCCGGAAATGGGACGTTTCTTTGAAAGAATGAGTTTCTTACCATTAACAAAGGTTACTCCTATGGTGCCACCAGGGGGAGCTGGTATAGGTATGCACGTTATACCGGTAGAAAAAGCAATTGAAATGGAAAACACTTCTGTTCCGGTAGAACATATTTCTCACTGGTTAGATAAGTATGATGGAAAATATGCAAAGAGCCCATGCTCCTGTCGCCGTTCCAGAAAGACTTTCGACGAAGGCTGTGCGGATGATCCGGAAGGATGGTGTATCGCAGTTGGTGATATGGCAGATTATGTCGTAGAAACCGAAAAGGGTGGCGAATACATCACTCGTGAAGAGGCTTTAGATATCTTCAAACAAGCAGAGGAGAACGGTTTCGTTCACCAGATTACCAATATCGATGGGGAAAATAAGATTTTTGCAATCTGTAACTGTAACGTAAACGTATGTTATGCACTTCGTACCTCACAGTTATTTAATACTCCTAATATGTCACGTTCTGCATACGTTGCACATGTAGAAAAAGAAAAATGTGTTGCCTGCGGTCGTTGTGTAGAATTCTGCCCAGCTGGTGCTGTAACCTTAGGACAGAAGCTTTGCAAGAAAGATGGAACTGAAGTGAAATATCCTAAGGCTGTTCTTCCTTCTGAAAAGAAGTGGGGACCAGAAATGTGGACCGAAAACTATCGTGATGTAAACCGTATCAATACTCACGAAACCGGTACTGCTCCATGTAAGACAGCTTGTCCGGCACATATCGCTGTTCAGGGTTATATTAAGATGGCTGCTCAGGGACGTTTCACGGATGCATTAGCTTTGATAAAGAAAAACAATCCACTTCCGGCAATCTGTGGTTATGTATGTAACCGCCGTTGTGAGGATGCTTGTACACGTGGAACCATAGATGAGGCAGTGGCAATTGATGAAATCAAGAAGTTCATTGCTATGAAGGATATGGATGCCGAAACACGTTACATACCGAAGAAGGTTGTTCCAAGCCTAAATGGAAAATTTGACGAAAAGATTGCCATTATCGGTGGTGGTCCGGCTGGTATTTCCTGTGCTTATTATCTTGCAGAAAAAGGCTACAAGCCAACTATCTTTGAAAAGAATGATAAGCTTGGTGGTATGATTGTATACGGAATTCCTTCTTTCGTATTAGAGAAGGACATTGTAGAAGCGGAAATTGATATTTTGCGCGAAATGGGCGTTGAAATGAGAACCGGCGTTGAAGTTGGTAAGGATATTACAATTGCCGAACTTCGTGAGCAGGGCTACAAAGCATTCTACCTTGGAATCGGCTGCCAGGCAGGACGTAAGATTGGTGTTCCTGGAGAAGACTTCGAAGGTGTTATGACTGGTGTAGACTTCCTTCATATTACAACAGATAACGAAAATTATAAATTAACAGGTGATACAGTTGTCATCGGCGGCGGTAACGTTGCAATCGATGTATCCCGTTCTGCAATCCGTTGCGGATCTCCAAAGGTACATCAGATTTCCCTTGAAACACGTGATATCATGCCTGCTTCTCCGGAAGAAATTGAAATCGCTGAAAGCGAAGGCATCTTATTACAGGGCGGATGGGGTCCTAAGGAAATCTTAGGCGAAAACGGCAAGGTGACTGGAGTGGTATTTAAGAAATGTACTTCGGTAAAGGATGCGGATGGACGTTTCAATCCACAGTATGATGAAAATGATACCATGACGGTTTCCTGCAGCAATGTGATTCTTTCCGTAGGACAGGCAATCGAGTGGGGCAACCTTCTTGATGGTGAAGATGTGGAATTCTGGCATGGAAATTATCCGGTTGCGGATAAGGTGACCTATCAGACAAGAGTGAAGGATATCTTCGTAGGCGGAGATGTTTATACCGGTCCTAAGTTTGCAATTGATGCAATTGCAGCTGGTAAAGAAGGTGCAATTTCTATCCATAGATTTGTACAGCCTCATTCATCACTCACGATTGGCCGTGATCCGAATTATTATGTGGAACTTGATAAGGAAGATATTCTTGTTGAAAACTATGACAATTCAAAACGTCAGCGTCCTGCTAAGAAGGAAGGCATCGGAACTGACAGCTTCCGTTCTGCAGCTTCTATTCTTACAGAGGAGCAGATTAAGACAGAAACAAGCCGCTGCTTAGGCTGTGGAGCAACCATCGTGGATGAAAATCAGTGTATTGGTTGTGGTATCTGTACTACAAAATGTGAATTTGATGCCATTCATTTAAAGAGAGATCTTCCTGAATGTAGTACCATGAGAAAGAGTGAGGATAAATTAAAATACGTTCTTTCTTATGGAGCAAAACAGGCAATCAAGATTAAGTTTTCAAAGAAGGATAAATAATCATGCATGAACTCGGAGTGGTATTTCATGTCATAAAGACAGTAGAAGATCTTGCCGTGGAAAATGGGTTGACTGAGGTAAAATCAGTTACTTTGGAAATCGGTGAGGTATCTACGGTCATCGAAGAATATTTACGCAAATGCTGGAAGTGGTCTGTGGAAAAGAAATCAGAATTGTTAAAGGATACAGAACTCTTAGTAGAAAAAATTCCGGCGATTACTTTTTGCGAGGATTGTGAAAAGAATTATAGTACAGTAGAATTTGGGAAAACCTGCCCGCATTGTGGTAGCAAAAATACCTACTTACTACAGGGAAATGAATTTAATATTAAGGAAATCGAGGCCTGCTGAAAAGTCAAGGGGAAGAGTCAAGGGGACAGGTTCCGTGGTTCATGAACCACGGAACCTGTCCCCTTGTAACAATTTTGAAAGAGAATCTTAAGAAAAACATAATGATTCCTATCTTGCATTTTTTGGAAACTTTATATACCATTAATGTATGAAAACAAATCATACACTTACAGGTGTGAATTGTACAGATAAACGGAGGTATCATATGAAAAAAGTGAATGGAAAGAGAGCGCTTGCAGCAGCATTGGCTGTGAGTATGGCAGTAGGGCTGACAGCCTGTGGAGGAAATAAAGATGCGGCAGGCAGCAACGTAAAGTATTACCGCGCAAATTATCAGGAGGATTTACCGGATACATTTTGTAATTTACAAAATGACCCTATTGTAAACGGAAACGTTATATACTACGGTTCAAACAATAAAGATTATACCAAATACGGTATCTATTCTTATAATCTGGAGACAAAAGAGGAAAAGACTTATTTTGAACAGGATAACAGTGGCGGATATGATCCGCTTGCAGGCGGTATGAGTGTTGACCGCTATGCAGTCGACAGTGAAGGAAATGTTTTCCTGTATGTAAACAAATGGGAAGTAAATACAGAGGGAATGCAGGATTATTCTAATGCAACTTTTGATGATGTCATCAATTTCATGGTAGAAAACTGGGGCTATTCCGATGAAGACCAGGCAATCAGCGACTGGAATGAGTATAATGAGAAAAGTTATATTGAACAGGGATACACGTTGGAAGATGGCAGTATTGACTATGCAAGGGTGTTAACCGAGTGGAACTCTTGGAATTTAGAGCGTACTTATACTTACAATATAAAGAAACTGGATGTAAGCGGTAATGAGGTTTTTGATATCCTTATTGGCGAACAGGGTTCAAATAGTGATGTTCAAAGATATGTTCAGGATATGGAAGTCGGAAAAGATGATATGCTGTATTTGTATATCAATGAGTGGGATAATAACGGTGGCTCTGATAAGTACTATATTATTGCTTACGACGGAACGGGAAAAGAAAAAGGTAAATATGAACTGGATAACTATGGTGACGGATTGATTCCACTGGCTGACGGAAGCATTGGTGTGCAGGCATGGAATGCTGATTACACAGGCTATGTAATCAGCGTGCTGGATCCGGCGACATTGCAGGCTGCAAAAGAAATTGAAATCGGGGAGTCTTATGTTGAGAGAATTCAGCCGGTAGATGATGAAAACTTCTTAATCAGCTCCAACGGAAGCTTGTATAAATACAATGTAAATACGAAGGAAAAAGAAGAGTATTTAAACTGGATTGACGCGGATATTTCAAGCAACAATGTCAGAGGCTACTCAATGCTTGCAGATGGCAGACTTTTAGTTACCATGACAAACTATGATTACAATACCGGTGAAAGTACTTCTGATATTGCTATCGTAGAGGAAATTCCGGCAGAAGAGGCTGCAAAGATTCAGACAATTACTCTGGCATGTATTTATACGGATGAGCAACTGGTAAACAAAGTCATCGAACTGAATAAAAAGAATCCTCAGACACGTATTCATGTGGAATCATACTATGAAGATTATGGTGATATGGACTATGAGGATGCGATGGCAGGATTTGTAACAAAAATGGCATCTGATCCAAATAACGACATTATTTACTTTAACAGTATGTATCCTTATGCAGATATGATGAATTTTGCAGCAAAGGGATTGTTAATTGACATGGGGCAGTTTATTGATTCTGATGAGGAATTAAAACGGGAAGATTTTATGGAAAGCGTTTTAAATGCCTGCACATATGATGAAAAGCTTGTCGGCATGCCAATAGGCTTCAGTGTTCGTACTGTAATCGGTAAGGCATCCGATGTAGGAAATGAGCCCGGATGGACCTTTGCAGAAATGAAGGCATTATTAGAGTCCAAAGAACCGGGGACCCAGTTATTCTACGGAAAAGACCGCGCATGGGCACTTCAGATGTGTATGAACTTGGGATATAACCAGTTTATCGATATGGAACATGCAACCTGCAACTTTGACAGCCAGGAATTTGTGGATATCTTAGAGTTTGCAAACCTGTTCCCAGAGGAATTCCAGTGGCAGGAAGATGTGGATGAGACAGAATTGATGAATAGCGGAAAAGTTCTCCTAGCTGATTATTCGATTAATGACTTTGAACAGATCCAGATGTATACAGAGATTTTTGGCGATAAACTGACCTATATCGGATACCCGACAACAGAAGGAAACGGTGCACTCCTTGGTGTCGGATCAAGTTTCTCCATCACAAAAAACTGCAAGGATACCGATACTGCATGGAAATTGATTCGTCAGTACTTCCTTCCAACAGAAAACGAGGACAATAATTATTATAGATATGGTAATATGTCAATCCGCAAGGATGACTTTGATAAGTTCTGTGAAAAGGCTATGTCAGATGATGACAGAGGCAGCTGGGGATGGGGTAACTTTGAAGTAGAAATTAAGCCGGCAACACAAGAACAGGTGGACGAAGTAAAGGATTTGATTGCGGGTATTACAGCAGTTGATGGTGCGATGTCCTCCGAAATGATGAACATTATTAATGAAGAAGCGGCAGCATACTTCTCAGGCCAGAAGAGTGCAGAAGAAGTGGCAAAAATTGTTCAGAGCCGTATGCAGGTATATTTGAGTGAAACAAACTAAGTCATTACAAAAAAGAAAAAAAGTAAATAAGAAACGCAGGAAGGTGTCAGGATTGTTCCTGGCACCAAGCCTCTTGGGAGTATTGATTTTCTTCGTACTCCCATTTCTTGTAGTCATTTATTATTCCTTTGTGGAAAACCCAATCAGTAAACGTTTTGTGGGGCTGACAAATTATATTAATGTCTTACATAATAGTGCGTTCCGCACAGCGGTAGGAAATACCCTGCTTTTTTCACTGATTGCTGTTCCACTGGCGGTGATTTTAGGAATGATGCTTGCTTTTCTACTGGATGCGGGAATTCCGATGAGAAGCCAGCTTCGAAGTGCATTTTTAACACCGCTTATGGTTCCGATTGCATCCATTGTGTTGATTTTTCAAGTTTTATTTGACTACAATGGGGTTGTAAATGAAGTGATTATGAAATTCGGCGCGCCTCGTATCGACTGGCTAAAGTCTTCCGCAGGTCTGTTTGTTATTATCATCCTGTTCCTGTGGAAAAATTTGGGATACAACATGATTTTGTTTTTGTCGGCAATGGGAAATATTCCAAAGGATGTAGTAGAGGTTGCACAGCTGGATGGAGCAAATCGTTTCCAGATATTCTGGCATGTAAAACTACGTTATTTGTCACCAATGGTTTTGTTTACAACGATTCTTTCCATTATCAATTCCTTTAAAGTGTTTAGGGAGGTGTATCTGCTGACGGGAGAGTATCCGTTTGGAGCACTTTATATGTTGCAGCATTATATGAACAATACCTTTGCATCCGCGGATTATCAGAAGCTTTCAACAGCAGCAATTTATATGTCTTTGGTGATGATTGTCATTATCGGACTGATGTTTTTAGCTGAAAACCGTTACGGAAAGGACTTAGAGGAAGAATGAAAAAGAAGTTTAGAAAAAGAACGATTGTCTCTAAGGTATGCTTGACCTTTATAGCGGTAGTTACAGCGGCACTTTTTTTGACGCCGATTGTGTTAACCATTACGAATTCTTTTATGTCGGCATCGGAGATTTCATCCAACTATGGTGTGATTTTTAAGAATGCGACAAGCGATAGCAAGACGTTTATCTCAGAGACGGTCAATTTGAAATTTATTCCGGATATGGTGAGTTTTTCACAGTACATCACCACGTTATTTAAGAGTCCGGACTATTTATTAAAATTTTGGAATTCCATAATTCTGGTTGTTCCGATTGTGGTATTCCAGCTGGTGGTGGCAGTGTTTGCAGCCTATGGATTTACAAGAACAAAGGGAAAGCTTTCCGCCATTGTATTTTTTTCCTACATTATCTTAATGATGATGCCGTATCAGGTAACACTGGTTCCAAACTATCTGGTATTGGATTGGATGAAACTGTTAAATACCAACTGGGCCATCTGGCTGCCGGGTATTTTTTCACCATTTAGTGTGTATCTGATTACAAAATATATGAAACGAATTCCTGTGCCTCTGTTAGAAGCTGCCCGGATTGACGGAGCAAGCGAGTGGCAGGTATTTAGTAAAATATGCGTACCGATTTGTAAAGGAATTATAACTTCCTGCGCTATTTTAGTATTTATTGATTATTGGAATATGGTAGAACAGCCATTGTTGTTCTTCACAGATACGGATAAATATCCGCTTTCCATATTTTTGTCAAAGATTAATGCCAGCGAAGTTGGATTGGCATTTGCAGTAGCAACAATTTACATGGTACCGAGTCTTTTGATTTTCCTTTATGGCGAGGAGCAGCTGGTAGAGGGTATTGCCTACCAGGGCGGCGTAAAGGGCTAGCAGAACATAGGAATGGAGTATGAACATGAGCGATAGAAAAGATAAGATTAAAAATATAGCAATTATATTCTTAAGCATTATGCTGGTGCTGACCTTTTTCTCGAATAGTATTATGAACTATTCATTGGTCGAAGTAAGCACACAGTATGTATATGGTGGTTCGATTACCACAAAGGTACGTGGCAGCGGAACTGTGGAAGCAGCGGAAGGTGTTTCTGTGGAAGCGGATTCCGGCAGAAAAATTGAAACCATCAATGTGAGAACCGGTGCCGAGGTAGAAGAAGGAGATGTACTGTTTACACTTGGCGCAGGCGACAGTGATGCCTTAAGTGCAGCAAAGGATGCCTATGAGTCTGCAAAGACGGAATATGAGAAGGCAATTTTAACTGCAGGAATTACCGTAGAAGAGCGCAAGGTCATTGAATCCGGCAAACTTGGCTCTTTGACAGACCGGCAGAACTCTTTAGTAACGGCACAGGCTGAGCTTGAGGAGCTGCAGAAACAGTATGATGAGATGACAGAGGATATTGCAGCAAAGAAGGCGGAAAGAGACACTGCACAGGAAGCCGGTGATACAGCTAAGGTGGCTGATATTAATTACTATTTAGGCGAAATTTCCTGGAAGTATGAAGAAGTCAAAAAGCAACTGGACGAAGCAAAAGAATCAGGCGGCCTCACCGAAAAATACATCCAGCAGATTAACTTAAGCGAACAGTACAAGAACCTTTGCGAATTAAGCAAAAAAGTAACGGAACTGGAAGGAAAGGGAACCGGATCAGAAGTAAAGGCACCGATGGCAGGAACGATTACGCAGATTAATTATTATGCCGGACAGACCATAAAAGAGGATAACGTCGTAATGACCATGTCTCCGGAAAATGAGGCATTTACTTTACAGTTTACGGTGAGTGCGGCGCAGGCGAGACGTATTAAGGCAGGAGATCCGGCAGAGGTTTTGTATAACTGGTATGGAAATGATGTCACTGCAAGAGTACAGTCTGTCCGTAAAGACCCTATGAATAAAGAGTCTTATGTAGTAATTTGTGAAATGAGCGGAGATGTATCCGTAGGGGATAACTATACCTTATCCATCGGTCAGCAGAGTTCCAACTATGACTACATTGTTCCGACCAGCTGTATCAGGGAAGATTCAAATGGTAAGTTTATCTTAATTGTAGAAGCAAAGAATACGCCATTAGGAAACCGCTATTATGCAAGAAGAAGAGATGTGGAAGTGATTACTTCCGATGATTCCCAGTCAGCAATTGCAGGCGCTTTGGAAGGTTATGAATACGTGATCACAACAACAACGAAGCCGGTAGAAGAAAACCAGCAGGTTCGTCTTGCAGATTAAGGACCATAGATGTTAGAAAAAGAAAGGGATAGATATCCTATGAAACAATACAGAAAAGGACTGGTATTAGCGGCTTGCATATTATCTACCATTCTTTTGGCCTGCCTGCAGCGGTATCTGGTAAATGGTCTTTCTACGCAGCAGTTGGCAAAAAGGTGGTCTGATAAGGAACCATTTGCACAGGTAGCCTGCTATTTTGGAAGAGATGTCGTATTCATGCCGGAACAGATTGCGGGAATAGAGAGAAGTCTGATCACCTCATTAGAGGAGGCTGCTATTCCTGCGGAAACAGAAAACGGCGGTAGAAACTGGGTGGATGCATACTCAGCCGAAGGAGAACTGTCTGTTACATCGAATCGAGCAACGGTACAGGTGAGAGCCTTTGGCGTAGGGGGAGATTTCTTTCAGTTTCATCCGTTGACCTTATTATCAGGCACTTATTTTGGCTCAGATGATGAAAATGGGGATGGAGTCATTTTAGATGAATTGGTGGCATGGCAGCTGTTTGGATCGAGCAATGTTGCGGGAATGGAAGTAGAGATAAACGGAGCAATCTATCCGATTCGCGGAGTGGTACGAAGCGATTCGGGTATGTTTTCAGAGGCAGTTGAAGAGGAAGCAGCAACGGTTTATGTGTCTTATTCTATTTTAGAAGCGGCATATGGCGGTTCTTATCCGGTTGACTCCTATGAAATTCTGATAGCAAATCCGGTGGATGAATTTGGAATCACTGCATTGACCAATGCGCTTTCCATGGACGAAAAAAACTATGAGATGATAGAAGTATCGGCGCGTTTTGATTTTCTTCATCGGTTAGATGTGATAAAGCATTTCGGTGTGCGTTCCATGAACACGAAAAATATCGTCTATCCATATTGGGAGAATCGGGCGAAAGGTTATGAAGATGTATCGGCACTGCTTTTGGTATTAGAACTGCTTTTTATGTGCTATCCAATAATCTGGGCCTTAAATCAGCTTCGCATCTTGTATAAGAATCGAAAAACATGGAAACAGAAGCTGATGGAAAAAATAAAAAATTTTTGGCAAAAAGCATATCCATTATTGAAAAGAACTGTAAAAACATATAAATTAGTAAATAAGAAAAAGTGATAAAAAAGAGGCTGCACATGTTTTATGTGGATTGCCTCTTTTTGCGGTTAAAAAGATGAGAAGGAAAGGATGCTTTCATGAAGCGTATCGTAATGGTAATCGGTGGGGTGGAGACCTTAGAATACTTTTCTTATCAGATGGGAAAAACCTTTGAAGAAAAAGGCTTCCTTGTCTTTTATTATGATTTGAAAAACGAAGAACAGAGTGCAAGAACACTGAAAAAGTTTATCCGTACAGGAGAAACAGCACTCTTGACTTTCAACTTCGAAGGGCTGGAAAAGGAACCCGGGGTCTATAAAGAAGGTCTTGGTTATATCTGGGATGCATATAAGATACCATGTTACAATATTGCGGCAGACCATCCTTATTATTATCATGAGAGACTTCGGGACTTGCCAAAGCGATATTATCACATCAGCATCGACAGATGTCAGGAACAGTATTTTAAGCAGTTCTATCCGGAATTTGAACATCTGGGATTTTTACCGTTAGCAGGAACAGAATTAAAGGCGATAACAGATGAGAGAACCATGGATGTGATTATGACGGGAAATTATACGCCGCCCTCCTTCTGTGAACCCTATATTCATTGGATTAACGAAGAATATGCAGCATTTTATCAGGGCATTATTGACGATTTGATTGCGCATCCGTATCAGACCGTAGAGGAGGCGGCAATGGTTCATTGTGAACGGGAAATGGGCAAAGTGCCGTATGAGGAGCTAAGAATTGCTTTCAGTAAGATGATCTTTATTGATTTGTATGTGCGTAATTATTGGAGAGGCGAAGCAGTACGGGGATTGACAGATGCCGGAATCAAAGTGGATGTGTTTGGAAAAGGCTGGGAGCAGCTAACCTGCTCGCACCCGGAAAATATAACTCTGCATCCCCAGATTACATCTAACGCCTGTTTAGAGCAACTGCAGCATGCGAAGGTGTCCTTAAATGTGATGCCGTGGTTTAAAGATGGTGCTCATGACCGTGTTTTCAACTCGATTTTAAACGGTGCAGTGTGTGTATCGGACAAGAGTAAGTATTTGTGTGAAGAACTGGCGGAAGGTGAAGGTGTCTGCTATTATGATTTGCAGAACATAGAAGAACTTCCTTATATTGTGAAGGATTTACTGCAGAATGAAAACAAAAGACAGGATATGATTCACAATGGGCGACAGAAGGTGCGAACAAAACACACCTGGGAAGCAAGAGCAAATCAGGTGATAGATTGGCTGGCGTTTTAACATTTTTTTTGTTATACTAAAAAATAAAAAGCTGGAAAGGCAAAATGAAAATAGATGAATAAGAGAATTCGATATCAATATATGATAGCAGTCGTGGCAGGGGTATGTCTGCTGTCAGGCTGTTCAAAAAAAGCAGAAGAAAATAAAGCACTGTTTCGGGAAGCTGGGATTGCATGTATGGAACAGGCTGACTATGCAGGCGCAGTGGAAGCGTTTGATGCAGCGCTAAAACAGGAAATTGGAACAGTGGATGCAGATGACATTGATATCAGTTACTATAAAGCAGCAGCCCAGTATGCAAATGGTGACATGGAGGGCGCATTGGCTACCTATAGTGCCATCATTGATTTCCTTCCAAAAGAAGCAGATGCCTATTATCTGAGGGGCTGCATTTATGTGAAAAAATCTGAAATAGAAAGCGCAAAGTCCGATTATTCTAAAGCAGTTACATATAATCCCAAAGACTACGAATTATATATCCATATTTATGAGAATTTAAAAGGTGCCGGTGAGGAAGAGGCGGCAAAAGAATATTTGAACATGGCTTTTTCTATAAAGGGAAATGCGGTATCAGATATAGAATATCGTGGCAGAATATATTGTCTTCAGGGAGAGTATGAAAATGCATTGACCGAACTTGGTGCAGCAAAGGAGCAGGGAAGTGTCACTGCAGATCTTTATCTGGCACAGGTGTATTCTGCAATGGGAGATGCAGCACAGGCAGAAGCCTGTTATGGGGCATACTTTGAGCAGAATGATGCCGATGCGGAAAGCTTAAATGCAGCAGGCGCATTTTTCTTAGAGGAAGGACGCTATGCGGAGGCAATTTCGTATCTGGAACAGGGAATTTCAGATGAAACGGCTGCGGGAAAACAGGAACTGATGCGCAATCTGGTGATTGCTTATGAGTATCATGGTAATTTTGATAAGGCATGGGAACTGATACAAAATTATGTAACACTGTATCCGAATGACGAGGAGGCACAGACGGAATATGTATTTTTAAAGAACCGCCAGATGAAGGAAGTACCGGAGACAGAAGGGACGGAAACCGAGTCAGGGCAGACAGAGACCGGTGCTCAGTAGTATCATAGAAAGGAAGATTTATGGCAGAAGCATTTGAAATAGAAACAATCGAAGAACGTGTCATTTTAGTTGGTGTCAGTGAACAGGATGGAGATGATGCGGAGGATTCCGTGTCAGAACTTGCAGAACTGGTAAAGACTGCCGGAGCCATCCCGGTGGGGACGCTGATTCAGAAAAGGGAAATGCGCCATCCCGGCACCTATATCGGGACCGGAAAGGTAGAAGAACTGGCAGAATTAATACGAAGTCTTGATGCGACAGGAATTGTCTGTGATGATGAACTTTCTCCGGCACAGCTGAAAAATTTAGAGGATTTGCTGGATACCAAGGTGATGGACAGAACGCTTGTCATTCTTGACATTTTTGCAGCAAGGGCCAACACCAGCGAAGGAAAAATTCAGGTGGAGCTGGCACAGCTAAAATACCGCCTGGGCAGACTGGCAGGGCTGGGACGTTCCATGTCAAGGCTTGGTGGTGGAATCGGCACCAGAGGACCCGGTGAAAAGAAGCTGGAGATGGACAGACGTCTAATTAAAGACCGTATCGCACAGTTGAATCGGGAACTAAAGGAAGTACGGATGCACCGGGAAGTAACAAGAGCGCAGCGTGAGAAAAACGGGAAGCCGGTAGCGGCAATTGTAGGATATACCAATGCAGGAAAATCTACCCTGTTGAACACCTTAACCGATGCAGGGGTTTTGGAAGAGGATAAATTATTTGCAACCTTAGACCCGACTACGAGAGTACTGGAATTAAAGGGACGTCAGGAAATTTTACTTACAGATACGGTTGGATTTATCCGCAAGCTGCCACATCATCTGATTGAGGCCTTCAAAAGTACTCTGGAGGAGGCAAAGTATGCAGATTACATTCTGCATGTCGTAGATGCATCGAATCCACAGATGGATAAACAGATGCACATTGTATATGAAACCTTGTATGACTTGGATGTAAAGGACAAGACCATCATTACCCTTTTTAATAAACAGGATGCCAGAACAGAGAACAATCCGCTTTCTGATTTTAAGGCAGATTATACGCTTCGCATTTCGGCAAAAACCGGTGCCGGTCTGGAAGAATTAAAAGACCTGTTAAGCGAAGTGATGCGGGAAAATAAGATATTGGTGGAACGGGTAATTCCGTATGAGAAAGCCGGTATCATTCAGCAGATTCGTAAAACCGGTGAACTTTTGGAGGAAGAATACCAGGCTGAGGGCATTTATGTAAAAGCCTACGTGCCGATGGACGTATACGGAAGACTATAGAGGCTGTGTACACAGAAGAATGAGAGGAACTGTGATGAAAATTGTAATTAAAAACGGACAAATTTTAAATCCTGCAACCGGGACAAATGAAGTGTTGGATTTGTTGATTGAAGATGGCATAGTGAAAAAGATGGAGAAACAGATTTCAGAAGAGACAGAGCGTGTTATTGATGCAAAGGGATGCTATGTAATGCCGGGGTTTATTGATTTGCATGTGCATTTAAGAGACCCGGGTTTCACACATAAAGAGACGATTGAAACAGGCTGTCTTGCCGCTGCACATGGCGGGTTTACCACGATTCTTGCCATGCCAAATACAAAGCCTGTGGCAGACTGCCAGGAAGTCATCCGGTATGTGCATGAAAAAGCAAAGGAGCTTGGCATTGTAAATGTATTACAAGTCGGAGCGGTTACAAAGGGACAGGCCGGAGTAGAGCTTTCTGATATCGAAGGAATGGTTGAGGCCGGTATTCCGGCTATCAGCGAGGACGGCAAATCGGTCATGAACTCAAACTTATACCGTAAGGCAATGGAGATTGCCGCAAAGCATGATATTGCGGTACTGGCACATTGCGAGGACATCAATTTGGTAGACGGCGGTGTTATGAATGCGGACACCTGTGCCAAAAAACTTGGCCAGCGTGGTATTACAAATTCGGTAGAGGATGTGATCGTGGCAAGAGATATAATGTTAAGCCGTGATACCTCAGCGAAACTGCATCTGTGCCATTGTTCTACAAAGGACTCTGTAGTTATGGTAAAAAAAGCGAAGGAAGAGGGCTTAAAGGTAACCGCCGAGGTCTGCCCGCATCATTTTACACTCACTTCCGCTGATATCAGAGAGGAAGAAATCACGAATTATAAAATGAATCCGCCGCTTCGAACCAGAGAAGACGTGGAAGCATTAAAGGCCGGTTTACGGGATGACATTATGGATGTTATTTCTACAGACCATGCCCCACATTCTGCAGAGGAAAAGAATGCGCCGATGGAAAAGGCACCGTTTGGTATTGTAGGATTAGAAACAGCTGCCTGCCTGACTTATACGGAACTGGTAGCAAAAGGATACTTAACCCCGATGCAGATGGCAGCAAAAATGAGCTACAATCCTGCAAGGGTGATTGGAATTGACAAGGGAGATATTGCCCCGGGAAAAGTGGCAGATATCGTCATTTTTGATCCAAACGAGTCTTATACCATTGACAAAAACGAATTCAAGAGTATGGGAAAAAATACACCATTCCACGGTTATCAGGTGACAGGTCGTGTACGCATGACACTTACCGGCGGAAAGGTTGTTTACGAACGTTAGAAAATAAACACAAGGAAGGACAATTTAATGCCTGAGAAATTTGAAGAAACCGTAAAAATTATAAATCAGGAGAAACTCTCCGATGAGATTTACAGCATGTGGCTAGAAACAAAGCAGGTGGCAGCCCATGCAAAAGCAGGACAGTTTGTATCTGTTTATTGTAACGACGGAAGCAGACTGCTTCCAAGACCAATCAGTATTTGCGAGATAGACCGCGAAAAGAACGCCATCCGTCTTGTCTACCGTGTGGCAGGAAAGGGAACCGATGAATTTTCGGGCATGAGAGAAGGGGAAACACTCCGTATCTTAGGACCTCTTGGAAATGGTTTTCCAAAACAGGAAAAGTCTGCGTTCTTAATCGGTGGCGGTATCGGTATCCCGCCAATGCTCGAACTTGCAAAAGAATTAGACTGTGAAAAACAGATGATATTAGGCTACAGAAACAATCAGATGTTTTTATGTGATGAAATGAAAGCTTATAGCGAGGTTTATGTAGCAACGGAAGATGGAAGTGCCGGTACAAAAGGAAATGTTTTAGATGCAATCCGTGAAAATGGGTTAAAGGCAGATGTCATTTATGCCTGTGGACCGACACCGATGCTTCGGGCATTAAAGGAATATGCAAAGGAAAATGGAATCGAATGTTGGATTTCCATGGAGGAACGCATGGCATGCGGAATCGGTGCCTGCCTTGCATGTGTATGTAAATCAAAAGAAAAGGACCATCATACAAATGTACATAACAAACGTATCTGTAAAGAAGGTCCGGTATTTTTAGCAGAGGAGGTAGAGTTCTAATGAATATGAAGGTGGATTTATGTGGCGTAACCTTAAATAATCCGGTTATGACTGCCTCCGGAACCTTTGGCTCAGGTGCAGAGTACTCTGAATTTGTAGATTTAAATAAGCTCGGAGCTGTTGTGACAAAGGGCGTGGCAAATGTTCCATGGCCCGGAAATCCGACACCGCGTGTGGCAGAAGTATATGGCGGTATGTTAAATGCGGTCGGTTTACAGAATCCGGGAATTGATTTATTTATCGAGCGGGATATCCCTTTCTTGAAAAAATATGATACGAAGATTATTGTCAATGTATGCGGACATTCTACGGAAGAATATATAGAGGTAGTAGAACGCCTGCGTGATCAGCCGGTGGACTTACTGGAAATCAATATTTCCTGCCCAAATGTAAAAGAGGGTGGGATTGCATTCGGACAGGACCCGAAGGCAGTAGAGGCAATTACAAAAGAGATGAAAAAACATGCCGCCCAGCCTGTGATTATGAAGCTTTCTCCAAACGTAACGGACATTACAGAGATGGCAAGAGCAGCACAAGCAGGCGGTGCAGATGGGTTATCTTTAATTAATACGATTACCGGGATGAAGATTGATATTCATCGCCGTAGCTTTGTATTAGCAAACCGTACCGGCGGGATGTCCGGTCCGGCGATTCATCCGGTGGCAGTGCGTATGGTATATCAGACTGCACAGGCAGTAAAACTGCCGATTATCGGAATGGGAGGCATCATGAATGCAGAGGATGCCATCGAGATGATTTTGGCAGGTGCTACAGCGGTATCCGTCGGAACAGCTAACTTTACGAATCCAAGAGTGACAGAGGAAATTGTAGAGGGAATCCGCGCTTATATGGAGCGCTATCAGGTATCAGATATTAAGGAATTGGTAGGAGCAGTACACGACCGGTAAGAACAGACAAAAGAGCTTGTTTCTGAAAAGAAGCAGGCTCTTTTTTTGGTCAAAACTGCTAAATAAAACTTTGCAAAATCAAAGATTAGTGGTAATATAGTCCTATAAGTTTTACTCACTGCAAATGAGAAAGGGGAAGAGTCATGAGCTTCGTAAGAAAAAAAACAGACTTAGTTCAAAAAGTCGCAGAAATGAAACAGGCGGATTATTCAGGAAATCCGGAATTAGACGGGATATATAAGCGTCTGGTAAAAAACAGAGAAGAATTTGAATCCGTATATGACAAGGGACTGGATGCAGTCATGCAGATTAGTTCTTTGGATTTGATTTTATCCAGAAGTACCGATATGCTGTTAAAGGATGCGGAAAACGCGGACCATGCCACCGGAGAAATTCTAAGTGCGGCAGAGGATTCTTCTATGGTTGCCGAACAGGTGAATATGCAGCACGAGGATTTAACCAAGACTATCGTAGAAGCTGCCGAAGATACCAACGAGGTGTTCAAAAAGATTGAGACCAGCCAGGAAGAACTTTCCTCAATTCGTGATTTGTCTGTAAAAACGATAGCTGAATCCAAGGAAATGCAGGGCGATATGAATGCGCTTTTAGAAGTGATTAATCATATGAATGAAGTGATTGCGGGAATTAATTCTATTTCATCCCAGACGAATCTGCTTGCATTAAATGCATCAATTGAGGCAGCCAGAGCAGGGGAAGCCGGCAAAGGATTTGCAGTGGTTGCGGAGGAAATCCGAAAACTTGCAGAAGAGACACAAATGATGACTGCAAATATGGGCGAATTTGTGGAGAGGATTAAAGATGCTTCTCACAAGAGTTCCGAAAGCGTAACCAGCACGATTGAGGCACTCGGAACCGTAACCGAAAAGATTGAAAGTGTATGGGAAATCAACAGCGAGAATCAGCAGCATGTTTCAAGAGTCAATGATTCCATCAGTTCTCTTGCTGCGGTGAGCGAAGAAATCAGCAGCTCCATGAACGAACTGGAGACTCAGGCCTCCCATATTAAGAATCAGTGTAGTGAGTTAGACAAAAATATGACAGAGTTAAAGGGCTTTAGTATTTACATTAAGGATGCCACAAAACCGGTAGAGAGAATCGAAAAGATTTTATCTGATGCGACAAAAGTCATGGGTAAAATGACAGACGATGCATTCTTCCGTATGGAGTATCTGGAATTTGCAAAATATATGGATAAGGCAGTAAGTGCACATCAGACATGGCTTTCTAATCTGAAACGTATGGTGGATGAACAGACGATTATTCCGTTGCAGTTTGACCCTTCAAAATGTGGTTTTGGGCATTTCTACTATTCTATGACGCCAAAGACACCGGAGATTCGCGCTATCTGGACCCAGGTAGAGGCAAAACACAAGAAGTTCCATGAATATGGAAGTGAGGTCAGAAAACTGATTATGAACCAGGATTATTCGGCTGCAAAGCAGAAATATACAGAAGCGGCAAATTATTCCAAGGTGCTGCTTGCTGATTTTGAAGAAATGAAAAAAATTGCAGTGAAATTGCAGAATCAGTAAGGTATGATTTCTTTAAAAATTTATTCAGTTAAAATGAAATGGGGCTGTTTTACAGTCCCATTTTTGGTATTGGAAAATAGGAAAACATTTTGTATAATGTAAAGAGCAGAGAAAGAAGCAATGAGGAGAATTTACGAATGAAAAAAGTGATTCAGTATATATATTATATCTTAACAAGTATGGCAGCCATTCTTATGCTTGCAGGACTTATCTGGGGAAAAACAGATGAGTTTAGCCGGAGTAAGCAGATGGGGAAAATGCAGGTGTACCCGGAACGTGAAGTAGCTGTTTCAGAGAATATACATGAATTCTATTTAGATATAAAGAGTCCGGATGGCGTGAGCATGATGATGGAACTTTATACCAACCGGAAAGAGGTGGAAGTGTATGCGGACGAAAGCCTTATTTATGCTTTCTGGATGCCGGAGAGTATTTTTGGACACAATAGCGGTGCTAAATTTCATTTTATAGAAATCCCGGTACAGGCAGAAGAAATAAAGGCTGTGATTAAGACCATTCATGGTGAAAAGTGGAAAGATGTGCCCGAATTCTACGTGGGGGATGGACTGGCAATTTATCAGAATCATATCATAGAGTCCCTTCCGGACATAGTGTTAAGCTTATTCTGTATTTTGGTAGGGGCTTTTTTGGTTGGTTACTGGCTCGTAGTAAAAAAGAAAAATATTACAGAACGCAGTTCTCTGTACTTTGGCCTTTTTACAGTTGTACTCGGTGCATGGACCGTTCATCAGACAGATTTTGCAACCATTGTTGTGAATAACCGGACCGTAGCATCCTTCTGCGGCTATTTGCTGACGATGCTTATGATTGTTCCGTTTGTGCTGTTTGTGAAAAGTTTTTTGGAGGCAGAGGATGCGCATCTTGCACATGGAATTTGCTGGACTGCGATTGCAGTTACAGTTATCAATACAACCGGACATATGATGAATCTGTGGCGTTTCAATGATACTGCACCGGCGATTCACATCTGCATTGCGGCAGGATTGGTATATTTGGTGTATGCTGCAATTTGTCGAATCAAGCGGTATGGATTCGATCATAAGGTAAAGACAAGCCTCATAGGGGCTGTTATTCTGATTTTTTCTGTTATTGTTGATTTATCTGCGTATTACATGGACGGGCTCAAAGCAGATATCGTCGGAAGACTTGGTCTGTTAATTTATATTTTATTATTAGGAAGCGAAACGACATTAGAGTTTTTCAGACAGATAGAGGAAGGAAGAAAAGCAGAGATTTATAAGGAACTGGCAGAAAAGGATATGATGACGGGACTTTACAATCGTAATGCGTTTGATGACTGGGAATATAACTGCAAGGACCCGGAAGATGTGATGCTGACGACGTTTGACTTGAATAATCTGAAACAATGCAATGATACGTTGGGACATGAGGCCGGTGATAAATATATTATTGATTCAGCAAATCTGATAAAGCAGATGTTTGGAGATATTGCAACATGCTATCGAATTGGCGGAGATGAGTTCTGTGCGGTAATCGAGCATGCAAAGGATGTTGATATGAAAGCCCGTTTGGAGCAGCTTAAGAGAGCACAGGATGATTATAATGCAAAGTCTTTGGATATCAATATGCAGATTGCATGCGGCTATGCTTCCTTTGAAGAGGCAGATTTGACGATTCAGGGAACCAGAAGCAGAGCAGATGCCAGAATGTATGTGCATAAAAAGGAATTGAAGAAGCAGTAAGAAATGATGCGCGTCCACTTTGGTGGGCGCGTTTTGGTATTATGGTTAAGAGGCGTATTTGAGAACTTTTTGGATTGTGATATGAAAGAATAAGTTTTATTTTACTGGAAAAAGTTATGATAGTTTGCTACAATCTTTATATAGAATTCCTCTGCGAAACGGAGGAAGAGAATGGCAGAAATTGCAAAGAATTTTTAGAAATGGTATTGCAGATTCCAATTGAACGTGTGGAGATCAGCAAAGAAAAAAGTATTATTTATCATCCCGAATATAAGGGGGTTCGTCTGGATGTGTTTGCAAAAGATGAGCATCATACCCATTATGATGTGGAAATGCAGGCGACACGAAAACCGGCAATCGGAAAACGTGCAAGGTATTATCACAGCCAGATTGATATGGAGCTATTACTATGCGGAGAGGAATATGCGAAGCTTCCGAATTCCTATGTGATATTTATCTGTGATTTTGATCCATTCGGGAAGAAAAAATACCGCTATACTTTTGCGAGCCAGTGTTTAGAAGAGCAGGAGTTAAATGAGCAGGATGGAGTTGTAAGTATTTTTCTAAGCACATACGGAGAAAATGAAAAAGAGGTGCCGGAAGGAATGGTAAAATTCTTAAAGTTTGTTAGGGCAGACCTGACAGAAAGTGAGAATGACTTTGCGGATGCTTATGTAAGAAAGCTACAGGAGTCTGTTCGACATGTAAAGGAAAGCCGGGAAATGGAGGAACGCTTTATGTTGTTTCAGGAAATGTTAAGAGATGAACGCGCGGAAGGAAAAGCGGAAGGAAAAGCAGAAGCAGTTATTGAACTTTTAGAAGAGTTTGGTCCTGTTTCTGATGAAGTGCGTGAAAAAATCATGACAGAAAAAAACTTGGAAACGCTTAAAAAGTGGCATAAACTGGCAGCAAAAGCAGAATCTATGGATGAATTTCTAAAAGCGATGTAGAATACAGAAAGTATTTTGCATTGTGTATTTTCGTGTTAATAGAGTGATTCGTAGACAGTCTATTGCATGAAATCTCTGGCAGATATATTTTATAGGGTATGTCTGTCGTCAAATGTAACAAGTCAACCGGTTCAGGGAGAGTACCAATAAAAATAGGCAGAGGAATTCTATAGTTGTGTGACAACGATGTTAACGAGCTGAAACTGTTGAAAAACAAAAGGCTTTATGATAGTATTTAGAGGATAATTGAAATTTCTTGACACTGCAAAAGTGTGTAAAAATGGTGTAGTAGATTATTTTTGAAAGTGTGCACAAGCCGCACCTTAAGAGCAAACTCTCTCGGTCACGGGACGAAAGCCCTATCATTTCAAAATTGCCAGAACCCTTAGAAACACAAGTGTTTCACGGATTTACCAATTTCGAAATGGCACGGCTTGTAGCTTAATGAAAATGCAGGAGGTTTAGTTCATATGGAACAGTATAAGCAGGAATTTATTGAATTTATGGTAGAAAGCGACGTGCTTAAGTTTGGTGAGTTTACGTTAAAGAGCGGACGTAAATCTCCATTTTTTATGAACGCAGGTGCCTATGTAACAGGCAGCCAGCTGATGCGCCTTGGTGAATACTATGCAAAAGCAATTCATGATAACTATGGAGATGATTTTGATGTCTTATTCGGACCGGCATACAAGGGAATTCCGATTAGTGTTGTGACAGCAGTTGCTTACAGCAAGCTGTACGGAAAGGAAATCCGTTATTGCTCTGACCGTAAAGAGGAAAAGGACCATGGAGCAGACAAGGGAAGCTTCTTGGGAAGTAGCTTAAAAGATGGCGACAGAGTGATTATGATTGAAGACGTCACCACTTCCGGAAAGTCCATGGAAGAAACGGTTCCGAAGGTAAAAGGCGCAGCAAATGTTGAGATTCTTGGACTCATGGTTTCTTTAAACCGTATGGAAGTAGGACTTGGCGGAGAAAAGAGTGCATTAGAGGAGATTCAGGAGAACTATGGTTTCAGAGCCTGCGCAATTGTATCAATGGCAGAAGTAGTGGAACACCTGTATAATCGCGAGTGTCAGGGCAGAGTGGTGATTGATGACACCATTAAGGCCGCGATTGACCGGTATTATGAAGAATATGGCTGCAAATAATAAGAAGAGCACAGGCGGCTCAAAAAAGCCGAATAGCAGAAACCGTACCTTGGCGGTTCTGCTTTTTCTGCTTTATTTTGCAATTTTGTTTTACTTCCTGTTTTTTTCGGAAAAAATGGGAAGAACTTATTCAGAACGGGAGTACCACTATAATCTGATTCCGTTTTTGGAAATAAAGCGGTTCCTTGTGCATTATAAGGTGTTGGGAGCAGAAGCGGTTACATTAAATTTATTGGGAAATGTTCTGGCATTTATGCCGTTCGGATTTTTCCTTCCGTTTTTTTCCAGACGCTGTCATATTTTTCTGAATACGGTGTTTTACAGCTTTGAATTAAGCCTTTTTGTAGAATTGATTCAGTTGGTAACAAAGGTTGGAAGCTTCGATGTGGATGATATTATTTTAAATACGTTAGGTGGGGCACTTGGTTTTCTGGTATACCAGGTGTTTGCATGGATTGGAAGAAAACTAAAAAAATAAAGGAATCGTAGTATGATGAAAAAAAGACGCAGAGGGTACAAGTTTACAGAGAAGACGCAATCAAAACGTGGTATGGCAGCTTCCGGTATGGCAGCGGTATCCCTTGGTGTTTTTGTATATGTAATTTGGAATTCTTATACTCATAGGGGCGCTGGCAGCCTGTATTTGGGAAGCGCGGGGGTATCTTCTATGCTATTGTCTATGGTGGCATTTGTGGTGGCAGTTTTAAGCCTTAGGGAAGAGGATTCTTTTAAATTATTTCCATATCTGGGATTTTTATTGTCCTTTTTGGCACTGGGCTCCTGGATTGGGTTATATGTAATGGGATTTTTACTTGCTTAAGTTAAACAGGCAGGAAGGAAAGGAAGAGAGAGAATGAGTTATATGGAGTTTTATAAGGAGTCAAATGAGCAGGCCACAGAACGTTTTGACCTGGTGATGGAGCGGATTGCCGAAATCAAGGAAGAGACAGATGTACCGGCTGTGTATGATCCTTATTTTAGAAAAACAGCAGAATTTTTGCTTGCTGTAGCAGAGATTTTAAGAAAAAAAGAAGACGGCAGGTTAGAAAGCAGAACGCTGGAAGAATGTGAGCAGGATAATGCCGCAATGTTTCGCGATACGGTTGTAGAAAATTATGGAACAAGTTTTGCGAATCCGGCGTATGCCGTAGCGACTCTGGGTGCAGAATACGGTCAGATTCTTTCTGCACTTCTGGTGACCTTACGTCAGGCAATTGGCGATGCTTTTGCCGGAAAAAAATTGAATGTTACGATTCGCGCAGAGTTGTTTGTAGAAATTTATAATCACTTTGAAGCAGAGGAAATCGATAAAAAAGAAATCGAACAGAGCCTTTACTGGTTTTATCATGATTACAGCGAAATCTTTGTGGGCGACGCAATCCGCACACAGGTATGCGCAAAAGAGGATTTTTTAAAGAATATCGTGATGAACAGTGATTTGAACGATTTACGTTATCTCTATTTAAGCGGCGATTATGTGGGAGAGAATGAATTAGGCGTTGCGTCATTTTTAAATACGCTGCCTGAGGAAGAAATTCAGGCAATGGCAGATACCTATACCGAGGGTTACCGCATTGGTTTCGTAAATATGGGAGTGGATTTAAGCAAGAAGCTGACAGCCCAGATTATTTACCCGCTTGGGTTTGAACGTATGGTCCGTGCGGCAATCCGCAATTTTGAAAAAATGGGGCTGGATGTGACAATGCGTATCATGAGTACGCCGGTAAATAAGCAGTACAGCTATGACCATAAGGATGACAGGGCTCTATACATGGATAAGGCATATGTGGAACGTCGCTTAGAGGTGATGAAAACCACATTTGAGGAGTATAAAAAAGAAGCAAATGGTCATGCCGGTCCGGCAGTTATCGAGACCTTTGGCGAGGTACCGTTTTCACCGGAGACGAAGGAGGAAAACTTAAAGCTAAATGAAAAACAACAGCAGTTGAGCCTTTACGAGATGAGCATGAGCGGTCAGCTTCGCAACCAGTATATCATCGGTGAGGAACGCAGTTTTACGATTATTTCCTATCCGCTTCCGGCAATCGGAGAGAAGTTTCAGGAGATTTTTGCTGAGACCGTAAAAATCAATACATTGGATTATAAATTGTATCAGGGCATCCAGCAGAAGATGATTGATGTGTTAGACACGGCCGAAAAGGTGCATATCACAGGCAAGGGAGAAAACAAGACGGACCTTTATGTATCGGTATGGCAGTTAGAGGATGGTACAAAGGAAACTGCTTTCGAAAACTGTGTGGCAGATGTCAATATCCCGGTTGGTGAAGTATTTACCTCTCCGGTATTAAAAGGTACCACCGGCAAGCTTTTTGTAAGCCAGGTATATTTAAATGAATTAAAATATTTGAACTTAGACATTGATTTCGAAGATGGCGTGATTAAGAACTACACCTGCACGAATTTTGAGGATGAAGCAGAGTGTAAAAAATACATCAAGGATAATGTGCTGATGAATCATGACACCCTTCCGATGGGCGAGTTTGCTATCGGAACCAACACCACAGCGTACCGCATGGCAAGGGATTATGATATTGCAGATAAGCTTCCAATCCTGATTGCGGAAAAGACAGGACCACATTTTGCAGTGGGTGATACCTGCTTCAGTCATCAGGAAGAAGTGGAATCTTTCAATCCGGACGGAAAAGTAATACGAGCAAAGGAAAATGATTTCTCTATGCTTCGTAAGGAAGATATGGCAAAGGCATACTTCAACTGCCATACCGACATCACGATTCCATATGATGAATTGGATAAGATTACAGTTATTCGTAAAGACGGAAGCAAAATTGATATCATTGCAGACGGAAGATTTGTTCTTCCGGGCACAGAAGAACTGAATAAACCATTGGATGCATAAAGCAAAAGAAAAGGAGACTTGTTATGGCAAAAGTAGGAATTGTAATGGGCAGCGACTCAGATATGCCGGTAATGGCAAAAGCTGCAGATATTTTGGAACAGTTGGGCATTGATTACGAAATGACCATCATTTCCGCCCACCGTGAACCGGATGTTTTTTTTGAATATGCAAGGAGTGCAGAGGCAAAGGGCTTTAAGGTAATTATCGCAGGTGCCGGTATGGCAGCGCATTTACCGGGTATGTGTGCAGCAATTTTCCCGATGCCGGTCATTGGTATTCCGATGCATACCACTTCTTTAGGAGGCAGGGACTCTCTTTATTCTATCGTACAGATGCCTTCCGGAATTCCGGTTGCAACAGTTGCTATTAACGGCGGTGCCAACGCAGGTTTGCTTGCAGCAAAAATTCTTGCGACTTCAGATGCAGAATTGTTAGAGAAGTTAAAAGCTTACTCTAAGGAATTAAAGGAGCAGGTGCAGGCAAAGGATGCCAGACTGCAGGAAGTGGGATATAAAAACTATTAGATTTAGAATAATGGAAAATGAGAACGGCTATGAATCATCCTATTCATAGCCGTTTTTGATTCATGATAATAGAAAGTTCGCAGAGCGTACTTTCTATTATTGTATATTAGGAGAAAACGTGATAATATAAAAACAAATATCTTGAGAAAACGTGATAATAGTGCGGATTACATATTGAGAAAACGTGATTATGAGCGGTATAGAAGTTACTAAATAGTGGTAAAATAGAGACATAGGGGGCAACATTATGGATTTTGATAGAAAAGCATATAGTAAGTTATTGGAATGGAAGCAACAGTCAAATGGAGAATCAGCAATGTTGATTGAAGGAGCAAGGCGAGTGGGAAAGAGTTATCTTTCAAGACGTTTTGCAGAAAAGGAATATGATTCCTATATTTATTTGGACTTTGCTAATATCGCAAAAGAAATCATCGATTTATTTGAAAATGAAATGTCAAATCTCGATATGTTTTTTCTGAAACTTCAGACTTTTTATGGTGTAAGATTAATAAAGCGTAATTCCTGTATCATCTTTGATGAAGTACAGCGTTATCCAAGAGCCAGACAGATGATTAAATATTTAGTTGCAGATGGAAGATATGATTATATTGAAACAGGGTCACTGATTAGTATTAAGCAGAATGTCAAAGATATTGTTATTCCTTCCGAAGAAGAAGCACTGCAATTAAATCCATTGGATTTTGAAGAGTTCCTGCAAGCCGTTGGCGAAGAAGTTTTGACAGAGTATATTAGAGATTGTTTTCATAAGAAGGTGCCTTTGGGAGAAGCATTGCATCGAAAGGCAATGAACTTGTTTCGTGTATATATGATTGTAGGTGGTATGCCTCAGGCAGTAGAAAAATATTGTGAGTCTAAAAATCTATCAGAAGTACATCGTGTGAAACAAAGAATTTTGAAATTATATCGTGAGGATATCAGTAAATTTGCAAAAGGCTATGAATCAAAAGTATTGGCAATTTATGATGAAATTCCGTCACAGTTAACAAAACATGAAAAGAAATTTTCGCTTGCCTCTTTGAATAAAAATGCCCGTTTTCGGGAATATGAAGATGCATTTATGTGGCTTAGTGAATCAAAAATAGTGAATCACTGTTTTAATTCTACTGAGCCTACATTAGGGATTAATATGAATCTGGACAGATTAACATTGAAATGCTATATGGCGGATACCGGGCTTTTGATTGCGCATGCAATTGAGGACGGAACAGTGTTGGAGGAAGAAGTGTTAAAAGCCATTATGTTTGACCGTGTTGGAATTAATGAAGGAATGTTTTTGGAAAATGTGGTTTCACAAATGCTGACAGCATCCGGACATAAATTATTCTTCTACTCCAGAGTGGATAAAGAGGATTATCATAATAATATTGAAATTGATTTCCTGATTCGGGATAAAAAGAAAATATGCCCAATAGAGGTAAAGTCAGGAGAATATAAAAAACATACATCAATTGACAGATTTTCTCGAAAATATAGTGATAAGGTGGGCACAAGCTACATTATATGTACGAAAGATGTGGCTAAAGAAGAAAATGTAGTAGTAATACCTGTGTATATGGCATTTTGCTTATAATAAACAAACAATAAATTAGAAATAATTTATAATCACTAATGGGTTATAAGAAAAACTTATTAATGAAATTATAATATATTATTGGAAAAAGATAGTGAGTGAAGTTATACTATAGGTATATCATTTGCAAACTATCTTTTTGACTTTAGGAGGAAAAATAATGGATTACAAGAATTCCGGCGTTGATATTGAAGCAGGCTACAAATCAGTAGAATTAATGAAAGAACATGTAAAAAAGACAATGAGACCAGAAGTATTAGGAGGTCTTGGTGGCTTTTCCGGTGCATTTTCACTTGAAAAAATCAAGGATATGGAAGAACCTACTTTGGTATCCGGTACAGATGGATGCGGTACAAAAGTCAAATTAGCGTTTATTATGGACAAACATGATACCATCGGTATTGATGCAGTTGCCATGTGTGTAAATGACATCGCATGTGCGGGCGGAGAACCATTATTTTTCTTAGATTATATTGCTTGTGGAAAAAACTATCCGGAAAAGATTGCGACTATCGTAAAAGGAGTGGCAGAAGGATGTATCCAGTCCGGCTGTGCATTAATCGGTGGTGAGACAGCAGAGCATCCGGGACTGATGCCTGAGGATGAATACGACCTGGCTGGTTTTGCAGTTGGTGTGGTTGATAAAAAAGACATCATCACAGGAGAAAATTTAAAGGCAGATGACGTGATTATCGGTATGGCATCTACCGGTGTTCATTCCAACGGATTTTCTTTAGTTCGTAAGATTTTCAAAATGGATGCCGAAACTTTAAATACATACCATGAAGAATTAGGAAAGACACTTGGAGAAGCATTACTTGCTCCGACCAGAATTTATGTAAAAGCATTGAAATCCATCAAAGAAGCCGGTGTTACTGTGAAAGCCTGCAGCCACATTACAGGCGGCGGTTTCCAGGAAAATGTTCCGCGTATGCTTCCGGAAGGAAAACGCGCAGTTATTGAGAAAAACAGCTATGAAGTACCGGCAATTTTTAAGATGCTTGCAAGAGAGGGCCAGGTAGAAGAAGAAATGATGTACAATACCTATAACATGGGTATCGGTATGATGGTTTGTGTAGACCCGGCTGATGTAGACAAAGCAATGGAAGCAATTAAAGCAGCAGGTGATACACCATATGTCATCGGTAAGATTGTCGATGGAGAAAAAGGAGTAACATTATGCTAAAAATAGCGGTATTAGTATCCGGCGGCGGTACCAATCTGCAGGCAATTATTGATGCAATAGAGAGCGGTAAGATAACCAATACAGAAATTGCAGTTGTTATTAGCAATAATAAAAATGCATATGCATTAGAGCGTGCAAAAAAACATGGAATTGAAGCACTTTGCATCTCTCCAAAGGATTACGAAAACAGAGCAGACTTTAATGAGGATTTCCTTAACAGACTAAATTCTTACAACGTGGATCTGGTAGTTTTGGCAGGCTTTTTAGTAGTACTTCCGGAAAAAATGATAAAGACATATCAGAACCGTATTATTAATATTCATCCATCCTTAATTCCATCGTTCTGTGGAACCGGTTTTTATGGATTGAAGGTGCATGAAGGAGCCTTAGCCCGTGGTGTAAAAATAACAGGTGCAACCGTTCATTTTGTGGATGAAGGAACGGATACCGGTCCGATTATTTTGCAGAAAGCAGTCGAGGTACAGGAGGGCGATACGACGGAGGTATTACAGCGCCGTGTCATGGAGCAGGCAGAATGGGTAATTTTGCCGCAGGCGATTGACTTGATTGCAAACGGGCGCGTTTCTGTTGTAGATGGGCATGTGTTAATTACAGAGTAAAAAATGAATCGAAGCAGGGCGTAGGACAATATTTTTGCATACGCCCTTTTTATAGAAAGGACGTCAGATATGAAAGTACTTATTGTAGGCAGTGGCGGGCGTGAGCATGCAATTGCAACAGCAGTTGCAAAGAGTCCGCGTGTAGATAAAATTTATTGTGCACCGGGAAATGCAGGAATTGCGGCATTGGCAGAGTGCGTAGCTATCGGTGCCATGGAATTTGACAAGCTGGTTGCTTTTGCAAAGGAAAAGGCAATTGATTTTACGATTATCGGAATGGACGACCCGTTAGTAGGTGGTATCGTAGATGTATTTGAGGCAGAGGGCTTAAAGGTATTTGGCCCTAGAAAGAATGCAGCTATTTTAGAGGGCTCAAAAGCATTTTCCAAGGATTTGATGAAAAAATACCACATCCCGACTGCTGCTTATGAGAACTTTACTGATCCGGCAGCAGCTCTGGCATATTTAGAGACTGCCAAGTTCCCAATTGTGTTAAAGGCAGATGGTCTTGCTTTGGGAAAGGGCGTATTAATCTGCAACACCTTAGAGGAAGCAAAAGCCGGTGTAAAGGAAATCATGGAAGATAAGAAATTCGGTTCTGCCGGTAACACCATGGTAATCGAAGAATTCATGACCGGGCGTGAGGTGTCTGTATTATCTTTTGTGGATGGAAAAACAATCCGCATTATGTCCTCTGCACAGGATCATAAACGTGCAAAGGATGGTGATGAGGGATTAAATACAGGCGGAATGGGGAATTTTTCTCCAAGCCCGTTCTATACAGCAGAAGTGGATGAATTCTGTAAAAAATATATTTATCAGGCAACGGTTGATGCGATGGCGGCAGAAGGCAGACCATTTACCGGTGTGATTTTCTTTGGATTAATGCTGACACCGGACGGACCGAGGGTGTTAGAGTACAATGCCCGATTTGGCGACCCGGAAGCCCAGGTAGTGCTCCCAAGAATGAAAAATGATATTATTGATGTGATGGAAGCCTGCATCGAAGGAAAGTTAGACACCATCGATTTACAGTTTGAAGAGAATGCAGCAGTCTGTGTCATCTTAGCATCAGATGGTTATCCGGTAGCTTACGAAAAAGGTTTTGAAATTACCGGATTAGAAAACTTTGACGGAAAAGAGGATTACTTCTGTTTCCATGCAGGAACGAAGTTTAACGAAACCGGAAAGATTGTGACAAACGGCGGTCGTGTGCTTGGTATCACAGCAACCGGAAAAGATTTAAAGGAAGCCCGTGCAAAAGCATATGAAGCAACCGAATGGGTAGACTTCGCAAACAAATATATGCGTCATGATATTGGAAAAGCGATTGACGAAGCAAAATAGATGAAAAATCCCCGAATGGCACCGCCATACGGGGATTTTCACTCTCAGAAGAGAATAAAAACAGAAGAAAATTAGAGTAGACAAACGAGGAGCAAGTTGCTACAATAGTACTATATACTTAATTTTTGTGACCGGATGTGGTACATAACAAATAGAGAGAAGGACAAAACGTGAGAGGTATATATGCAATAGCTTTTTCTGTAACGGCATTGGTATTGCTATTTTGTGTTGGGAAACTTGAGGAAAATAAATCATCGCTTGCAAAAGCAATGCAAAAGCTTCTGCTGGTGGCGGATTTTGAGGTGCTTCTTCATATCGGATTGATGCATTCTACAGATATGACATTCAGCTTGGTCTTATTTGGATTGTTCTATGCGGCTATGGACTGGCTTTTATTTTTCCTGTTCGAGTTTGATATGACGTTTGTAGGAAACCGGATGGAAGATTATGTGAAGATGCCACTCATGTATGCCGTACTTATTTGTGATTCTGTGTTGGTATTTTTAGGTGGAATTTTTGGTTATTCTTATGTATGTGTAGAACAGACGATGTCAGATGGCAACTTGTACATCGGAGCGCGTCATTTACCGTTCTTTAATGTACATTTAGCTGTTTCCTATATGTTGTTGGTGTTTGCCTTTTGCACACTTATTTATAGGGCAGTGAAAGCGCAGGCATTCTATCGGAAAAAATATTTAATTGTAATAGCATTATTATTATTGGTAGCAGTCGCGGATGCTATTTATATGCTGACCGAAAGCAGTATTGATATTTCTGTTCTGGGATATGCCATTAGTGCAGTTTTGATATATTACTATGCACTTATTTATGAGCCACAGCAGTTGACGAATCGTACCTATCAGCTGATGGTTCATGACATGGCGGAAGGTGTCATATTACTGGATGCAGACGGTAAGGTGGTACGTGCTAATAAGAGCGCATACGAAATATTTGGTCGTGAAGAACGTGCTGTCGGGACTATAGTTGCCCCGGATTTTTGGACTAATGCAGAAGAGATGAAGAAATTCGATGGGAAAACATGGGAGTGGGCCAAAGAAAAGGAAGATGGGACACATTATTTGGAAGCAACGTTCCAGTGCCTTATGGATAAAAAAGAGCGCTTTATCGGCGGCTTCTTTGTCGTCCGGGATTGTACACATGAGAAGGAGCAGCTGAAAAAGGAACATTATCGTGCGGCACATGATTTGCTGACCGGAATTTATAATAGAGAGCATTTCTTTGATAAAGTAGCACAAACCCTTCAGGAGAATCCGGATGAGGAATATCTGCTTATCTGTTCGGACGTTAAGGATTTTAAATTTTTAAATGATATTTTTGGAACAGAGGCGGGAGATAAGGTATTAAAACGAATTGCGGAATTAATTGAAGAGGGAGCAAAACCGGGTGAGGTGTATGGCCGTATTGAAAATGACCATTTTGGCTTTTTGATGAAGAAATGTTTATTTGCGGAAGGAATGTTCAGTGAGGGACCGCGAGAGATGATTTACGTGGATCATGAAAGCTCCTATTCGGTGAATATTCATGTAGGCATCTATGAAATAAAAGATAGAACAATACCGGTTTCTATTATGTGTGACCGTGCATTTATGGCAATTCGGACGATTAAAGATAATTATCATCAGAAGGTTGCTTATTATACGGAAGAAATGAGGGAAGGTGTAATCAAAGAGCAGGAACTGTGCGGTGAGCTTGATACCGCAATAAGAGAGGGGCAGATTCAGATTTACCTGCAGCCTCAGATTACAGAAAAGGGAAGCGTACCGGGGGCAGAAGCATTGGTACGCTGGCTGCATCCAACAAAGGGAATGATTATGCCGGGAGAATTTATTGAAGTATTCGAAAAGAACGGCATGATTGTTAAGCTTGACCAGCATATCTGGGAGCTCGCCTGCAAGCAGCTGAAAAAGTGGAAGGATGCAGGGATGGAGGACAAGTATATTTCTGTAAATATCTCGCCAAAGGATTTTTACCTGACTGATATTTATATAACCTTTACAGAGCTGGTTGCAAAATATGAGATTAAGCCAAAGAACTTAAAACTGGAAATCACGGAAACCGCCATTATTATGGATTTAGAGCGTCAGCTGGAGTTGATTAAAAAACTTCGGGATGCAGGATTTGTGGTAGAGATGGATGATTTTGGCAGTGGCTATTCTTCTTTAAATATGCTAAAAGATATTCAGGTAGATGTTCTGAAAATTGACATGGCATTTTTGAGACATAGTGCAAATGAAGAGCGAAGCAGGAAGATTCTTAGGACAATGATTGATTTGTCTCATTCACTTGATATGTTCTCCATTACAGAAGGAGTGGAGACCGAGGAACAGAAGCAGTTTTTGGCAGAGATTGGCTGCCGCATGTATCAGGGTTATTATTTTGCAAAACCAATGCCGATATCTGAGTTTGAACAGAAATATATGCAGACATGCTAAAGAGATCCCGGAGACAGTTGAAATGGTCTCCGGGTTTTTGTGCCTGATGATGATTTTTTTTGCGGAAAAGATTGCATATTTGCCGGAAATCGGTATAATTACAATAGACTGTTTACTTATAAGATACTTAGTAAGGGAGTAAATGGAGGGATTACATGTCACAGACAGTAATAATAAAAAGCAATAAGTATGGAATTAACCTGGTTTTAGATCCGGATATCAATTTTGACGAGCTTCTTTCTGCGATTATCCGGAAGTTTGAAGAATCAGAGAAGTTTTTTAAAAATGCGAAAATGGCTATTTCTTTTGAGGGGAGAAAACTTTCTGCCGAGGAAGAACAAAAGATTATCGATGCGATTTCGGAGCATACAAGTATTGAGATTTTGTGTGTAATAGATAATGACGAGGAACACACGGAAAAAACAAAGCAGCAGATAGATGCTCATTATGAAGCAGTGCAAAAAGAATATGCAAAGGCAATGAGTTCACAGGGAGAATTCTACCGCGGGACACTTCGTTCCGGGCAGGTGCTTGAAAGTGAGTCCAGTATCACAATCATCGGTGATGTAAATCCGGGAGCTAAGGTTGTTTCGGGCGGTAATATTGTGGTACTTGGTGCATTAAAAGGAAATGCGCAGGCAGGTATCTATGGAAATAGTGAGTGCTTTATTCTAGCATTGGAGATGGACCCGATTCAGATTCAGATAGGTGATTTGATTGCAAAAAGTCCGGATAAGCAGAAAACAAGGAGACGCATCAGCCGTAAAGAGAAGACAGAATCAAATGAATTACAGATTGCGATTGCCAGAGAGGGCAATATTTATATTGAACCAGTTTCAAAGAAGATTTTAAATAATATTTAAACGTAGGAGGAACGTTAAGAAATGAGCGAAGTAATTGTAATTACATCCGGTAAGGGTGGTGTAGGTAAGACTACTACAACAGCAAATGTTGGTACAGGTCTTGCACAGTTAAATAAAAAAGTGGTTATGATAGATACCGATATCGGACTTCGTAACTTAGATGTAGTTATGGGATTAGAGAACCGTATCGTTTACAATTTAGTGGATGTCATCGAAGGAAAATGCCGTTTAAAGCAGGCGTTAATTAAGGATAAAAAATATCCGGAACTTTGTCTTTTGCCATCAGCTCAGACAAGGGATAAGGATGCCGTAACACCGGAACAGATGAAGGAGTTGATCGAAGAATTAAGAGGTGAGTTTGATTATATCCTTTTAGATTGTCCGGCAGGTATTGAGCAGGGCTTTAAGAATGCAATCGCAGGTGCTGACAGAGCTCTTGTTGTTACCACACCGGAGGTTTCTGCCGTGCGTGATGCAGACCGTATCATCGGTTTACTGGAAGCAAATGAAATTGGCCGCATTGATTTAATCGTAAACAGACTTCGTATGGATATGGTAAAACGCGGAGATATGATGAATGTGGATGATGTGACAGAAATTCTTGCTGTAAACTTAATCGGTGCAGTTCCGGACGATGAGCAGATTGTCGTTTCAACCAATCAGGGTGAGCCATTGGTAGGTTCAAGCGCTCTTGCAGGTCAGGCTTATGCAAACATCAGCAGACGTATCATTGGGGAAGAAGTTCCATTTTTGGATTTAGAAGCAAAGCAGGGAGTATTTTCAAAATTAAAAGGCTTATTCGGAAAGAACTAAGGAGGATGCATCATGGGATTGATGGATTTATTCAAGAAGAAAAGCTCCGGTGATGTGGCAAAGGACCGTTTGAAACTTTTACTGGTTTCTGACCGGGCAAACTGCTCTCCGGAAGTAATGGAAATGATTAAGAATGACATTATTGCAGTTATTTCGAAATATATGGATATTGATACAGAGGCATTGAATATCCAGATTACACAGACCGAATCAGAAAGCAATAATGGTACGGTACCGGCACTGTATGCAAATATTCCGATTAAGGATATGAAACATAAGCCGAATTAAAAAAGGGACGCTTCTTTTGTCTTGGTTTTTCAAGACAAAAGAAGCGTCCTTTTTTGTAGCGATATACAAATAATGGTACTTTTTTCATGGAAGATTTGTATAAAAAATGCGTGAAAAATTCTATGCTTGTCACAATTGCTAAAAGCGCTTTCAATATATTATAATTTTTTTAATGCGTTGGAAACGTTTTCGGTAATGTTGCCGGAAATGTTTTCAACAACAAAGAAAGGGAGGAAAATAGCTTATGAAGTTCTTTCAGAAAAAGGACGTTTGCAAACGTGTAATGAGCATGTTTTTAGCAGTAGTGATGGTCTTTACAATGTTTGCAGCAGAACTGCCGGGAAGTCTTTTGACGGTAAAGGCAGGAACGACAGATACCTATGTTACACTACATCTCAAAGTGGATGACAATATCCCAGGTGGGCAGAGTGTCTGGACAGATCCGACAATTCAGTTTTGGGGAGGAAGTTCGACAGAGGTTTCTGATAGTACTTCACCAACAGGTGGAGAGAATATCGGTACTTGGGGAGTAAAGGGATACAAACTTACTGCTGAAGTTGAAAATGCAGGCTGGTATAAAGTGACCTTGAAAGGTGACTTTACAGGGTTCCAGTTTGTGAATGATATGACTAATCCGGATGGAGGAAAAACGGTAAAATTTGATCCTATCTCCAAGTATAGTATTGATTCATTTAAAGGAGATTCCCCGACAGATATTTACTGTATTTGTGATACAAATAATCAAGGTGCTTGGTATAAGGATAGGGAAGGCAATGACATTCTTACGGTACAAGCACCTACTAATGTGACTTTGCACATCAAAGTGGATGAAAATATCCCTGGAGGAACTGCTTTATGGACAGCACCAGCGATTCAGTTCTGGGGAGGAAGTTCGACAGAGGTTTCTGATAGTGCTTCACCAGCAGGTGGAGATACAATTCAAGGATGGAATGTACAGGGATACAAACTTGTTGCTGATACGGAAAATGCAGGTTGGTATTATATAACACTTAAGGGTGATTTTTCAGGATTCCAATTTTTGAACGATATGAGTAATCCGGATGGAGGAAAAACGGTAAAATTTGATCCTATTTCTGCTTCTGGCATTAACTTGTATACTGATACATATCCAACAGATTTGTATTGTATCTACAAAAATAATAAATGGGCTTTTTATAAGGATAAAGATGGATTGGTAGGTGCAAAACCTGCAAACATCACAATGCATATCCGCGTGGATGAGAATATCCCTGGAGGAACTGCTTTATGGACAGCACCTGCAATTCAGTACTGGGGTGACGATTCAACTGTGGCTTCAAATGGTGAGACACTATTAAGTAGCGAGGCTATTAATGGTTGGGGAGTAAACGGATACAAGCTTATTGCAGAGGATGATAATTGGTATAAAATTACCTTAAAAGGTAATTTTACGGGATTTCAGTTTTTAAATGACATGAGCAGCCCTGACGGTAGCAAGACAGTAAAATTTAATTCGTCTGCAGAAGCCGGTATTCGGCAGTATATGGAAGACGCTCCAAAAGATGTATATTGTATTTGGAAAGATAATAAATGGGCATTTTACACAGATAATATGGGAGAATATCCTGTATTGGGCAACTCTGAAGAACAGGAACCAGATTTTACAACGGCTACAATTACCATGCATTTTAAGAATACTGGAAACTGGGAGGATGTTTATGCATATATCACTCGGGGTTCTTCATGGTATGCAATCGAAGGATATGGCTATGCCGGTGCTTATCCGGGTGCAGAAGTAAATCCTGATAGCAATAATGAAGGCTGGTATAGTTTTACCATTACGATGCCAGTAGATCAGTTTAACTGTGTTTTTAATAATAGCCTTTCTGAATCAGATGAGGTAAAGACTGGTGATATTAAATTTACACCAACAAAGGAAAATACGGAAAAATGGGTTGTCTTTACAACACATGAAGGCACTCCAACGATTACGGAGACGGCTCCTTCCGGCTGGGTTACATCAACAAGCGGAGCACCGGTAAAACCTTCTACAGGGATTACAAGCCCAATTGTGAATGAGGATAATATTGTAACGGTTCATTTGGACGCAACGGGAACATATGCAAATGCGGAGTCTGTCAACCTGATGGGAACTTTAAAAGGTACTGACTGGAGTACCGGTTTACCAATGAGCTTAAGCTCAGATGGAAAAACATATACGGCTACTACACCGGTACAGACACCGGGTGTGTATGGATATAAGTTTAAGATTAATGGAAGTACCTGGATTACAGATCCATCCAATGATGCTTTTACAGCAGATGGTAACAGCAAAGTTGTTATTTCCGGTCTTGAAAATAAACAAATTGACGCAAAACGCGGTGAGGCAACTGTCCTTCCAAAGTTGAACTACTATGATGCAGAGGGAACTGTTACAGAAGAAACGCCGGTATATGCAGTAAAAGATGCAACATTGGCAGATGTAGTAACAATCGCAGATGGTAAGATTACCGTTGCAACAGGAACAACCATGGACAAGGTTGTTTTGACAGCAAGTGCAAAGGGAACCACATCAGAAGTAACCGTAAATGTAAAAGATTTTGTATGCAACTATACGGTTTACTATTATGATTATAATGAAGAACACAGAACTGCGACGGCAGCAGATGTTCATGTATGGGAAGACGGAGGCGGAGATATTGGTGACTTCAAATTTGAAGAGGTTGTAACAAATTTGGGTGATGGTAACGAGTGGTTAAAGGCAACTTTTACCACATCTGCAACTAAGATTGGATTGATTCCAAGATCCGCGGGATCATGGGCTTGGCAGACAGGAAACCATTACTATGAGAATTCTGCAAAAGCAGAAAATGTAACAATCTACATTGTATATGGCGATGATGCCAATACATATACTTCTCTTCCGGAGATTAAGGAAGTAAGAGATCGCTTCGCAGTAATTGAATATGAGCGCAGTGATTCTGATTATACCGGTTGGAATATTTATACCTGGAACAGCGGATTTGGAAGCGAAGTTTCCAAAGAAATCAAGGACAATAATGGAAAACAAGATGCCATTATTCCGGTATATGATGTTTCAACAGACTTTACCTTAGCCTTCTGTATGAGAAAATCAGAAGCTGACAATAAATGGGCAAAAAAGGATGGTGGAGATCATTATCTTCTGATTCCGGCAGACCAGCTTGTTGTGAAAGCTAAATTTATTCAGGATAAGGGGATTGTAGAAGTTCTTCCATACAATACCGGATATGAGATGGATGCAGCAAATGACCAGATTCATTTCTACTATCGTGATGATGAACTGTTCAAGGATAATAAAGAGGCGACATTGGAAGGCAAGGTTCAGGTAGTCATTGATGGACAGGCTTACGCTATGGCATATGATGCTGCAAGCGAGCGTTACTATTATGATGCAAAAGGTCTTGTGACCGGCAACCATGAGTATTACTATGTGGTAGACTTAGAGAAAAAGCTGGATGCATTCAATACAAAGACAAATGCGAACGAAACAGCTTCTGTTTTGACCTATAAGAAGTTTGATAATCTTGGAATTTCAGCAACCATGTATTACCCGACCATGACCTACAATGATAATAATGTGGTTATGGTAAAATTAATCGGTGAGGATGCAGCGAATCTTACAAAATCAGAAATTGCTTCTGTTAAGGTCGACTGTTCAGCACTTGGCACAGATACACTTGACATTGTTCCACAGCTGATGGAGGGAACGATTTCGTGCCTTAGCACAGTTAAGGCAGGTGTTAAGACATTACCTGTCACTGTAAAGGATATTTACGGAAATGTATGTAACACAACCGTTGATGTTACCGTAACGGACAGAACAGCATCAACAGGTGATTTTGACTGGGATCAGTCGGTAATCTATTTTACAGTAACAGACCGTTTCTTTGACGGAAGCACTGCAAACAATTCCGGTGTAGATAAAGAGGGTTCTTTGAGCTATCATGGTGGAGATTTTGCAGGTTTACAGGCAAAACTTGACTACTTGCAGGATCTTGGTATTAACACAATCTGGATTACACCGATTGTAGCAAACTCAGACACTGTTACAAAGAAGGAAGGCAAGGAAATCGAGTCTACCGGATACCATGGATATTGGGCAAGCGATTTCACAAAATTAAATTCCCATCTTGGAACAGAGGAAGAATTCGCAGCACTTATTAAAGAAGTTCATGCCCATGGCATGAGGCTTATGGTAGACGTTGTAGTGAACCATGCAGGATACAACACGGAGTCATATTTTAACAACATTCTCATAGATGATGCTACCGGAAAGAGTATTGCAATGATTCGTGACGCCAGCAATTCAGTAACCGGAAGCGATGTTTACGGAAGCCTGGCAGGTCTTCCTGACTTTGTAACAGAGAATGAGGAAGTACGTAATCAGCTTGTAGAATGGCAGGTTGACTGGATTACCAAGTATGATATTGATTATTTCCGTGTAGATACAGTAAAACATGTTGACACGGCAACATGGAAGGCATTTAAGAATGCCCTTACCAAGCAGAACCAGGATTTCAAGATGATTGGTGAAGAAGCAGGAAGTGGATACGCAAGCAATTCCGTAAATCTTGGAACAGGTTCTATGGATGCTTTACTTGATTTTGATACCAATGGATGGATGGCTGATTACCTGACAGGAAATATTTCCACTGTAGAATCGTTCATGGTAAAGAGAAACGGGGCAATCAACAACACCAAGACATTAGGACAGTTCTTAAACAGCCATGATGAGGATGGACTTTTGTATACGCTTCAAAAGGAGAAGAAGCTGACTGAGCAGCAGGCAGCAGATTTGATGAAGGTAGCTGCCACCATGACTCTGACAGCCAAGGGAATTCCGGTAATCTATTACGGTGAAGAACTTGGACTTTACGGACAGAATAACTATCCATATCAGACAAACCGCTATGATATGGATTGGGCATTGGCAACAAAACAGCAGACAGATGCATCAAGCGTTTACAACCACTATAAGACAATGCTTGATATTCGTAAGGAATATTCACAGCTTTTTGCAAAGGGTAACCGTGTAACGGTGAAAGCTTCAAATAAGGAAGGCTATGATGTATTCTCAAGAAGCTACGGTGATACCACACTTTATATCGGAACAAACATTAAATCCGAGGCAAAAACAGTTCAGATTCCGGTTGGTGGAGATAAAAATACTGCATACACAGATTTGTATAGTAACACCCTTTATGCCGTAAATGAAGATGGAATGCTTGACATTACAATTCCGGCAGCAAAAAATGGTGGTACCGTTGTACTTGTAAAATCAGATGATATTAGATACGTTATTCCTGTAAGCGGAAATGATTTTACGGAAGTTGTCTCAACAATTGAGGCTGTTCAAGCAGGCGAGACCATTGCGATTATTCCGGCAGATACAGAGGTTATTCCAGGTTCTGTATTTGAAGCAATGAGGAATAAGGATGTCAATGTAATCATTCGTTTAGAGGACGGATATTGGCAAATAAATGGTAAATCAATTACAGCTATTAAGGACAGCATTAACTTCAACATTCAACTTGGTTCAAATGCAGTTCCGGCTGACAAGGTAACAACAATCGCCGGTGGCAGAAAGACACTTCAGTTGTCTTTGGCTCATGATGGTGAGTTTGGAATGAAAGCAGACCTGTATGTGAGTGTTGGAACAGATTATGCAGGCAAGTTTGCAAATCTCTATTACTACAATGAGAGCAAGAAGGAATTAGAGCACTCACAGAGCGTGAAAGTAGATGAAAATGGAACTGCTGGATTTAGTTTTGTACATGCTTCTGACTATGTAATTGTATTTAGCGATACAAGTATGGCTCCGGAACCGGAGATTCAGGAACCGGAGATTCAGGAACCGGAGAACCAGGAACCGGAGAAGCAGGAAACGGTAATTGCTAAGAAGGAAACTACCAAAAAGGAAAATCAGAAGAAGGATAATTCGAAACCGGAAAATCAGGAGACTGAGAATCTATTGGCAGAAAATCCGGAAACGGAGAATACCAAGTCAGAAAACCAGGCACCGGAGAAACAGGAATCTAAGGATACGGTATCTGAGGAAGGGGTTAATAACGTAGATGAAACAGGAGAAGCAGAAAGTAATGTTTCATGGCTCATTATCGTGATTGTTTTGGTTCTTTTAGCAGCAGGTATTATTGCAGTCGTATACGGCATGAAAAAGAAAAAACGGTAAATAAAAATGGAGCATCGTAAGATGCTCCGTTTTTTATATCGTAGTATTTACCCCATTAATGGCAGCGTGCTCATCGTCCCCCATTGGTATGACGAGGCATTTCTGTCCATTGATAATCTCGGAATGAATCTGAGTCGCCTTTTCAGGTTTTACACGGAGAATCACATCGTAGGTCTTTACAGCAGGAACGTCATCCTCATCGCCCTCTTCGGTAACAGGAAGAGAGCGGGTAGCTTCTAACTGCTGCTTTAAATTTTCAACCTGACCGATTAATTCCAAACGATCTTTCCGTTTTGCATTGGCTTCGACAAGCTTTTGGTCCGCAAGATAATCTGCGGTTGGAAGGTCCTCCGGAGAGAAAGCTTCCTCATAATGTTTTTTGATTTCGGCGGTTTGTTCCTCGTTAAGTCCGCTTTCCGTCAGTACTTCTTCAATAGTAGAAGGCGTCATAATCACCGGAACCGGTTCGACATCTTCTTCTACCGGAATATCGATGCGGTCAAAAATATTTTCATGGATGTCCATATATAAGGCATCACTTTCTTCGTCTTCGCTTCCGATAACATCACGGACAATATCCTGAAACGTTAATTTTTTCTCTGTAGCAGTAAGACGTGTATTGCAGCCAAGACCGCTTTCCATAAATTCAGAATGAGGAGTTTTGGTATCTCTGGTATAGAACATGACAGAGTGAATATCGCTGCTTCTGTCCGTAAAAGCAGGAAATACAAAACCTGTATCAGGAACACCAACGACCCAGTCACGTACACGCGGACCGATACGGTTATCCTCTGCAAGGTAACCCAGCCCTGGTTTGGTCAGGTTTACCGGGCAGATGGCACAAAGAAGATATTCGTATACTTCCTCGGATTCATCTAATTTATCGTTATCTGTGGTCTTGGTGATAACGTCATAAACGTCATGGAATAGTAAAATCAGGTAATTGCCGACATAGTCATAGTTTTCAATCACCTGGTCATAGAATGCGTCCAACAGGTCATCATTTTTTAACTTGCTTTCACGAAGTCCCATTAAAAACTGCTGTCTGCCGCCGGCTGCTTCCTCTGCAAGCGGAAATTCCAGTTCAAGAATATTATTTCCAATGGTTCCGGAGAGCACTTTTTTTGCAATGTCTAAGTATTTAAAAAATTCTTCATCCTCTAAATTAAGAAAGGTTTCCGCGATTTTTGTTACCTTGTTATGGTCTGCATCTACGTAACAGCCGCATACACGGGTAAAGGTACAGCCATTCTTACTAAGACGCCGTTTAAGTTCTAAGATATCTTTTTTGTTCATGTAAATACCTCACTTCATTATACTTCTTGAACCATTATAATCAGATTTTTTGCCACACGCAAGAAGTAGATTTTTATAAATAATGAAATCTTTATGAAATAAATGGAAGTGGCATTGCGAAATCAGAATACCGATGCTATAATCGTTAAATGCTTGGAGAAACGGAGGTTTGTTATGCAACTTGTAAAGGCAACAACAAGAGCACAATGGAAAGAAATACATGCGCTTTATGAAAGTGCATTCCCGGAATGTGAGAAAAAGCCTTTTTGGCTCATTCGAATCAAGAATAAACAGGGAAAAGCAGATATGTGGTATCTGAAGGAGAATGATACCTTTGCAGGTCTTGCAATTACGATGAATGCAAAAAATCTGGTGCTGTTAGATTACTTTGCTATTGATGATAAACTGCGTGGAAAGGGTGTTGGCTCCGAGGCACTGAAAGCATTGCAGACATATTATTCGGGCCGGCAGTTCTTTTTAGAAATCGAGAGCGTATATGAGGATTGCGAGAACCTTAATCAAAGACAGCGGAGAAAACAGTTTTATGAAAAAAATGGCATGACGGAAATGAAACTGATGGTACATCTGTTTGGTACTAATATGGAAGTGCTAGGGTATGGATGCAGACTGGACTTCGAGGAATATCGCAGTGTTTACCGGCATGCTTATGGAAAAAGGCTTGCCAACAAGATAAAAAGAGTCTATAATAGCACTCAGTAAATATGATGAAGGAGATTTCTTATGAGTCAGTCAAAGGTAGATCGATATAAAGAAGAAAAAAAGAATCGTAAAGCGATTATAGCAAAAGAAAAAAGAAAACATGCTCTTAGTGTAGCTGCTGCCGTTTTAGTAGCAGTAGCAGTACTCGGATGGGCCGGTGTTTCCGGATATCAGGCATATCAGAACAATAAGCCGTTAGAGACTATCTATACAGATATTTCTGCAATTGATGATTATATGACAAGCTTGGATGCTGAGTAAGGGAAAAGATAAGGCCATCCATTTCTGTAAAGGAAATGGATGGTCTTTTTATGTACTCGCATTCATTTGCCGGTATCAACTGCGATGGAGGCTTTTTCTAAGGCACTTTCAATTGCATTTAGGAGCATCTGCGAGGTGTATTGACTGCTGGCAGAATAGGAAATGTTTTCTAAGGATTGTTTTTCCACAATCTGACTGGTCAATTCTTCTAAAGCCGGTTCTACAAGTGGGTACATGGCGGTTACGGATTCATCAAGGTTTACAAGTGAAATAGAATGAATGCGGGATTCGTCTACGATTACCTGCACATCAAGGGCGCTATTTTGAAATAAGATGGAGGAGGTATAGACTCCTGCAGTATATTTCATGGTTTCGGTACTGTCTTTTGTGCCGGGTTTTGGCAGGAACATATAAAGCAAAAGCAGTACTAGTAAAATAGTCAGTCCTGCAAAGACGATAGTATAGATAACTTCTTTCATATGAAGGACAATAATTTGGGTTTTGGCACTCACGAAAATTCCTCCGGTTACTGATTATTATATTGTATGAGGTGAAAAAAAGAACATTCCAAAATTTTTGAAAAAAAGTGTTGACAAAATAAATGTCTGATAGTAGAATACTATTTGTGTCTGACACAAAAACAAATGCGCGAGTGGCTCAGTTGGTGGAGCACGACCTTGCCAAGGTCGGGGTCGCGGGTTCGAGTCCCGTCTCGCGCTCTCATCTTAAAAGGTTTAAGATGTAATACAATTATATATTGATATGCGCGAGTGGCTCAGTTGGTGGAGCACGACCTTGCCAAGGTCGGGGCCGCGGGTTCGAGTCCCGTCTCGCGCTCTTATTATAGAAAAAAGGATATCCTATGGATATCCTTTTTTCTATAATCGAGCCCTGACAGGGCTCGAAGGTTCGAGTTTCTCCGTTCCACTAAGGTCGGCGCATAAGGTCCACCGGACCTTATGCGCCGTCTCGCGCTCTTGTCACATGGTCAAATAAAATAATAATTAAAATTTAAATTAAAATAATAATAAAAGTATTGCAATAAATTATGTGTGCATATATAATGAAATTAACTTAGAGAAGGAGTTGATAAGATGAGTTTAGCATTAGCGGAATTTACAGAGAATCTTGTTTCTATTTCAGATTTCAGTCAGGGGAAAGCAGGAAAGATATTTAGTGATGTTGCGGAGAATAATCGTGAGTATATCGTTTTGAAAAACAATCAACCAACAGCAGTTGTCATTTCGATAGAAAATTATAAGGATACACAACGGAGAATTGCGAGGTTAGAAGCTATGTTAGAAAAATTGGAGAATATCAGATTAGAACAGCTTGCAAAAAGCCGGGCTAATAATAATACAACATCATTTAGTGACCTTGTTAGAGAAGAGGGATTTACTATGGATGAATTAGAAAGGGTAGCAGAAAGTATTGATTTTGAATAATAACTGGCAGATACGGATTGCTGATGAAGCTAAAAAAGACTATTTTAAATTAGATGGCTCTGTACGAAAGCAAGTGCTGGCAGGCATTCTAAAAGTGTCAGAAGCACCATTACCTAGTCCTAATGGATACGGAAAACCATTAGGAAATAAAAGTGGGAATAATCTTACAAAATTTCTGAAGATTAAATTCCGAAAAATAGGAATAAGGATAGTATATACTTTGGTATTGGAAGAACATATTATGAATGTCTTGGTAATATGTGAGCGAGATGAGAATTTTTGCTATGATATGGCAATAAGGCTATATCAGAAATATGGAGACAAAATTTTTAACAACATATTTGGAGATTTCTATGATAAATAAACTGTAGGTAAAGAAACAAATTTTTCCCCTGCAGTTTTCTTTTATTTTGCGCCTCTTGAATTCTCCCTATAAATTCGATACAATTAATTACTAGTAAGCAAAACGATACCCCACATGAAAGGAAGAAAAGAAATGAGTCTTGCAGATCAGATTTTTGTGAACATGTGTAAAGATATTTTGGAGAACGGTACAAGCACGGAAGGAGAAAAGGTGCGTCCGCATTGGGAAGATGGTACAAGCGCCTATACGATTAAAAAATTCGGTGTGGTAAACCGCTACGATTTATCAAAAGAGTTCCCGGCGATTACCTTGCGTAAAACGGCAATCAAGACCTGTACGGAAGAAATGCTTTGGATCTGGCAGAGGAAGTCAAACAATATTCATGATTTAAACAGTACGGTCTGGGATGAATGGGCAGATGAAACAGGTTCCATCGGAAAAGCATATGGCTATCAGCTTGGGGTAAAGCATCAGTACAAAGAGGGCATGATGGACCAGGTAGACCGCGTGATTTACGATTTGAAACATAATCCGTTCAGCCGCCGCATTATGACAAATATTTATGTACATCAGGATTTGCATGAAATGCATCTATATCCTTGCGCATATAGTATGACCTTTAATGTGACCAGTAAACCGGGAGACGACAAGCTGACCTTGAATGCAATCTTGAATCAGCGTTCTCAGGATGTGCTAGCGGCAAACAATTGGAATGTATGTCAATATGCTGTGCTTATGCATATGCTGGCGCAGGTATGTGACATGAAAGTTGGAGAACTGGTTCATGTGATTGCGGATGCGCATATTTATGACAGACATGTGCCGATTATTAAGGAATTGATTGAAAGAGAACAGCATCCGGCTCCGAAATTCACTCTGAATCCGGAAATTAAGGACTTTTATCAGTTTACAACAAAGGATATCACAATTGAGGACTATGTAACGGGCCCGCAGATTAAGGATATTCCAATCGCCATATGAGCGATAAGCGACGAGAGTATTCCGGCAGGCAGTTCTTCCTCCTGCTTGCAGAAAGGAAGAACTGCCTGCCGGAATATTAGAGTGCAACGGACAGCAAGAAACCTATGGTTTATTGCTGCTCGTCGCTCGCTACAAGATGAATCAGAAAGGAAATGATATTTTATGAACTTAATAGCAGCAGTAGATAAAAATTGGGCAATCGGTAATAAAAATAAGCTTTTAGTCCGGATACCGGATGACCAGAAATTTTTCCGTGAGACAACTACGGGAAAGGTAGTGGTAATGGGAAGAAAGACATTGGAAAGCTTCCCAAATGGATTGCCATTAAAAAACAGAACGAATATCGTGTTGACACATGATAAAAACTATCAGGTAAAAGATGCCATTGTTCTGCATTCCTTAGAGGAGTTGCATGTAGAACTGCAAAAGTATCCAAGCGAAGATATCTATGTGATTGGAGGAGAGACGATTTATCGCCAACTGCTTGATGAATGTGATGTAGCGCATATCACAAAGATTGAATACGCTTATGATGCGGATGCATACTTCCCGAATCTGGATGAACTGCCGGAATGGAAGATTACCGCAGACAGCGAGGAACAGACTTATTTTGACCTGGAATATTACTTTTATAAATATGAACGAGTCAAACAGAAAGATTAAAAAACATCAAACTTTAAGTGGTTAAATTATATCATAGAAAAAACGAGAGAAATCATCTATAATGACTGGAAATTAGATGATTGGGAAGTGACAGAAATGGAAAACTTTATTTACAGCATCAATGTTACGCTGCCAATTTTTCTGGTAATGGTGATTGGTTATATTTTAAAACAGATAGGAATGCTGAATGACAACTTTGTTACAGTTGCGAACAAATTTAATTTTAAAGTGACATTGCCGTTTATGCTGTTTAAGGATATTTCCAGAGTAGATATCAGAGCGGTTTTTGACATTCGATATGTGCTGTTTTGCGCCTTGGTGAGTACAGCATGTTTTTGGCTGATTTGGGGCGGTACGAAACTGTTCGTGAAAGACAAGAGCATTCGGGGGGCTTTTGTACAGGCATCCTTCCGTGGAAGTGCTGCTGTGATGGGACTGGCTTTTATCCAGAATATCTATGGGGAATCTGCCATGGGACCACTTATGATTGTCAGCGCTGTGCCGCTTTATAATATTTTTTCTGTGTTGGTGCTGACCTTCGAATCCAATGAGGCAGAAAGCTTAGACAAGCGGAAAAAAATAAAGCAGGCATTTATCAATATCGCAAAAAATCCAATTATTATCAGTATTTTGTTGGGACTGATTGTCGGACTTATCGGTATTGATTTTCCGGAGCTTATAGACAAGACAGTGAACAGTGTTTCACAGATGGCGACTCCGCTTGCACTGATTACAATTGGCGCCGGTTTCGAAGGAAGAAAAGCTCTGGCAAAAATGAAACCGACAATAGCTGCATCCTTGATAAAGCTGGTAATACAGCCGCTTCTTTTTTTGCCGGTGGCTGCCTGGATGGGGTTTGCAGGAGAGAAGATGATTGCAATTTTAATTATGCTTTCATCACCGACGACACCAAGCTGCTATATTATGGCAAAAAGCATGCACAATGACGAAGTGTTGACTGCCAGTGTGGTTGTGGTCACAACACTGCTTGGAGCCGTTACGCTGACGATGTGGATTTTTGTTTTGAAAACTGTTGGACTGATAGGGTAAAGAATATGGATATTACAGGAAGAAAATTATTTGTAAAAGCATTGATGGAAGAGGGAGTAGATACTATTTTTGGTTATCCGGGCGGTACGGTTACGGATCTCTTTGATGAATTATACAAGCAGGGAACCATTGATGTGGTGCTCCCGCGACATGAACAGGGACTCATTCATGCGGCAGAAGGCTATGCGAAATCAACCGGAAAGGTAGGAGTATGTCTTGTGACAAGCGGACCGGGTGCGACAAACATCATAACAGGGCTGGCAGATGCACATTATGATAATATTCCGTTGGTTTGTTTTACCGGGCAGGTTCCGCTGGGACTGATTGGAAATGATGCATTCCAGGAGGTAGATATCGTTGGTATGACCAGAAGCATCACGAAATATGGTGTGACGGTCCGTAAACGGGAGGACCTTGGAAAAATCATTAAAATGGCATTTTATATTGCAACCACAGGAAGACCTGGACCGGTCTTAATTGACCTTCCCAAGGATATACAGACAGCATTAGGTCCGGCTGAGTATCCCAAAAATGTGCAGATTCGCGGATATAAGCCGAATGAAAGCGTACATATCGGACAGTTAAAAAAGGGCTATAAATTATTAAAAGCAGCGAAACGCCCACTGATTCTTGCAGGAGGAGGAATTAATGCTGCAGGGGCACGGGAAGAATTTAGGGCTTTTGTGGAGAAAGTGCAAGTGCCGGTTGTAACGACCATTATGGGAAAAGGAGCACTCCCAACAGACCATCCTTTGTATATAGGAAACACCGGAATGCATGGAAAGTTTGCTTCCAATAAAGCGGTCAGTGAATGCGATGTGCTGTTTTCCATTGGTACTCGTTTTAATGACCGCATTACAGGAGATTTAAATGAATTTGCACCAAAAGCGAAGATTGTTCACATTGATGTAGATACGGCATCTATTTCACGAAATGTAGTAGTAGACGTTCCTATTGTATCGGATGCAAAATTAGCGCTTACGCATTTGGTTGAATGGGCAGAGCCTAAAAATACGACGGCATGGCAGGAGAGAATAAAAACCTGGGATAGTGCAAATCCGCTTGAAATGCGCAGGGATCGTGGCATCACACCACAGATGATCATGGAAGGCATCAATAAGACCTTTGAGGAAGCAATTTATGTGACTGATGTAGGTCAGAATCAGATGTGGGCGACTCAGTATCTGGATTTAAACGAAAATCATCGGATGATTACCTCCGGAGGTCTTGGAACGATGGGATTTGGCTTCCCGGCAGCCATAGGTGCTAAAATTGGTAATCGTGATAAAAACGTTGTCTGCGTTACCGGTGACGGCGGCTTTCAAATGAATATGCAGGAGATGGCGACTGCTGTGATACAGGAAGCACCGGTAGTGGTATGCCTTTTAAATAATCAGTACTTAGGAATGGTACGCCAGATGCAGCAGCTGTTTTACGGAAAACGTTATGAAGCGACTTGCCTGCGCCGCAGAAGAAGCTGTCCGGATAACTGCAAGGGACCAAGTGGTGCCTGCCCGCCGTATGAACCGGATTTTGTAAAGTGGGCAGAAAGCTATGGCGCCCATGGTATTCGTGTTGAAAAAGCGGAAGATATTGAGGCAGCTTTACTGCAGGCAAAGGCATATAAGGATGCACCGACGGTGATTGAGTTTATGATTTCGTCAGAAGAAATCGTTCTTCCAATGGTAAAGGGCGGTAATCCAATGAGTGAGATGATTTTAAAATAATACGGAGGAAATACGGCTATGAAAAACAGATGGATTGCGTTATACGTAGAAAATGATGTCGGTGTGTTAGCAAAAGTTGCCGGACTTTTTTCCGGAAAATCATACAATATGCAAAGTCTCACGGTAGGTACAACAGAGGATGAAACGGTTTCCCGCATGACAATATGTGTGACCAGCGATGATGTGACTTTTGAGCAGATAAAAAAACAGCTTAATTGTATGGTAGAGGTCATTAAAGTGATTGATTTGACGGATGTGCCGATTCACATGAAGGAAATCTTGTTTGTAAAGGTTATGAAATTGGATATCCAGCAGAAAGCGGAGGTATTTCAGATTGCGAAAACCTTTGATGAGCATGGACATGTGAGAATTGTGGACGTAGGACCGGATAGTGTGTTGTTGGAGTGCATGCTGACGGAGAGTAAAAACAACGATTTGATAAAGCTGCTCCGCAAAAATTTTAAGCGAATAGAAGTCGTGCGTGGCGGCGCGGTTGCGATTGAATCCATCAGCACAGGTAATCGCTAGAATGGATAGAAAGAATTAGTATGTTAGGAACGATTGTAAATACGACGACTATCATGATAGGAAGTGTGATTGGAAGTGTCGTAAAAAAAGGAATTAATGAGAAATACCAGCAGGCACTATTTAATGCTATGGGACTGGCGGCTACAGCGATTGGTATCAATGCTGTTGTAAACAATATGCCAAAGAGCCGGTATCCGGTTTTATTTATTGTAAGTTTAGCCATCGGTTCCTTGTTTGGAAGCGTTATGGACATTGACGGAAAATTTCAGGGACTTGTAGCTAAGTTTTCAAAATCCAATTTAGGTGAGGGACTTGGGACAGGAATTTTACTTTACTGTATTGGTACACTATCTATTTTGGGACCGGTAATGAGTGCGGTGTATGGAGATCATACCTATCTGTTTACCAATGCAACACTTGACTTGGTAACATCTATGGTTTTGGCATCTACTTATGGAATTGGCATGATTTTGGCAGCTCCGGTATTGTTTTGCTGGCAGGGAGTGATTTATTTTGTAGCATCTTATTTGTCTGCGTCTTTTTTCTCTCAGGATTTGTTGACAGAATTATCGGTTGTCGGAGGTATTTTGATTGCCAGTTCGGGAATTGGGATTTTGAAAATTAAGGATATAAAGACAATGAATATGTTGCCGGCATTGCTGGTGCCGATTATATTCTTTATCATCAAAGGCTTCCTATAAACAGGGCCACTGCTAAATTATTTTTGCTTCGTATTATTTTTCATTGAAATTTCGTATGTATTTATTTTTCCTTTAGAAAGAAGTTGCTGTCCGTGAAGAAAAACGTGAAATACTACTTTTCTTTCTATGGAAATATGATATTTTATGTTCGCTAAAGGTTTGACAAAAATAAAATGTCATCCGTATAGATACGGACATCTCCTTTTGCAACTTCCTTAGAAACGCTTGCAGGCTCATTTGGGCAAAACGTAATCCGGCGGACGACACCCATTTTCGGGAGCCGGATTTTATATCGATTTTGTCAAAATGAGCCTGTTAGCGTTTCTTAGGAAGCTGCAACGGGATGTTCGTACTATGCGGATGACATTTTATTTTTGTCAAAGCCGTCAGCGGACACAAAATGTTATTCCATAGAAAGAAAAGAGTATTTCTACGTTTTTCTTCAAAGAACACAACTTCATTTTCAAAGAAAAATAGATACACACAAAATTTCAGTAAAAAGCTAATACGAAACACAATACAATTTAGCAGAATCCTTTTTTATATCTGCCGCAACCGCTGCACCATATGTTTTTTTCTGGCGTGTACCGGTTGAAGGTAATATACATAACCGATGGTAAATGCTGCCAAGGCAAGCCCTGTAACTACATCAAATACAGAATGCTGTTTTAAAAACATCGTTGAAAGGACGATGCTTGTAGATAAGATTCCGGAACCGTAACGAATCAGACGGTTATTTGCAAAATCATTACAATGCCAGATGACATAGTTGACAGCGATGGAATTATAAACATGAATACTAGGAAACAGATTCGTAGCGGTATCGGTTGCGTAAAGAGTACGCACCATATCTACAAAAATATTATTATGTTTAAATACGGTAGGCCGTAAGTAATGCCCATTTGGATAGATAGTTGAAACCACCAAAAAGAGCGTCATTCCAAAGAACAATATTTTGCACAGGTTGAAATATTCCTGCTTATCTTTTATGGCAAAGTAAATAATTGCTGCCGCGATATATACAAACCACAGCAGGTAGGGGACAATAAAGTATTCACAAAATGGAATATAATCGTCAAGCGCTACATGCACAATGTGAAAACGTGTGGTTACGGTACGTTCCAAGTATGCAAACCATGGCAAATAAAGGAACCAATATAGTTGTAGTAAAAGATGTTTGTACTTTTTCATATTCGTCACACCCTTCTATAAATACGTCTGCGATTATAGCACACGTGATTTACTGAAACAATACACTTTTGATTTTCTTAAGAAACCTTCTGAAAATGTTAAGAATTTGTAAAAATTGTAGCAAAAAATTAATTCTTTTGTGGACTTCTGCGATTGACAAATGAAGGGGTCTTTTTTACCATATTATTTAAAGAAGAGGAATTTATAAAATGAAATAGAATGTGAGGAAATTATGTCGGAACAGGTGCAGAAAAAACAAAAACTGAATAGACCGCTTGTTATAACCGCAGGAGTTATGCTTGCAGTAGCAGTTTTTTATATAGTGGCGGCGGTTTTTTGTCAGAGTCACTTTACATTCGGCACTACAATAAACGGACTTAGTGTTGGTGGAAAAAGTGCTGCGCAGGTGGAAAAATTATTAAAAAAAGAAACAGAGTCTTATGTGCTGAATGTTATAGAAAGAGAAGATAAGGTGGAAGAAATCGCCGGAAGTGATATAGGTCTAAAACTGAAGCTAAACGGCGAAGTGGAAGCCTTGCTAAAGGAGCAGAACGGATGGCTCTGGATTGGCGATATTTTTAAAAAGCCCGCTCTAGTGTTAGAACAGAATGCAACTTATGATGAGAGTGCATTAAGAAGAGAAGTGGCTTCGCTAAATGCATTAAAATCTTCTAATCAGCGTGAACCGGTGAATGCCGGTTATTCGGAATATAACGGAAATGGCTATGAGCTTGTGCCGGCAGATTACGGGACAACATTAATTGAGGAAAAAGTAGTGAAAGCAGTTGCGGGGGCAGTAGAAAAACTAACTGCAAGCGTTGATTTGGCGGAGTGTGACTGCTATGTGAAACCGGAAATAGAGGACGATAATAAAAAACTGTTGGAATTGCTAAAGACGTTAAATACTTATACTGCAACAGAGATTCATTATCAGTTTGGCGAAAAAGAGGAAGTGCTTGCCGGAGACCGTATATCAGAGTGGCTGTCTGTGGACGAAGACATGATGGTGAACGTGGATTCAGATGGTGTGTTAGCTTATGTAAAAGAACTTGCAAAAAAACATAACACTGCATTTTCACCCAAAAATCTGATGACGAGCTACGGCGTGGAAGTGACGATAGCAAATGGCTCCTATGGCTGGTGGATTGATAATGCCGGAGAAAGAGATCAGATTATTGCGGATTTGGCAGCTGGTGAGAAAATAGAGAGAGAACCGGTTTATCTTGCTAAGGCCAATAGCCATGAGGAAAATGATTATGGTGATTCTTATGTAGAGATTAATCTTACGGCACAGCACCTGTTTTTGTACGTGGACGGAGAATTGATTGTAGAGTCTGATTTCGTTTCGGGCTGTATTATCAAAGGTTATGGAACGCCGGGTGGCGCCTTCCCTATTACATATACGACAAAGGATGCAGTATTACGAGGCGCTGACTATGCGACACCTGTTAATTACTGGATGCCTTTTAATGGTAATATTGGTATGCATGATTTGACATCTCGAAAAGCCTTTGGCGGGGACATTTATGTGACAAACGGCTCTCACGGCTGCATTAATCTTCCGTACAATGCAGCAAAGACGATTTATGAAAACGTAGAAAAAGGATTTCCGGTTTTGGTATATAAGCTCCCGGGAAGTGAAAGTGACACCGTAAAGGCCAGAGCAGTGCCCCGCGTAGTTGATGCGATTAATGCAATCGGACCGGTAACGGAACTAAGCGGTCCACCGATTCATGCGGCCAGATACCTGTATGATGCTTTAGACAGTACGCAGAAAGCCCAGGTCTCAAATTATAGTGTGCTTGTAGAAGCTGAGAGTATTTTCGCAGCAATAGAGGCCGAGATACAGGCAGCAGCACAGGAAATGGAACAATAAATAATAGAAAGATTGCGCAAAGCGCAATCTTTTTTTGATGAAATTTAAAGTTTTAGTTGCTTTTTTTGATAAATCATATAATAATGAGAATATAGTTGCGCAAAAGAACACATAAAGTAGCGCAAAAAAGCGCAATGTTTAGTGAAATATGGGGGATTTATTAAGATGGAGCAACAGAAAAAAATTACGATTGCAGATGTGGCAGATGCGCTCGGTGTATCCAGAACAACAGTATCCAGGGCGATTTCCGGAAAAGGAAGAATCGGGAAGGAAACCAGAGCAAGGGTGATGGAGTATATAGAAGCACATGATTACAAACCGAATGTCATTGCAAAAAGTCTTGCGCAATCGAAAACCTATAATATTTGTGTTGTCATGCCCGGAGAATATGACGTGATTGACCTGCATTTTTTTCAGGAGTGTCTGTTTGGGATTCAGGAGATTGCAGGAGCCATGGAATACGATTTGTTGTTAGCGATTTGTAAAAATAATGATGTGTCATCCTTAGACCGCGTCATATCGAATCAGAAAGTAGATGGGACAATCCTGATGCGCACTTTTGTCGAAGATGCGCAGGTGGAGTATTTGCAGAGTAAGAAAACACCGTTTGTTGCAATTGGCAGCTCGAATTATCAGGGAGTGGTTCAGGTAGATCATAATCACAGGAGTGCATGCAGGGAACTGACTTCGATTCTGTTAATGAAACAGATGAAAAAAATCGCCCTTATCGGCGGGGACGAAGGCCATGTGGTAAACCAGAGTAGAATTATGGGATTTCGAGAGGCTTATGAGGCAGTAGGTGCACAGGTAGATGAGGACTTGCTTTACCTAAATCTGGAAAATAATGTGATGGTTGATAAAAAAGTAGATGAAATCATAGAAAAGGGAGCAGACTGCATTCTCTGCCTTGATGATGCAGTATGCAGCAGAGTGTTACGAAAGCTGCGGGAAAAGGAAATAAATGTCCCGGAACAAATTCGTGTGGCATCTTTTTATAACAGTACCGTGCTGGAAAATAATGTACCGTCTATTACTTCATTGAATTTTGGTGCGAAAGAAATCGGAATGGTAGCATGTCAGACCTTACTGGATATGATTGAAGGAAAGGAAGTATCACCGCGGACACTGCTTCCTTATCAGGTTGTTTTAAAAGAATCAACGGCTTGGAACGGCTAAAACAAATGGATAAAAATGCTTGATTTTCCCGGGTTTTAGGCTGCTAAAATCTGGGAAAATGTTCGTTTTTGAGAAAAAATAGTAGAAAAGTCCTTGTGCAAAAATACTAAAAATGACTTGGATTTATTATAAATCATGCACATTGACACAAAAGGAAAACAAGGCTATACTTTTAAACATGGAACAACCGATTGCGCAATAGTGCGCACAAGGGTGGTAACGTTTTCGAACAAGTATTTGCATGGAAGAAAATGGTGCGCAAAGTTGCGCATACGAATTGGGTGTTTACATATTTTTCTATCATAATAGGGAGGAATTAAAAATGAAGAAAAAAGTTTTAAGCTTATTGCTTGCTGCAGCTATGGTAGTAAGCATGACAGCATGTGGAGCTAAAAATGATGCTCCGGCAAACACAGATACTCCTTCAACAGAGCAGAATGCTTCTAATGCAGGAGATTCAGACCTTTCAGGTACCTATGACATCGTTGTTTGGGTATCAGAGTCTGATGGCGTTGCTCCGTTGACAGAGAAACAGATTGATGCTTTCGAGGAAGCTAACCCTGGAATCGTTATCAACGCAACTGTTGAAGGTATTACAGAAGCTGATTCCGCATCAAAAATGATTGCAGACGTTGCAAGTGGTGCAGATCTTTTCTGCTTCGCACAGGATCAGTTAATCAGACTTGTAGAGGCAGGAGCCGTTGCAAAGCTTGGTACAGGTGCTTCTGCAATTGTTACAGAACAGAACGATGCTACTTCTCTTAAAGCAGCTACCGTTGGTAAAGATATTTACTGCTACCCACTTACATCAGACAATGGTTATTTCATGTTCTATGATAAGAGCGTAGTTCAGGAGAGCAGCCTTTCAGATTTAGCAGCAGTTGTTGCTGACTGTGAAGCAGCCGGAAGAACCATTTGTATGGAAACAGATACATCCGCTTGGTATCTTGCATCTTTCTTCTTCGCAACAGGATGTCATTCTGACTGGACAATGGGTGAAGGCGGATCTTTCACATCAGTAGATGATGACTTCAATTCAGAAGCAGGTCTTATTGCATTAAAAGGTATGCAGCAGATGGTTAAATCTGATTTATATGTTTCTTCATCAAATACAGGTGAGTTTGCATCAGCTATTCCGGCAGGTATCGTAGTATCCGGTACATGGGGTGCTAAGGCTGCACAGGAAGCACTTGGTGATAATTATGCAGTTGCAGAGCTTCCTTCATTCACTGTTGACGGACAGACCTATCATATGGGATCTTACTCAGGATGTAAGTTGATGGGTGTTAAACCACAGGATGATGCTAAAAAGACAGCAGTTCTTCATAAATTAGCTCAGTATCTTACAAGCGCAGAGTGCCAGCTTGAGAGATTTGAACTTGTTGAATGGGGTCCATCTAACTTAGAAGCTCAGAAGTCTGATGCAGTTCAGGCAAACCCTGCACTTTCAGCACTTGCAGCACAGAGTGCATACGCTACACCTCAGGGACAGATTCATGGTTCTTGGTGGGATATTGCGAAGTTACTTGGTGTTGTTGCTGAAACAGCTACAACAGATGAAGAACTTCAGAAAGGTCTTGATGATTACAAGGCTTCTATCGATGGATTATTTACAATGGATGAAGCTACTTTGAAAGCATTCACCTTAATCGGTTCATTCGGTGGTTATAACTGGGATACAGACGTTGCAATGACAGAAGATCCTGCAGGAACATGGACAGCTACTGTTGACTTCAAAGCTGGAGATGAATTCAAAGTTCGTCAGGGACTTAGCTGGGATGTGAACTTTGGTGTTGACGGTGCGCCAGGTGGAGACAATGTTAAAATCGAAGCTGATGGTACTTATGTTGTAACATTAGTGTATGATGGAACAAATGCTACACTTACTTGCGTAGCTCAGTAGTTCAAACAAATTTTTAAAACTAGATACACATATTAATGACGGAGCTATTCTGGAAATTTTTCCGGAATAGCTCCTACTAAATAATAAGTAAAGGGAAACACTATGAAGGAACTCTCTTATCTTGAATATCAGGGCTTAAGTAATGGCCAGAAATTTATTTATAAACTGAAAAAGTTTTTCTGTGCTTTTGGAGGCTTTTTCGCCAGAATTGGAAGCGCAATTGCAAGTATCGTAAAAACAATTGTTTTTGGTACGATTAATGGAACAAAAAATCTTTTTGCAGATTTAATTAAGGGTTCATGGAGAACCAAACTTTCATTTATTATCATGGGATTTGGCAGCTTGTCTTGCGGACAGATTGCCCGTGGTCTTTTATATTTGGCATTTGAAGTAATTTTCTTTGGTTATACAGCTACTACAGGTATAACATGGTTATCTAAATTAGACAATTTGGGCGACGCCGCTGCTGTTGAAGTATACGACGCTGTTTTAGATACATATAAGACAGTTCACTATGATGACTCTTTCAAGATTCTTTTATATGGTGGACTATCACTTTTCTTCATTCTCGTATTTTTAGCGGTATGGAGAATGAACATTAAGAATAGTAGAGAAAATGATATCTTAAAGGCAGAAGGTAAGCATATTCCGAAACTTAAGGATGACATTCACGAACTTGTCGACGGAAAATTCTATAAGACATTGCTTGCTGTTCCTCTTACCGGAATTATTTGCTTTACGGTTCTTCCAATGATCTTTATGATTGCAGTCGCTTTTACAAGCTATGACGGTGCGCATGATGGATATAGCAATCTGTTTACCTGGGTAGGCTGGCAGAACTTTGCAGAACTGTTTAACACAACGGACAGCAATCTTGGATATGCTTTTAAAAATATCCTTGGATGGACATTAGTGTGGGCATTTTTTGCTACCTTCTCGAACTACTTCCTTGGAATTATCGTTGCTCTTCTTATTAATAAGAAGGGAATCAAGTTCAAGAAAATGTGGCGTGGAATTTTTGTGCTTACCATTGCGATTCCACAGTTTATTTCTTTGCTGTATGTATCAAAGCTTTTTTCAAAGAGCGGACTTGTGAATTCGCTCCTTATGAATATTGGTTTGCTTTCCGCTCCATATGATTTCTGGGGCAATACGATGTCGGCAAGAATCCTTGTTATTTTGATAAACATATGGATTGGTATTCCGTATCTAATGTTGATGTGTACGGGTATTCTTATGAATATTCCGGAAGATTTGTATGAATCTGCAAGAATTGACGGAGCTAATGCAGTACAGCAGTTCTTTAAGATTACACTCCCGTATATGTTATTTGTAACAGGTCCATATCTGCTTACAAGCTTTATCGGAAATATTAACAACTTCAATGTTATCTTCCTTCTTACCGGCGGTGCAAAGGCTAATCCGCTGCTTACTACTTCTGGTGGATCGGCAACGGACGTGGATTTGTTGATTACCTGGCTGTATAAGATTACCACCGGAACCGAAAGTAATTACAAGTTAGCATCGGTTGTCGGAATATTAATCTTTATTGTAGTTGCCACATTATCTGTTATTGTATATAACATATTACCATCAAATAAGAATGAGGAGGATTTCCAATAATGAGTAAGAAAACTTCCGAAAAAAAATATGCCAGTTTAAAGGCAAAACAGACTGCAGGAAATATTATTGTATATATTATCCTTACACTGATGGCCATTATTTGGCTTGCTCCATTTGTTCTCATTGTCTTAGAGTCTTTCCGATGTGAGACAACGATGCAGGTAGGATATGTGCTTCCAAAGCAGTGGGGACTTGATAATTACAAATGGCTGTTTGAGAATGGTCAGTATAATTTCCCACGGTGGTATATGAATACCTTTATCATTGCACTCTTTGTTGCAGTGATACAGACTTTCATGGTTCTTTGTATGAGTTATACCCTTTCTAGAATGAGATTTAAAGGACGTAAGTTCTTAATGAACTTTATGCTTGTACTCGGTATGTTCCCGGGATTCCTCGGAATGATTATTATGTACAAGGTACTGAGTGGCTGGGGCATGACAGGTGTAGGATCTGTACCGGGCTTGATTCTTGTATATACCGCAAGTTCAGCTATGGGTTATTACGTATCCAAAGGATTCTTTGATACCATTCCAAAGTCTTTGGATGAAGCGGCACGAGTGGATGGTGCTACCAGAGCACAGGTTTTGTTCCATATTACAATTCATATGGCAAAACCAATTATCATTTATACCGTACTTACGGCATTCATGGCACCTTGGGGAGACTTTATGTTTGCAAGCTATATCGCACACAATACAGGTGATGGAATGAACGTAGCAGTTGGTTTACAGAATTTGATTGGTACGAACGCAAGCCTTGCTGCAAACTACACACATTTCTGTGCAGGTGGTGTACTTGTTGCGATTCCTGTAACGGTTCTTTTCATGTGCTTACAGAAATATTATGTAGAAGGTGTAACCGGAGGAGCTGTTAAAGGTTAACCGTAGAATGAATTTAAGTCGGCAGTCAAAATGGCTGCCGACTTTTTAACAATAAAAAAGGGTTGAGAAAGATATGAAAAAGAAGATTATCAGTACGATTCTTATAATAGGTATGCTGGCATCGCTTTTGGGCGGATGCGGCGGTTGGAATGAGGTTTCTTTGGGTACTGAGACAGTAGAAAATGTAGGAGTATCCACAGAAACAGATAACTATAAGTATGAACAGGAATTAAATATCATTGATGATAATTATCGTAACTATTACGAAATCTTTGTGTATTCCTTTTATGATACCGATGGTGATGGCATCGGAGATATCAACGGTGTAACGGAGAAATTGGACTACATAAAGGATATGGGATTTAACGGCATCTGGCTGATGCCGATTATGCCATCCACTACCTACCATAAATATGATGTGGTTGATTATTGCAATATTGACAAACAGTATGGTACGTTAGAAGATTTCAAGAATCTTTTAAAAGAAGCGCATGCCAGAGGTATTCGTGTAACCATTGATTTTGTAATGAATCATTCCTCTTCTCAAAATCCTTGGTTTTTGGATGCTTGTTCTTACTTAAAAACCCTTGGAGAAAATGAGGAACCTGATGCAAGTGTGTGCCCATATGTAGATTATTATCATTTTTCAAGACAGGGAAAAGATGGATATAAAATCGTGACCGGAACAAATTGGTATTATGAAGCATGGTTTGACTACATTATGCCGGATTTAAACTGGGAGAGTGATGCACTGAAAGAGGAATTCAAAAAGATTGCAGACTTTTGGATTGACCTTGGTGTAGATGGTTTTCGAATGGATGCAGCAATGCATTTTGAAGAGAATGATGTGGACTTCAATACAGAGGTTTTGAATTGGTTTTATAATTACTGTCTTTCTAAAAATCCTGACTTTTACATGGTATCAGAAGTCTGGTCAGACAAATCAACCATTGCAAATTACTATGCGAGCTTAACACCAAGTATGTTTAATTTCTCTGTTTGCGGTGCAGAAGGTCCGATTATAAAAGCAGCCCGCAGTGGAAAGAGTGCCTCTAAGTTTGTAGATGCAATGATTGACTATCAGAACACGTATTCCGTGAAGAATCCGGATTTTATTGATGCACCGTTTTTGAGCAACCACGATCAGGTACGAGTGGCGAACAGTATGCCGGGGAATACGAACAGCCTTAAAATGGCGGCAGGTCTTCTTCTTACTATGAATGGAAGCCCCTTTGTCTATTATGGAGAAGAAATCGGTATGATGAGTACCGGGCAGAAGGATGAGAATAAGAGACTTCCAATGGTATGGTCTAAGACAGATTTAAATGGAATGACGAACGGACCATTCAATTCGGATAAAGAATTTGAGTCTGTAAAATTAGGAGTAGATGAGCAGGAACAGGATCCGGACTCTCTCCTCAATTTCTACAAAAGAGCACTTCGCATACGAAATGAGAATCCGGAAATTGCGAGAGGCACCGTCGAAAAAATAAATTCACTTTGCAATGGCAGTCAGGCAGCTATTACAAAAACCTATGAGGGAAGTGTGATTGGAATTGTATATAATACGTCTTTGGAAGAGGCGATTTCCGTTGACCTGACAGGAACTGCTCTGGAAGGAATGGATATTCGTGGATATCTGTCGACAACCGGAGCAGAAGTAACCATAGACGAACAAATCCTTGATATGCCGGCAGGTACGATTTGCATTTTAAAATAGTATAAAAAAGCATTGACACAAACAAAAAACTGGTCTATACTCTATACATAGGACAACCGATTGCGCAACAAGAAAATAAAGGGATAGTGGCGTTTTAAACGCGTATTTGCACGAAAAATATGGTGCACAAAGTTGCGCACACAAATTTGGTGGTTCCATATTTTTCTATCATAAGGGAGAAAAGAAAAATGGATAAATTTGTATTGAATCTGATTCATCGTCCTGAGATGGTTCCGGAATATGCCGAAAAAGTGACCGGCCATGGCAAGACAGAGGATATCGGAAGAAAAGCACTCTTAACAGAGTCCTTGGACATTTTTAAGACACAGCAGCGTATTGCCCATGAAAATGGTTTAAAAACAACCATTCAGATGACTTATGCAGCACTCTTCAACGATGAAGCTGTTGCACTCGCAAAAGCTGACCACGAAACATATGGCGATGAGATTTCCTTATCATTATTGGGACTTCCTTGTAAGGAATTCCGTGAGAAATACAAAACAAAGGATTTTTGTATCTGGATGTTTTCCATGGAAGACAAAAAGGAAATCGTAAATGATGTATTCGAAAAGTTCCATGAAAGATTTGGTTTCTATCCGGAATCAACAGGTTCTTATTATATGGATGCGGAACTTACGAACTTCATCAAAGAAAAATATCCGATGGTAAAATGTGCAGTTGCAACCTGTTGGGAAGAGGGACCAAAGGCTTACCATACTTGTAATAATTCCTGGTATACCTTATTTGATGGCGGCCCATGGGCACCATGGATTCCTTCCAAACAGAATACGCACGCACCGGCTGCCAACGAAGCAGAAGATAGTGGTATTGTTGCAATCCCACATTTATCTCGTGATTTGATTGCATGCTATGACGGAAATGGTTCTAACTTTGGTACGCATCCACAGAACGTTTTACGCGGTATGATTTATGACTCCAAGACTTGGGAAATGCCATACTTCTACAACTTAGTAGATCAGTATCGCGACCTTGAAAAATACAACAATGGCTATGCATACAACATGATGTTTGTTGGACCTGGCTGGATGAATAAAATGGGACGTTGGGAAGCTCCATATGAGCTACTTTTAAAATCCTACGAGGATGGTTGTGCATATTATGGCAAGCTGAAAAAAGAAGGCAAGCTTGTTGATATGACCATGTCAGAGTTCGCAGATTATTATCGTGAAAAGAAACATTATACCGAACCGGAATGTGCACTATGGAGAGACATTTTATATGGTTCAGAGAAGCAGGTATTCTGGTACTGCGACCCATATATGAGAGCTTGTGTAAACATGGATCAGGGCGGTGCGATTGTAGACCTTCGTCCATACGCTGCAAAGCTGAAATGGGAAGTTGGTATCGGTACAAAGCATGTTCAGGATGCATCTTATCCATTCTTGATTCAGGAAAAATACCGTGCAGGTTATTTCACACACTATGCCGGTGAAGGAACTGTTCGAAGTGCAAAAGTATGCTATAACGGAGAAGAGGTAGATTTATGTCTTTGCCGTACAAAGGCTCATTTCTCAGAAGAGAAAGATGCAGCCGGTAAAGTAACACGTATTCTGACCCTGGATCCGGTGGATATTGAATTTGATGGTCTGACCGTAAAACTTCAGACAAAAGAGTACTTTGAAGAAGGAAGCGGCGCGATTCGTATTGAAAGAAACATTTTAGAGATGAGCGATCCAACTGCAAAAGTAGAGATTAATGAGTACATGGTTGCATGTTATGGTACAACCGAATATCCGGAGGATATGACAGGTATTACTTTAACCGCTAAGGGCGATGCAACAGAGACCATTACTTATGAATACAAATGCCGTGAGGCATCAGTTGCAGGTGCAACAGAAGTATCTGCGGTAATACCGGCAATCGAAACAAAGGTTTCCCTAACAACAGAGAATGATGCAGAAGGTTATATCCGTGAGGGATATGCATTCTCTCCAATGTTTACACTGGGTTACAAAAAGACAGTATCAGATAAGGAGGTATTCTCAACATGGCTCAATCTGGAAAAGGCAGACTAAATTACAGATGTCCTTCATGCTTTATGCGTGATTTAGATATTGATATGTTTTTTGATAAAGATAAAAATGAGTTTTATTGTATGCGTTGCCAGTTTACCGGAACGGAAGAAGATGTATTAGCAGGAAATGAAATGGTTCGCACCCGCTATAAAGCAATGCATACCAGATTTACAAAATTTGACTTCGATTAAGAAGTAGGAAAAGACTTGCATGTTGTCGGAGACACCATTTCACAGATAGCATGCAAGTTTTTTTTAGGAGATAGGCTTATGGCAAAAAAAAGAGAGGTAATGGAACTGCGTTTCTATGACGTACCACAGAACGAGATGGTGCTTGCCTTAGTTGGTGAAAGCTGGATTCGCGAATATGGACATGATGAACCGAATATGCACTTTCATAATCTCTATGAAATCGGATATTGTAAGGATGGAACAGGAAAACTTGTGTTGGATGAAACAGCTTTTTTCTATAAGCCGGGAATGGTTAGTCTGATACCGGCGAGTTATCCGCACACGACCATTAGTGAAGAAGGAAAAGGTCCTTCCTATTGGGAATATCTGTTTTTGGATCCAATGATGGTAATTGCAAAACTATATCCGGGAGATGAAATGTATCAGAGGGAAATTTTGCAGGGAATTAACAGACGTGCATTTTTTATGGAGGAAACGGAGTGTCCGGTTCTTGCAGCGCAGATAAAAATGATTTTAGATGAGATGCGTAGAAAAAATGCCCATTATAAAGAAGCAGTAGAGGGTATGCTTTTATCTATGATGGTAGAATTGATTCGTTTAAGTGAGGTTACATCGGAACTTTCGGATAAACGAAGAAAAGTATGCAGTACTCAGATTTCTGCGGCTTTGGAATATGTAAGAGTAGCGTATGCCAAACCGATTCGAATTGAGGAACTGGCGAACATCTGCCAGATGAGTGAAACGCATTTCAGACGTGTGTTTGAAGCATGTATGAATATGTCGCCAATGGATTATATCAATTTGACACGTATTCAAATTTCATGTGAATTAATGAAATCGGGAAATGATTCCATGGATGTTGTAGCAAATAAGGTAGGATTTGCCAACACATCCACATTCAACCGGAATTTCAAAAAGTTTTTAAATACTTCTCCCTATCAGTGGAAGATAAGCCCTGAAAATTATGAGGGAAAGCTATTAAATTATAATATTTCTGCATTAAAAGGATGGTAGTTATGAAATTTATAAAAGGTATGGATTTATCTACATTGCTGGAATTAGAGCGCTGCGGAGCAAAATATTACGATGACGGAAAAGAGATGGATCTCTTAGACATCATGAAGAAATATGATGTAGACACGATTCGCATCCGCTTATGGAATGATCCATGGTCTGAGGCGGGTGAATCTTATGGGGCCGGTGAAAACGATTTGGCGACTTCGCTTGCAATTGCAAAAAGAGTAACCGAAGCGGGCTTTGGTGTGCTTTTGAATTTTCATTATAGTGATTTCTGGGCTGATCCTGGAAAACAGTTTAAACCAAAAGCATGGGTGTCTTTTGGAGTGGAAGAGTTGGAAAAAGCGGTGTATGACTTTACCGTAAAGACCATGGAAGTATTCGCAAAAGAAGGCGTAAATATTACCATGGTGCAGGTGGGCAATGAGTTATCCAATGGTCTGCTTTGGCCGGAAGGAAAAGTTCCAAATTATGATAATATTGCAAAGTTTGTAAATGCAGGTATCCGTGGTGTACGCAAAGTGAACAAAGAGGTTCCGATTATGATTCACTTGGATAATGGCGGAAACAATGCACTTTATCGCGAATGGTTTGATAATTTTATAGAACGTGGAGAAGAGTTCCAAATCATCGGTTTGTCTTACTATCCGTTCTGGCACGGAACTTTAGATATGTTGACCAACAATATGAATGACATTGCAGAACGCTATGGCAAAGACTTAGTTGTAGCTGAGGTATCTATGGGCTATACTATGGAAGATTACAAGGAATATGAACAGCTATCTGATGAGGAACGAAAAGGCTATGCAACCAGACCGGCTCTGGTAGAAAAGATTGAGTATCCGATGACCGTACAGGGGCAGTATGACTTTATGGAGGATTTCTTAAATCGAGTCAGCCATATCAAAGGCGGTAAAGGCAAGGGCTTTTTCTATTGGGAACCGGCGTGGATTCCGGTAAAGGGCTCCGGATGGGCAACACCGGCATCTCTAAAATATATCAATGATCCAGGCCCATGCGGCAATGAATGGGCAAATCAGGCCTTGTTTGATTATAAGGGAAATGCTTTGCCGACATGGAAACTGATTCGGGATTTTAAGGTGGAATAGATATTTTGTTCAGTAAATTATTTTAGGCATAATGTAAATTTATACGAAAA